>NZ_JBGCCU010000007.1:0-300000 GCF_041261445.1 Catenulispora sp. EB89
TTTTTTTTTTTTTTTTTTTTTATTTTTTTTTTTTTTTTTTTTTTTTTTTTTTTTTATTTTTTTTTTTTTTTTTTTATTTTTTTTTTTTTTTTTTTTTTTTTTTTTTTTTTTTTTTTTTTGGGGGGGGGGGGGGGGGCCCCCCCCCCCCCCCGACTCTTTATGTGCGGCTCTACAAAGCCGCTCCCGCAGGCTCCGCCTCCCGCTCGCCGTCCTCGTGCCCGGCGACGAACGCCTCCCACAGCGCCGCGTACGTCCCGCCGCCGTCGACCAGCTCCGCGTGCGTGCCGTCCTCGACGATGCGGCCGCCGTCCAGCACCAGGATCCGGTCGGCGCGCGCCGCCGTGGTCAGCCGGTGCGCCACCACCAGCGTGGTGCGGCTGCGGCCGTCGGCGCCGTGGTCGGCCGAGCGGGACAGCTCGGCGCGGGTGACCGCGGCCTCGGTGGCCAGGTCCAGCGAGGAGGTGGCCTCGTCCAGGATCAGCACGTCCGGATCGGCCAGCTCGGCCCGGGCCAGCGCCAGCAGCTGCCGCTGCCCGGCCGACAGGTTCCGGCCGCGCTCGGCGACCTGGGAGTGGAAGCCGTCGGGCAGCGCCGCGATCATCTCCTCGGCGCCGACCGCGCGGGCCGCCGCCTCGATGTCCCGGCGCGGTGCGTCGGGGCGGGCGTAGGCGATGGCCTCGGCGACGGTCCCGTCGAACAGGTATGCCTCCTGCGGGACCACGCCCAGCCGGTGCCGCCAGTCGGTCAGCTCGAACTCGCGCAGGTCGTGCCGGCCGGCCGTGACCGCGCCGCCGGTCGGGTCGTAGAAGCGGGCGACCATCTTCACGAAGGTGGACTTGCCCGCCCCGGTCTGCCCGACCAGCGCCACCGTCTGCCCCGCCGGGATGCGCACGCTCACGCCCTCCAGCGCCGGCCGGGTGTCCGGGCCGTAGGCGAAGGTGACGTCGTCGAACACGATCTCGCCGAGCGCCGCCGGCACCGGTACCGGATGCTCCGGCTCCGGTGTGGACGGCTTGGTCCGCAGCAGATCCCCGATCCGGCGCAGGCCCACCGCGGCCTGCTGGTAGCCGTCGAACACCTGCGAGAGCTGCTGCACCGGCGAGAACACCATGTCGATGTAGAGCAGGTACGCGATCAGCGCACCGGCGGTCAGCTCCCCGGAGTGCACCCGCGAGGCACCCGCGGCCAGCACCAGCAGCCCGGCGACGTCCGCCAGCAGCTGCACGAACGGGAAGTACGTCGCGATGTACTTCTGCGCCCGCAGCCGTGAGACGCGGAACTCGTCCGACAGCCCGGCGAACCGGACCGCGTTCGTGCCCTCACGCCGGAAGGCCTGCGTCACCCGCATGCCGGCGACGTTCTCCTGTAGGTCGGCGTTGACCGCCGAGACCTTCTCCCGCGCCTCGGTGTACGCCTTGCTCGACTTCGACCGGAACACCGCGGTCGCGATCAGCAGCGGCGGCAGGACGCTCAGCGCGATCAGCGCCATCTTCCAGTCGATCACCACCAGCGCCACCACGATGCCGACGAACGACAGCACGCTGACGACCGCCTGTTGCAGACCGGTCTGCAGGAACGTGGACAGCGCGTCCACGTCGGTGGTCATCCGGGTCATGATGCGCCCGGACAGCTCGCGCTCGTAGTAGTCCAGCCCCAGGCGCTGCAACTGCGCGAACACCTTCACCCGCAGCGCGTACAGCAGGCGCTCGCCGGTGCGGCCGGTGACTCGGTACTGGCAGACGTTGATCACGGTGTCCGCGAGCGTCACCCCCAGCGCCGCCACCGACACCGCGACGATCGCCGACAGCGAGTGCGCCAGGATGCCCTTGTCCACGCCGCCGCGGATCAGCGCCGGCAGCGCCAGGCCGGCCGCGGTGTCCGCGGCCACCAGCGCCAGGCCGAGCAGCAGCGCCAGCCGGAACGGACGCAGCAGCCTGCGCAGCGAGAACGTCGGGTCCGCGGCGCGCGCCTCGGCCTGCGACACGTGCGGGGCGTCGGTGGCCGGCGGCAGCGCCGCGACCTTCGCCAGCAGCTCGGGGGTCGGGGGCATCGAGGCCAGGAAGCCGCCGAAGCCGCCGCCGCCCCCGCCGCCGACACCGCGCCCGCCGCCGCCTCCGCCGCCCATGCCGGGCAGCGCGCCGGAGCCCGAGCCCTTGGCGGCGGCCAGCGGGTTGCCGGCGTCGTCGGTTTCGGGCCACAGGCTCGGGGTGATGCCGTCGACCTGGGCCTCGGTGGCGGTTCCGGTGCCGGTGCTGATACCGGCACTAGTGCCGTTGGCAGCGGCGCCGTTGCTGTGGCCGTTGGTTATGCCATTGCTTATGCCGTTGGCCTGGCCCTTGATCTGGCCGCTGATCTGGCCGTTGGCCTGGCCGTTGACCGCGAAGCCGTTCGAGCCCTGAACCGCCACGGGCTGCACAGCCCGCGTCAGATCCCCGGCGTCGATACCCTCCGCGTCGTCTCCCGGCCCGGACAACAACAGCCGGTACAGCGGGCAGCGCTCGGTCAGCTCCTCGTGCGTGCCGATGTCGACGACCCGGCCGTGGTCCAGCACCGCGATCCGGTCCGCCAGCGCCAGCGTGGAGCGGCGGTGCGCGATCAGCAGCGTCGTGCGGCCCGCCATCACCCGGCGCAGCGTGTCGTGGATCTCCGCCTCCACGCGGGCGTCCACCGCGGAGGTGGCGTCGTCCAGGATCAGCACCCGGGGATCGGTGATCAGCGCCCGCGCCAGGGCTATGCGCTGGCGCTGGCCGCCGGACAGGGTCAGGCCCTGCTCGCCGACCACGGTGTCGTAGCCGTCGGGCAGCTGCTCGACGAACTCGTCGGCCTCGGCCATCCGCGCCGCGGCCCGCACCTGCTCGTCGGTGGCGTCCGGGCGGCCGTAGGCGATGTTGGCGCGGACCGAGTCGGAGAACAGGAAGCTGTCCTCCATCACCAGCCCGATCGCCTCGCGCAGCGAGTCCAGGGTCACGTCGCGCACGTCGGCGCCGCCGACCCGCACCGCGCCGCCCTGCACGTCGTAGAAGCGGGGGAGCAGCATCGACACCGTGGACTTGCCGGACCCGGAGGTCCCGACCAGCGCCACCGTCTCCTCGGGTCCCACTTTCAGGTCCAGGCCGCGCAGCACCGGCCGGGAGGCGACGTAGCCGAACACGGCGCCGTCGAACTCCACGCCCGAGGCCTGGCGCGGCAGCAGCGCCGCGTCCGGCTTCTCGGTCACCTTCGGCTGCGAGTCGATGATCTCGAAGATCCGCTCCACACTGGCCCGCGCCTGCTGCCCGATCGTCACCAGCGAGGACAGCATCCGCACCGGACCGAGCATCTGCGCCAGATAGGTGGAGAACGCCAGGAACGTGCCCAGCGTGATCGTGCCCCGCAGCGCCAGCCAGCCGCCGAGGAACAACACCCCGACCTGCCCGAGCGCCGGGATCGCCATGATCGCCGGGTTGTAGCGGGCCGAGAACCGCACCGCGCGCAGCCGCGAGGCGAACAGCCGCTCGCCGGCCGCCTCCAGCTTGCCGAGCTCCTGCTCCTCCTGCCCGAAGCCCTTCACCACCCGCACGCCGCCGACCGCGGCGTCCACCACGCCGGCCAGCGCCGAAGCCTGCTGCTGCGCCTCCCACGTGGCCGGATACAGCCGCTTGCGCGCGGCCACCGCCACCAGCCACAGCAACGGCCCGGTCGCCACCGCGACCAGCGTCAGCAGCGGCGACAGGAACGCCATCACGCCGAGCGCGACGAAGAACAGCAGCAGGTTCCCGGTCAGCATCGGCAGCATGCCCAACAGGCCCTGCACCATGGTGACGTCGGAGGTGGCGCGCGAGATCAGCTGCCCGGTCGCCAACTCGTCCTGGCGCGCGCCGTCCAGCCGGGACAGCGCGCCGAAGATCCGGTTGCGCAGGTCGTACTGCACGTCCAGGGAGAGCTTGCCGCCGACGTAGCGGCGCAGGCGCGTCCCGGCGAAGTTGGCCAGCGCCAGCACCAGCGCCATCGCGGCCCACGGGGCCAGCGACGAGCGGCGCGAGATGACGACGTCGTCGATGATGTGCCGCTGGATCAGCGGCATGGCGGCGTTGGCGAGCATGGCCACCAGAGAGCCGCCGAACGCGATCAGGACACTGCGGCGGTAGACCCAGCTGACCGAGGCCAGCCGGCGGATCCAGGTGCTGGACGCGTTGTCGTCCTTGCCGCCGGTCACGAGGGTTTCGGTGGCGTTCGTTATGTTCGTTATGTTCTTGGTGTTCTTGGTGTTCGTGTTGCTTATCGTGTCTGCATTGCTTGTGGTGTTGTCAGCGCTCTTGATGTTCTTGCCCCCTTGTCCTCGATCTCGTCACTCGGCGCGCGTCGCCTCGGCCTCGGCCAGATGCCGGGCCCGATGCTCGGCGAACCGCCGGTTCAAAGCCCCGTCCAGCGCGTCGAAGCAGTCCAGCAACGCCTCACCGCCACCGTCCAAGTGCGCGGCCGCGTCCCCGAACAGCGGCGCCAAAGCGGCGGCCAGCTGTTCCTCGGCACTGCGTACAGCAGCCAAACCGGCCTCGGTAATCCGCACCCGGACCACCCGCCGATCCCCGGGATCGGCCTCCCGCTCCAGCAGCCCGGCGGCCACCAGCGCATCGGCGGCGGCGGTCAGCGTGGGCTTGCGCACCGCGAGCTTGTCGGCCAACCGTGCCGACCGCTCCCCGCCTCCGCGCACCATCGACAGCAACTGGTACTGCGGCAGGCTCAAGCCGGTCTCCACCCGCTCCAGCGACCGCCGCAACCGCACCAGCACCTGCACGGCGTCGACCACCCGCTCGGCGGGCAGCCCGGACAGTTGGTTCGACTCACTCATGGTTAGAGTGTCGAACTTCTTTGGGGATTTTGCAAGTTCGTTCGGCTAACGACAGGTAGGAGGCGCCGCACGCGCCAATGCCGGCCCAGGTCACGGTGCCCACAGCAGGTCGCGGACCTGCTGGCCGGCCCCGGTCCGGCCGGCCGCCGCCGCTCCGGCCGGCTGGCCACCGAAGCTGCGAAAAGGTTCCGAAGTGCCCCGAGCCGGCCGCTCAGCCGCGCCGCCCGAGCCGCCGCAGCAGCCCCCGCCGCCCCGAAGCCGCGGGCTGCCGCTCCTCGGAAGCCCTCTCGATCACCGCCAGGTCCGCGCGCGAGGCAACGGTGCCGGGATGATCGCTCCCGAGCACCTGCTCCCGGTCGGCGAGCACGCTCGCCGCGAGCTCGCGAGCGCGCTCGTGCTCCCCGCTCGCCGACAGCGTGTTGGCGAGGTTCGCGCGCGCCAGCAGCGTGTCCGGGTGCAGCTCGCCCAGAACCCGCGCCCGGCGCTCGGCCACGTCCTCCTGCAGCTGCCGGGCCCGCGCGAGCTCGCCGAGCCGGTACAGGCACGTCGCGAGGTTGGTGGCGGCTTTCAGCGTCGAGGGGTCGTCGGCTCCGAGCGCGGCGAGCTCCGTCGCGTGGTAGTCCTCGTAGACCTCGGCGGCCGCCCGGTGGTCGCCCGCGCCGATCAGCGCCGAGCCGAGATTGAACCGGGCCACGCGCGAGATCCGGGCGTCCCGGCCGAAGGCCGCGTCGCAGTGGCCGACCAGGGCGTTCAGCTGGCCGACGGCCCGCTCGTGCGCGCCCGCGGCCGAGTACACCGTGGCCAGCGATATGCGGACGAGCGCGGTGAGGTCGTGTGCCTCGCCGAACACGTCCACGCAGTCCGGAAGCATCTGCTCGTATACGGCCGCGCCGCGCTCAGCCTCGCCGACGGCGGTGTACGACTGCGCGAGGCTGATCCGCAGCCGCAGCGACCGCTCGTCGCGCACGCCGCGCACGCGCCGGGACCCCTCGTCCGCGCGCTCCAGATGGCGGATCGCGTTCCGGAAGTCGCCCTGGGCCTGCAGGGACTCGCCGGCCCAGCCGTAGAGCGTCACCGCGTGCTCGCCGTCCTGCTCCGGGTCCGTCAGCGCGGCCAGGGCCTCGATGTGCGGGAAGAGCCTGCGGCGCTTCGGCCAGGTCTCCGTCCCGCCCCGGCGGGACAGCTTTCCGGCCGCGATGACCAGCAGCATCGTCGCCTGCTCCCGCGCCCTGGCGATCAGTTCGGCCGAGCGGTACGGGTCCTCCTCGCTCGGCGTGCGCGCGATCTCCTGGACCAGCGGGTGCACCGCGACCGCGTCCGGGGTCAGCGTCACCATGTGGTGGGCGGCCAGCAGCTTGAGCGCTACGAGCAGGGCCGGCGGCTCGTCCGCGTCCGGGTCGAGGTGCCGGGGGATGTCGTTCGGGGCGAACCAGGCGAACACGCGCAGGGACTGCGCCGATAAGGGGTCCTCGGCCAGCCGCTCGAAGGTGACGCTCCAGATCCGGGCGACGGTGCGCTCCGGGCCGCCACGGGGCGCGGCCTGCCCCAGCGCCTCGGCCCCGCGGCTGGTCAGCAGCCTGAGATACGCCGCCGGCGAGATCGCGCTCTGCGCGATGAACGCCCCGGCCTGATCGATCGCCAGCGGTAGCCGGCGGAGCCGTTCGCACAGCTCGGCGGCACCGGTCAGATCGGGTTCGCCCGCGGCTTCGGCGGACCGCGGAAGGCTTTCCCGCACCACGCGGCCGAGCAGTTCGACGGCGTGTTCCGCGCCCAGGACGCCGATCCCCAGGGCCCGGGCCAGGCCCAGCCAGCCGTCCCGCTGACGGCTGGTGAGCAGGAACCTGCCGTCCGGGAGTCCTTCGATCAGCCTCCTGACCTGCTCCGGGCCCGGCACGTCGTCCAGCACCAGCAGCCAGTCGCGGTGCGCGGCGAGCCACGCGCGCGTCCAGTCCGCGGCCAGCGCCCGCAGCCCGTCGAACAGCGGGTCGAGCCGCACGGCGAGCTCGGCCAGCCCCGCCTCGATCGATTCCGCGGTACGGCCGTCGATCCACCAGACCGGGTTGTCGCGGTCCCGGCGCTGCTCGGCGAAGCGGCGCGCGAGCGTGGTCTGGCCCGCGCCGCCGAGCCCGACCAGGACCTGGGCGCCGCCGTCCGCCGCGGCGAGCATCCCGAGCTCGGCCTCGCGCCCGACGAACACCCCGGCCCCGCTGCTGCCGCCCAGCAGCACGGTCCCGGGCGGAGCCGCGATCCGCACGTGGTCGGGCAGCCCGGCCAGCAGCGTCACCTGCACGTTCTGCGTGTTGTCCCCGGTGGAGATGATGCCGCGGTTGACGCCGACGGCCACCGACCGCTCCCTGGGCGCGGCAGATCCCGGTGTTGTGCGCGACGGCCACGGCCCGCTCGCCGGTGGCCGTCACCGTGGCCGAGTCCTCGCTCACCAGCTGCGCCAGGTCCGGATCCCGGCTCAGCGCCTTCCTCACCTGGGCCCGCAACGCCGCCCGGAAGTCCTCGTCCCCGGGGTTCTCCGCGAAGTCGACCGTCGCCGTCTCCACCGCCGTCTGCGCCTGTCCCTCCCCGCGGCGCAGCCGTGCCAGGAGCCTGAGACCGAGGCGCGCTGTGCGCCCTCCCCCTCGCGCACAGGTCCGGTTGGCGGGCCCAGGCCGATCGGGCCCGTCGATTTCCACCGTAAGGCAGAGCCCTGCGACGGAACGGCGGTTCTCGCGGTCCGCTTCTCACGGCCCGCTGTGAATCAACGCCGCCCAGAAGTCCTGGCGATCCGGGTACAACCCTTGGAGTTCGAGGGTGACGGCGCGCAGCGCGGCGGCCGCTCCCGAGCCGTCGGGGGTATCGGCCAGCCGCGCGTAGAAGCTGTTGGCGGTCTGTGCGGCGATGGCGTCGTCCAGCGGCCACAGACTCGCCACGACGTGCCGGAACCCGGCCAGGTGGAACGCGGAGGCGAGGTTGACGGACTCGTCGATGCTGGTGTCGCTGCGGTGCGCGGTGGAGCAGGCGGACAGGTAGGCGAGTTCCGCGTCGGCGAGCTGGAGCCGGCTCACCTCGGGGACGGTCAGCACGCCGTCGGCCAGGTGCAGCCCGCTGCGGGACGGGACGGCGCGGTCCGCCGAGGCGTGGCACGCGAAGTGCGCCCAGGTCGCCTCCGGCAGCGCGGACTTCACCCGGCCGACCGTGGCGTGCCCGTCGAGCAGCGGCGGGATCTCGGGGTGGTCGCGGTGCAGGGTGCGGGCCTCGGCGATCGTGCCGGGGATGGTGGGCAGTCCGGGCACCTCGGCGAGCGCGACGGTCAGCTGGCGCCGGGTCGCCGCCGGTCGGCGGCCGTGCGCGTGGGCGAGTACGCGCAGAGTCGGGGTGTAGGAGGAGACGAGGGCGTCGAGCGCTCCCGGCTGCCCGGGGTATCCCGCAGCGTGCAGCGGAAAGGCGCCGATGGCGCCGATCGGCAGCCACCACACGCGCCGCGGTGCGCCGTCGGCGCGCGCTTCGGCGCCGGTGTTGTCGAGCAGCGCCTTGTGGATCGGGCCGACGGCGGTCTCCCAGAGCCAGGCGAGGACATCGGAAAGCGTGGCCTGCGGGCTTCGTGCCTTCTCCGGGGGCAGGTCGCGGGCTCCGCGCGCCAAGGTGAGCAGCGGCGTCTGAAAGTCGACGACGTGGCGCGATCTGAGGTCGGGCAGCGGAACGTGGACGAGTTCGCCGCCGGCGAGGACCAGGACGGCGTCGGAGCGCTCGCGCCCGGCGTTGATCATGACGACCGTGCCGGAGCCGGTGGCGCGTCGTAGCTCGGACAGGTCCGGAGGCAGCAGGAAGCGTTCGAAGTCGTGATGGCCGCGGATCTGCGCGAGCAGGTCCTCATACCGCGTCCAGAGCGGCGCCTGACTCTCTCCCGGCGCTCCGTCGTGCTCGCCCAGCAGGGTCCGAACCCGTCCCAGGGCCTGCGCGTACTCGGGCAGCTGCTGCTCGAGGTCGCTCAGATCGCTGCGCGCGTCGAGCTGTTCGGCCAACTGCAGGCCGCGACCCAGCTCGGCGATCTGCACGGCACCGACGAGATCGCCCCGGGCGCAGTGCGCGGTCACGGCATGACCGACCAACCCGAGATACTCACCCGCGCGGCGATCCCGGTCCGCCCAGTCCGCCCCGCGCGCGGCGATCGACGGGAGCAGCCCGATCGTGGCGTCGAGGACTTCCGTGGCGGTCTCGAAGTCGCCGACCGCGTTCGCCAACGCACCGACCACCCGGCCGCCGCGCACCCGGTCGAGCACCGGGGCGTTCACCGCAGAGGCCAGCCTTGCGGCGTGGGCCCGCAGCTGTGCCCGGTCGACGTGGTGCAGCGCGGCGTCCGGCCGAAGGTAGGTGTCGAGGAGTTGGGAGAGCATCCGGATCGAGGCCGGGCTCCCTTCCGGGGTCGTCTCATAGGCCTGTCTCAGAGCGCTGATCGCCCGGGAGAGCTCCGCGTCGTTCGGCGTCCGGTCGCACGAGTAGAGCAGGGCGTTGCCCAGGTTGCCCAGCCGGATCGCGCGGGCCGGGTGCCCGACCGGGGTCTCGTCAACCGCGCGCTCGGCGAACCCGATGGACCGCCGCAGGTCGGAGCGGGCCCCGACGGTTCGGTAGCGCTCCACGAGCGCCGCGGCGAGGTTCGACAGCCTTCCCGCCAGCCTCGGGTGGTCTGCCGGGGTGCCCGCCGCCACCTGTTCCTGCAGCTCGATGGCGCGATCGAGGTCGGCGGGCGCACCGTCGCGCGCGAAACGGACCGCGGACAGTTCGCCGGCGTTGGCCAGCAGCGCGGTGTGGATCTCCCAGTCCGGCGTCGAGAACTCGAGCCCGCGTTCGACCAGCGCGATTCCCCGGTCCAGGTCGGCGCGCAGCCCCCCGAGTTTGTAGCGCTCCGCGTAGGCCACGCTGATGTTGCCGAGGACCTGGGCCTGGGTCTGGCTGCGCGGCTCGGTGAGCGACAGGGCCTGCTCGTGGCAGTCGATCGCGTAGTCCAGATCCACCGGGATCCCGTAGCACAGGAAGCGGAGGCGGAAGGTGACGCCGAGCTCCGTCAACGGCGTCGCGCGCTCGGCGTCGGCGCCGGCGGCGGCCGCGAGCTCCAGGTACAGGATCGCCTCCTCGATCGCCTCGGCGTCGCCCTGCTCCCGGTACCGCGTCACGTACGCGCCCCCGAGGTCGGCGAGTTCCCCGCTGGGCAGGCTCAGGCCCGACCGGTAGTCGCTTTCGGGCAGTGCGGACCAGGCCCAACTCCGGTGCCGGGGATCGCCCGTCGGCGGCGGCTCGCCCGCGCAGCGTCGGCACCGGGCCGCCGGGTCGACGGCGCCGCCGCACCTGCCGCAGGACTCCTGGTCCATTTCGGCCAGCAACGACGCCGCCTGCGGATTCCCGAGCCAGGCGGCCCGCGCGAGGTGGCGTGCCGCGTCCTCGGGCCGGCCGACCTGACGAAGCGCCTCCCCGAGGATCGTGTGGGCGACGGCGTGCGACGGCTCCATGTATGCGCCGAACGCCGCCGGAGCCAGCGAGCCGACGTAGTCGCCGGAGTTGAAGCGGCTCACGGCCAGCAGGATCCGGGTCGCACCGTCCCCCGGCGCCAGGGCGACGACGGCTTCCAGGATCTCGGCCGCTTCGCGGAACCGGTCCTGGAAGACCAGCGCCTTGCCACGCTCGAAAAGCTGCTCGGCCTCCTCCAGAGTGCCACCCACCTCAGCGGCCCCGCTCCCGGAGGCGCATCGTCTTCGCGACCATGGCCACCATGCATCGCTGGCAGGCGAGCCAGCCGCTGCCGTCGGAGCGGATGGGGTTCAGCGGGGGAGCGTCGAGCGCTCCCGCGGCGCGCAGCTCGTCGATGGCTTCCTGCCTGACGTTGCTGCAGTACTCGCCCGCGTAGATCTTGCGCGCGCAGAAGTCGCAGGAGTCGCGGACCGTCGGGCGTTGCGCGTTCGACGGCCAGCGGCCGAAGACACCCTCCCAGGCGATGGCCGCGACCTGGACGCAGCCGCCCGGATCCACCGCGCCGCCCCGGGCCGGCTCGCTGCGGTCGAGAGCGTGGGATCGGGCCTCGGCGCGGTCGCAGATGAACAGATCGATGCAGTGGTCGCAGATGAACCACGGGGTGGCGCTGCCGGCGTTCTTGCGCAGCGACGAATCGAAGAGCGTCAACTGTTGGCTCTCGTCGAAGGCCATCGGCGCCACCACCGATTTGAGCAGTTCGAAATGCCTGCGCCAGAACCCTTCGGAGAGCACCACCGTCCGCGTCGCGAGCAGATAGCTCTGTGTCCACTCGGCCTGACTTCCACAGCAATCGCAGATGCCTGCCATAGCCGCCTCCTGATCATCGTGTCCTCACAGCGTCACTGACGGACAGCCGGCAGACAAGACCAGGATGGTGCCCGGCCTGACAGGCCGGGCGCGGTCGGCTCGGCACGCTGCTTACGAATCGATGACGTGCCGGCCGCGGGCCCCGGCCCGCGCCTCGGCGGCACGGCGAAGGAAGTAGCGTGATCGGAGTGAGCGCTCCCGGTCTGTCACCGAGGCGGGCCGCCGATCCGGCGCCGGTCCCGGACGCGTGGGTTCAGGCCCTGAGCGCGACCGGCGTCGAGCGGGAACATGCCGTGGCCAGGCTGCACGAGATGCTGCTGCGCGTCGCGCGAGCGGAGACCAACCGCCGCGGCGCACGGCACGGGATCTCCGGGCCCGAGCTGGACGACCTGGCGCACCAGGCCGCCGCCGACGCGCTGCTCGGCGTCCTGGCCAAGGTCGGCGGCTTCCGAGGCGAGAGCCGGTTCACCACCTGGGCCTACAAGTTCGTCGTCTTCGAGGTGTCCGCGAAGGTCGGACGGCACTTCTGGCGCGATCCGGCGGCCCCGCTGGACGCCGTGGAGCAGGAGGACCGGCTCGCCGAGAGGTTCGGGTTCGACCCGGCGCGCGAGGCCGAGTGGCGCGATCTGGCCCGGGCCCTGCGGCAGGCGGTCCAGACCGACCTCACGGACCGTCAGCGGCAGGTCTTCACCGCCCTGGTGGTCGACGGCGTACCGTTGGACGTGCTGGCCGCGAGGCTGGGAACCAACCGGAACGCGCTGTACAAGACGATGTTCGACGCCCGACGGAAGCTGCGGACCAGGCTGGTGGCCGACGGGTACCTGCCTGAGAACTCTGCGAGGCGCTCATGAACGGCTGGTCCGCCCTGGACGCCTTCCTGCAGACGGATCCCCGCGACGCGGGATGCGACAAGGCGATGGAACTGCTCCACGTCTACGCCGAGGTCGCGATCGCCGATCCGTCCGCGGCCCGGCAGCGGTACCCGGAAATCGCCGCCCACCTGCGCAGCTGTGGTCCGTGCGCCGAGGACCTCGAAGGTTTGCTCGCGGCCATCGGTAAGAACACCCCTCGCGGCCGCCACTAACAGGTGAGACGGTCGCCGCCCCGAGGCGACCGCGTCGACCATGCCGACCACGTCGACACGTCGACCGATCACCGCGAGGAACACGACCATGACGCTGCTGCACCCCGGCGACCCCTTCCCCGAGCTGGCGCTCACCGTCCCCGGCGGGGAGGTGGTGCGGGTGCCCGAGATCTTCGACGGCGCGTACGGCGTGGTGCTCTTCTACCGCGGATCGTGGTGCCCCTACTGCAACGCCCAGCTGCGGGCCTTCCAGCGCGCGAAGGACTCCCTCGCCGACGCGGGCATCAAGGTCGCCGCACTGTCGGTCGACGACGAGACCACCACCGCCGCCCTGATCGCCGAGCACGGCCTGGAGTACCCGGTCGGGTTCGGCGCCGACGCCCACGCCGTCGCGGAGTCGACCGGCGCCTTCGTGAACCCGGACCCGCTGTATCTGCAGTCCACCGGCTTCGTCCTGGACCGGCACGGCAAGGTCGTCGTGAGCGTCTACTCCAGCGGCGCCATCGGCCGGCTGGTCCCCGAGGACGTCACCGGGCTGGTGCGCTACCTGCGCGACCACGCCTGAGACGCGGGAGCCGGGAGACTGGCGCGATGGAGACCGGCGCGATGGTGGCCGGGGCGCAAACCCCGGCCATCATCGTCGCCGTCAGCCGGAAGGGACCATCGGCCGCGCGCCGATGACTTTGAGCAGCTGCAGATCGCGGAACGCGCGCGAATCGGGCTCGGCGGTGAACAGCACCACCTGCTGGTCGCGGTCCGGGATGCTGAGGATGTCGTAGTCGAGCTCGATCGGCCCGACCTGCGGGTGCTGGAACACCTGGCGCGCGTGGTGGTCGACGCGGATGTCCAGCGAGGTCCACAGGCGTCGGAAAACCTCGCTGCCGGCCAGGAGATCGGCGATCAGCGCCCGAAGGTCCGCGTCGTCGGGATACCGCGTGGTGGCCATGCGCAGGTAGCTCACGGTGGTGAGGACGAACTGCTCCTGGTCCGTGATGCCGTACGTACCGCGGCCCTGGTCCGGATGCAGGAAGATGCGGCGCAGGACGTTGCGGTCCGCGCTCCGCAGCAGCGCGAAGTCCTCGAACAGCGCGGCGGCCAGCGGATTCCACGCGATGACCTGGCAGGTGTTGTCCATGACCAGCGCCGGGGTGTCGGTGAGGCGGTTCAGCAGCGCGGCGGTGGCCTCGTCGACGCGGCGCGACGGCAGGCGGCCGCGGTCGTCCTCGGCCTGCCCGGCGAGCGAGAACAAGTGCGCGCGCTCCTGGTCGGACAGCCGCAACGCCCGGGCGACGGCCTGCAGCACGGCGCGCGACGGATGCCGTCCGCGGGCCTGCTCCAGCCGGCTGTAGTGGTCCGTGGAGATGTGGGCCAGCTGCGCGACCTCCTAGCGACGCAGCCCCGGCGTCCGGCGGCGCGGCCCGCGGGGCAGCCCCACGTCCTCCGGTTCGACGTGTTCCCGCCTGTTCCGCAGGAACTCCGCCAAAGCGTGCTTGTCCATGGGCCCACAGTACGGCGGCGACGCTCGGCCGGGAGCTCCGCAGCCACGGACCGGTGGTCCCTGGATAGCCGTCTGGACTGCGTGGACGCTGGGCCGAAAGACACTTCTGGAAAAGACACCTTTGGAAAGGCAAGGACTCAGACGATGCGCGTTTTCCTGACCGGCGCGAGCGGCTACTTCGGCGCCGTCCTCACCGAGCACTTGATCCGCGGCGGCCATCGGGTGAGCGCGCTGGTGCGCTCGGACGCGGCGCGCGAGAAGGTGGCGCGACTGGGCGCCGAGCCCGTGCCCGGAAGCCTCGCCGACCTGGAGGTGCTGCGCGCGGCGGCGGCGGAAGCCGACGGGGTCGTGCACGCCGCCGTGGACTTCGCCGACCCCGCCATGCACGAGATCGAGCAGCCGGCGCTGGCTGCGATGCTCGACGCGACGAAGCCGGGGCGGCCCTTCGTGTACACCAGCACCGGCCTGGTCTACCCCGACACACACGGCGCACAGGTCGACGAGGACAGCCCGGTCGCCCCCGAGCAGTCGCCGCAGCCGTTCAAGGTGCTCGGGGAGCGCCGGGTGCTGGCCGCCGAGGGGCCCGCGGTGACCGTGGTCCGTGCCTCGCTGATCTACGGCCGGGGCGGCTCCGGGCTGCTGCGGGGCATGATCGCCGGCGCCCGCGAGCACGGGGTCGCGACGTACATCGGCACCGGCGCGAACGCCTGGAGCTCCGTGCACGTCGACGATCTGGCCCGGCTCCACGCCTCGGCGCTCGTGGCCGCTGAGCCCCGGCTCGTGGTGAACGCCTCCGCGGGTACCCCGACCAGCATGCGTGACATCGCCGAAGCCGTCGCGGAACTCACCGGTGCCCAGGCGATGTCGATCACGCTGGAGCAGGCCCGGGAGGCGATGGGGCCCTACGCGGACGTGCTGACCCGTTCCGCGCCGCTGAACTCGGCGCGCGCCGGGCGGATGCTGGGCTGGACACCGGTCGAGGCCGGTCTCCCGGCGGAACTGCGTAAGGGTTCTTACACCCGGATGTAGCGCGCAGCGACAAGGCGAAACCTCGAGACCTTACGATCCGGGGACGTCAGCATCCTGCGACGTCCCCGATTGGCCCGCGGTCTCCCGCCATTCCGCGACGACGCCCGAGGCGGCCGCCGTCAGCGGAACCGCCAGCAGCGCGCCCAGGATCCCGGCGACCGCGGTGCCGCCGGTGACCGCCAGCATCACCACGGCCGGATGCAGCGACACCGTGCGGGACTGGATCATCGGCTGCAGGAGGTTGCCCTCGATCACCTGCACGGCGACCACCACGCCGAGCACCCACAGCGCCTTGCCGACGCCGCCGTCGCCGAGCGCCACGAGCACCGCGACCGTCCCGGACAGGAAGGCGCCGATGAACGGGATGTAGGCGCCCACGAACACCAGCGCGGCCAGGCCGCCGGCGCCCGGCACCCGCAGGATCAGCAGCCCGATCAGGATCAGCCCCGCGTCGATGAGCGCGATGAACGTGGTGCCGCGCATGAACCCGGACAACGCCTCCCACGCGCGCCGCGCCATCCGCACCGCGACCGGCGCCGTACCCCGGGGCAGCGACCGCGCGACGAACGCCGGGAACCGGTCCCCGTCCCGGATCAGGAAGTAGATCAGCACCACGCTCAGCACCGACCCGGCCAGGATCTGCACCGCCGTGGACACCCCGTGCACGACCCCGGCCACCAGCGCCGAACCTGCCTGCGAACCCATCGACCGCAGCCCGTCGGCCGCGGACTGCACCAGCTCCTCGCCGGACCCGACGCCGATTCGCTGCCCGATCCGGCCCAGCGCCCGCCCGATGCCCGGGGCGGCGTCGGCGATGGCGCGCGCCACCAGCCACGCGGTCCCGCCGACCACGCCCACCAGCAGCGCGCACGCCACCCCGGCGGCCAGCGACCGGCTGCGGATCCGGCCGGTCAGGCGCCGCCCGGCCGGCTCCAACAGCGAGGTGGCCAGCAGCGCCAGCAGCAGCGGCACGACGGCGGCGCGCAGCTCGACGCAGACCCAGACCAGCCCGGCCGCCACCACCACGGCGACGATGAGCGCGAGGTTCCACGCGGTGGCGCGGATTGCCCAGCGCGGCAGGAGGGGGTTCGGGTCTGGTCGGAGGTCGTGGGGGGCGTGGCTGCCCTGTTGGTCCTGGCCGTTTTGGCCGTCCGCGCCGTCCGCGCCACCCCGGCGCCCGTCAGTCGGCATGCCTCAGCCCACTCGAACGTTCCGCGCACCCCGCGTGCCCACCGCATCGCATCCGGACACTGACACCGCGGCCTCAGTGCTGCTTCTTATGCGCGCGCTTGGGCCGGCCGAGCGGGGTGCGCCCGAGCAGCCAGGTGAAGATCGTGACCAGCACCGCGCCCCAGATCGCCGACCCGATCCCGTCCAGCTCCAGCCGGTCGGTCCAGGCCGCGACCAGCCGGATCAGCACCGCGTTGATGACGATGCCGAACAACCCCAGGGTCAGCAGCATCAACGGCGCCGTGACCAGGCGCAGGAGCGTGCCGAGCAGCAGGTTCAGCAGCGCGAACGCGGCCGCGAGCCACAGCCAGGCGACCGGTCCGCCGTGGATGTGCATCCCGGGCGCGACCCAGGCTGCCAGCGCGAACGCGAGCGCCAGGATGACCCAGTAGGCGAGCAGCCGCTTCACCATCGCCGGTTCTGCTCCTCTACCTTCGGGGGCACTGCTACTTTCGGGGGCACCACGTGCGAACCACGCTAATCGCCCGAACCGGAACCAGCCCGTCGGGTTGGATCCGCCGGGTGGCCGGCGTCTGCGGTGTCCGCCGGGTCTGCCGCCGGACGTGCCAGCACCCGCCCGATCCCGGCGCCGATGACGATCGCCCCGGCGACCACCAACAGCCAGCTCATGAGGCTGAGCACGATCCCGAACGGCCCGTACTCGGACACGCTGCGCCCGGTCACCCGCGGCATGACGAACCGGGACCCGACGCCGATCGCGGTCTGCGCGAGCCCGGTCAGCACCGCGGTCGGCAGCAGCGCCCGCCAGCCGACCCGCCGCAGCAGCAGAAGCCGCGGCGTCCACCACCACAGGCCCACGCTCATCGCCGCCGACGCGCTCCATCCGAGGAACCGCCACCAGCCCACGCCGGCCCGCAGCGGACCCTGAGCGGACAGCACCACGACCCACACCAGGATCCACGCGACCCAGCGCAGCGCCGAGGACCGCATCCGTCCAGGCGGCAGCGACCAGGTGCGCTCGTAGAGCCGTTGCAGCCGCCGGGTCAGGCTGGTCGCCGAGGCCAGCGCCAGCACCAGCCCGACCACCCCGATCGCGTCGCGCAGACTGTCCTGGCCGTCGAAGAACGCGTGCACGGCCTGCGCCGCCGAGCCCTCGATCCCCAGCTGCGAGCTCAAGCTCTCCCGCACCCGGTCCCTCAGCGCCCGCGGCAGGAACGCCAGGACCGCCAACGTCATCGGAACCGCGGTGATGAAGATCTGCGCCGCCACCGCGAAACAACGGTCGATGGTCTCCGGCGCCAGGGCCACCCGGATGATCTCGGCCAGCTTCGGATGCCGCGTCCTCAGCTCGTTGCCACGCGCCCGCACCACGGCCGCCAGCCGCGCCGAGCGCTCCCGCAGGCGTTGCGCGGCCGTTCCGCTCGGGTCGGGACGTTCCTCCTCAGCCGCCATCGCCGGCCAGGTCAGGGCGTGACGATGTCGAAGCCGGAGCCGGGCGCCGCCAGTCCGGCCGGCGCCAGGATCGGGACGTCGCCGGGCTCGCCATCGGCGGACAGCCCGCGCTCGGTGACCAGCCGGGCCTGCCGCCACAGGCTCGGATTCGCCGTGTCCGGGGTCGAGCCCATCGCGGGGTCCTTGTCGGTCGGGGGCCGCCGGATCAGGCCAGGATCTTCTGCTTGGCCTGGTCGAACTCCGCATCGGTGATCGCACCGGAGGACTTCAGATCAGCGAGCTTCGACAGCTCCTCCACGGGACTGGAGGCCGCGCCCGCCCCGGAGTCGCCCGCCGTCTTGCGGACGTAGTCGTCGAAGGCCTCCTGGCTCTGCCGAGCCTGCGCCTCGGCCCGATCGGCCATGCTCTGCCCGCGGGTGATGAGGTAGATGAAGACGCCGAGGAACGGCAGCACGCAGACGAACACCAGCCAGCCCGCCTTGGCCCAGCCGCTGAGCCCCTTGTCGCTGAAGACGTCCGCGATCACGCGGAACAGCAGCATGAACCACATGATCCACAGGAAGAACCAGAAGATCATCCAGAAGGCGTTCAGCAGGGGATGGGACATCGGGCGCTCCTTCCGCGTCGTGCTCTGAACGCTAGGAGCGATCACCGCGGGCTACGCGGCGGCGGCGTCATTCGGTGGACGCAGCCGCACGGGACGCGTGGCGTGCGATGCCTTCTCTGAGCTCAGCGCTGCACAGCGAAGGTGACGGGCAGCGCGCTCAGCGCGTGCTGGCGGTGATCGGCCTTCCAGACCAGGTCGCGCTGGCGCACCGCGAGCCTCAGATCCGGCAGCCGGCGCACCGCGCTCCACAACATCGTGGCGGCCGCCGATCCGCCGCCCCCGCCCCTCGGCACCACGACCTCAGGCTGACACCCGACTGGTACCTCAGTACCAGCCCCACCCCCGAGGTGTCTCCCACGGCACCAGCCTCCCGCCGCTAACCGCCCCTAGCGTCATAGGTGCAGGTCGCGGCGGGTTCGCGACGGACACGGAACGCGAAACGGAGTATGGCAGTGATCGAAGCGCGCGGGTTGACCAAACGGTACGGGGACAAGACGGTCGTCGACCGTCTCTCCTTCACCGTCCGCCCCGGTGAGGTGACCGGCTTTCTCGGCCCCAACGGCGCCGGCAAGTCCACGACGATGCGCATGATTGTCGGCCTGGACGCCCCGTCCAAGGGCTCGGTCAAGGTGAACGGACGCCTTTACGCGCAGCAAGCCACCCCCTTGCGCGAGATCGGCGTCCTGCTCGACGCCAAGGCCGTTCATCCCGGGCGCAGCGCGTTCGGCCATCTGATGGCGCTCGCCTACACCCACGGCATCGCGCGCCGGCGTGTCGAGGAGGTCATCGAGCTCGCCGGGCTCGGCAGCGTGGCGCGCAAGCGGGTCGGGGCGTTCTCGCTCGGCATGGGCCAGCGCCTGGGCATCGCCGCGGCGCTGCTCGGTGATCCGGCGGTGGTGCTGCTCGACGAGCCGGTCAACGGGCTCGACCCCGAGGGGGTGCTCTGGGTGCGCAATCTGCTGTCCGGGCTGGCCGCGGAAGGGCGCGCCGTGATGCTGTCCTCGCACTTGATGAGTGAAATGGAACTGATCGCCGACCACCTGGTGATCATCGGGCGCGGCCGGCTGCTCGCCGACACCTCGCTCACCGAGTTCAAGCAGCAGGCGGGAGGCGGCGGCGTGCGGGTGGTCACCGACGACACGGCCAAGCTCCGCGGCCTGCTGGCCGCGCCCGGGGTCAGCGTCGCCTCGGCGGCGAACCAGGAGCTGCTGGTGCACGGTCTGACCGCCCGCGAGATCGGGGTCACCGCCGCGTACTACGGCATCCCGCTGTTCGAACTGACGCCGCAGTCCGTGTCACTGGAGACGGCGTTCATGCAGCTCACCCACGACGCTGTGGAGTACCACAGCGCCGGTGGCGGTGCCGGCCAGGCCACAGGAACCGCCGCCGACCACACCGCCGGCCACACCGCCAACCACACCACCGCCGGCATCGAAGGGAAGGTCGCCTGATGGCCGCCGCCACGCTCGTCCCCGGGACGGCTTCCGCCACCGCCCCCACCACCCTGACCGTCCGAAAGGTCACCCTCCGCCGCGTCCTCCGCTCGGAGTGGAGCAAGTTCTGGTCGCTCCGCTCCAGCTGGATCACCCTCGTGGCCTCCGTCGTCGTCCTGATCGCCTTCGGCGTGATCGCCGCCGCCGTCTACGCCCACAGCGCCAAGCACTCCGGCACCTCCGAGGACCCCGTGAGCCTGGCTCTGGTCGGCGCCTCGCTGTCCGGCCTGATCGTCGGCGTCCTCGGCGTCCTGATGTCGGCGGGGGAGTACGGCACCGGCATGGTCCGCTCCACGTTCGTCGCCGTACCCCGCCGCTGGCCGGTCCTGGCGGCCAAGAGCGCCGTGATCGGCGCGCTGACCCTGGTCCTGACCACCTTCGGCGCCCTGCTCGCCTTCGGCATCGGCGCCGTGAGCCTGCACGGCGACGCCATCGCCCTCACCCTCGGCGACCACGGGGTCCTGCGCAGCCTGGCCGGCGCCGGCGTCTACCTCGGCCTGTTCGCGGTGTTCGGCGTGGCGCTCGGATCGCTGGTCCGCTCCATGTCCGGCAGCATCGCCGCGCTCGTCGGGTTCCTGATGCTCCTGCCCGGACTGGCCGCGGTGCTGCCCGGCTCGATGCAGGACAACGTCAAGCCCTACCTCCCCAGCAACGCCGGCGAAGCCATCTTCGCCCTGCACCGCGGGACGCACTCCCTGTCGCCGGGCGCCGGCCTCGCGGTCTTCGCCACCTGGACGGCCGTCGTGCTCGCCGCCGCGGCCGTCCGCCTGAAGCGGGCCGACGTCTGACCAGGCGGGCGAGGCTGACCAGGCAGGCCACGCAGACCAGGCAGGCCACGCAGGCCACGCAGGCCAGGCGACACGACGCAGCTCCCCGGACGGCCCTGCCGCCCGGGGAGCCCGAGGCCGCCTGGGCGCATCCGGTCCTGGCCGGCCTGCTCCGCCGCGGCCAGCGGCTGCGCGCGCTGGACCACCGCCACCCCTGGCTGCTGGACACCACGGTCGTCCTGATCGTCGTCGGCCTCAGCATCTCCGACCTGCTCTCCGGCGGTGCGCACGCCGCCTCCGGGCACGCCGACGCCCGGCACCGCTTCCCGACCGTCCTCGCGTACCTCCTGGCCGGCGCGGGCGTCGTCCCGCTGTGGTGGCGCCGCCGCGCCCCGGCCACGGTGTTCGTCCTGGTCACGGTCGTGAGCTTCGTCGCGGCGGCGCTCGGCATCGGGCTGACGGCCACCTTCATCGCCTCCCTCGTCGCGCTGTTCGCCGTGGCCCGGAACGGCCGGCTGCGGCTGCTCGGTCCGGCGGTCGCGCTGGCCGCCGGCCAGAACGTCGTCGTCGCGACCAACCTGGTGTCCGGCCATGACTGGCTGGGCGTCCTGCTCTTCCTGCTCGGGATGGTGACCGCCACCGCCGCCACCGGCCTGACCCTGCGGACCCGCCGCATGTACCTGACCGCGCTGGAGGACCGGGCCCGCCGCCTGGAGGTCGAACGCGACCAGCGCACCCGCCTCACCGCCGCGGCCGAACGCACCCGCGTGGCCCGCGAGATGCACGACATCGTCGGCCACACCCTGTCGGTCATGGTCACGCTCGCCGACGGCGCCGCCACCCTCGCCGACCGCGACGCCGAGCCCTCGGCGCCGACCCTGCACCTGCTCGCCGACACCGGCCGCCAGGCCATGAACGAGCTGCGCCGCGTGCTCGGCGCCCTGCGCGAGGACCATGACGACGCGAACCCCGACGCCGGCTCACAACCCGACCTGAGCCCCCAACCCGGCATCGGCGACCTGGACGCGCTGCTGACCCGGGTCCGCGCGGCCGGCCTGCCGGTGACCTACCGCACCGCCGGCGACCTCACCGGACTCGGCAGCGGTCTGCAACTCACCGTCTACCGCATCGTCCAGGAAGCGCTGACCAACACCCTCAAACACGCCGGAACAGCGGCCACCGCAGAGGTCTCCGTGACAGCCGCGGCAGGCTCGGTGGACGTCCGCATCACCGACACCGGCGCACCCGCCGATGCCCGGGCAGCACCGATGCCCGCGACCGACGGCGGCCACGGCCTCATCGGGATCCGCGAACGCGCAGCCCTCTACAACGGCACCGTCGGCATCGGCCCCCGCCACGACCACCTCGGCTGGACCGTCGACGTCCGCCTCGACGCCACGATCGACCCCGCCAACGACCTCACCAGCGACCTCACCGACGACCCCACCAGCGAAGGCCCCCGCCCATGACCACCACCGTGTTGATCGTCGACGACCAGCCCCTGCAACGCCTCGGCCTGCGCATGCTCCTGGAGGGCACCGACGGCGTGACCCCGGTCGGCGAGGCCGGCCACGGCGCCGAGGCCGTGCGCATGGCCGCCGACCTGCATCCCGACGTCGTCCTCATGGACATCCGGATGCCCGGCATGGACGGCCTGGAGGCCACCCGCGGCATCGTCGCCGCCGGCGGCCGCACCAGGGTCCTGATCGTCACCACCTTCGACCTCGACGAGTACGCCTACCAGGGCCTGCGAGCCGGAGCCAGCGGTTTCCTGCTCAAGAACGCCCGCCCCGAGGAACTCCTGGCCGGCATCCAGGCGGTGGCCACCGGCGACGCCGTCGTGGCCCCGAGCCTGACCCGCCGCCTGCTGGACGCCTACGCCCACGGCGTCCTCGCCCCCTCCGACGCCGCGGCGGCCCAGGACCCCCGCCTGAAGGACCTCAGCGACCGCGAACGCGAGGTCCTGGTCGCCGTCGGCAACGGATGGACCAACACCGAGATCGCCGAGCGCTTCGTGCTGTCCGAGTCGACGGTCAAGAAGCACGTCGGCCACATCCTCGCCAAAGTCGGCGCGCGCGACCGCGTCCAGGCCGTGATCCTCGCCTACGACACCGGGCTCGTCCGCACCAAGCACGACTAAACACGGCTAAGTACGACTAAGCACGACTAAGCACGACTAGTCCGCACCCTGATGACTGGTACCTCGGTACCGCCACGACGCCCAGGAGGACCAGTGGCGACGAGCCTGAAAACATGGCAGCAGCACCTGCCACACATAGCGCACATCAAGAACCTCGGCTGGATCCTGGCGGCGGTGGCGTTCTGCCTGATCATGGGACGCATCCGAGGCGGCCCGTTCCGCTGACCGAGCCGCCTGGGGCACGGCCTCCCGCTGCGTGAGAAGCTTCAGACGTGGCTACCCGCATGAAGATCGCGATCCTCGACGACTACCAGGGCGTGGCCCTGAGCCTGGCCGACTGGGCGAGCCTGGACGCCGACACCACCGTGTTCGGCGAGCCCTTCGCTGACGCCGACCAGGCCGTCCGCGCCCTGGCCGGCTACGACGTGATCGTCGCGATGCGCGAGCGCACCCGCTTCCCGGCCGAGGTCCTGGAGCAGCTGGGCGACCTGCGCCTGCTGGTCAGCACCGGGCCGCGCAACGCCGCCATCGACCTGGACGCGGCCCGGCGCCTGGGCGTCACGGTCTGCGGGACCGGCTACTCCGCGACACCCACCATCGAGCTCACCTGGGCCCTGATCCTGGCCGCCGCCCGCAACCTGCCCGAGGAGGCGGCCTCGCTGCGCGCCGGCGGCTGGCAGCTGGGCCTCGGCACCGGCCTGCACGGCAAGACCCTCGGCCTGCTGGGCCTCGGGCGCATCGGCTCCGAGGTGGCGCGCATCGGCCAGGCCTTCGGCATGACGACGATCGCCTGGAGCCAGAACCTCACCGCCGAGAAGGCCGCCGAGCACGGCGTCCAGGCCGTCGCGAAGGAGGAGCTGTTCGCGGCCAGCGACGTCCTGACCATCCACCTCGTCCTCAGCGGCCGCAGCCGAGGCCTGGTCGGCGCCCCCGAACTCGCCGCGATGAAGAGCACGGCGATCCTGGTCAACACCTCCCGCGGCCCGATCATCGACGAGGCCGCCCTGATCGAGGCCCTGCGCACCGGCCAGATCGGCAAAGCCGCGATCGACGTCTACGACATCGAACCGCTCCCGGCCGACCACCCGCTCAGGACACTGCCGAACGCACTTGCCACCCCGCACATCGGCTACGTCTCCCGCGACCTCTACGAGACGTTCTACGGAGACGCCGTGGCGGACATCGCCGCGTTCCGCGACGGCAACCCGGTGCGCGTGATGGGCTGAGAGCCTCCAGCAGCCACACCCTGTGGCCGCTTCATCTCCAATGCTCAATGCACGCCACGCAGCCACTTTCCGCCGCGCATAGGCTGCCGTCGTGACGGACGTGATCATTCTCCACGGCGCCTGGCACCAGCCCGCGCACTACGACGACCTTGCCAACGAGCTGCGCTCCCGCGGTCTGCAACTGGCGGTCCCCGATCTCTACGAACTGTCCCTCGACGACAGCACCGCCCTCGTCGAGGACATCGTCGCCGGCGCGGACCAGCCCCCGCTGGTACTCGGCCACTCCTTCGGCGGAGTCACGGCCGCCACGGTCCGCGGCACCGCCGGCATCGTCTTCCTCACCGCCTGGCTCCTGGACGCCGGCGAATCACCGGCCCGGCTCCTCGCCGAGGTCGAGCAGCACGACGGCGCCCCGCCGACCGGCCTGGCCCTGGCCCCCGACGCCACCGGCCGCCTGGCCGTGGACCCCGACGACGCCCGCGCCAACCTCTACGGCGACGTGGACGACAAAGCAGCGGCGCGCGCCGTCGAGCTCCTGCGTCCCGAGCCCGCGTCCGTCTTCGCGGCGACTCCGACCCGCGTGAGCTGGCGTGACGTCCCGTCGCTGTACATCGCCGGAAGCGAAGACCGCGCGATCCCAGCCTCGCTCTCAGCCCGGTTCGCAGCACGCTGCGACAGCTCGCAGACCTGGGAGTGCAGCCACTCGCCGTTCCTGAGTCAGACCTCTGCCGTCGCCGACGTCGTTCACGAGCAGCTGCGATCCGTGCGCCGACAACCACCTCTCGCATAAGTCAGCGCTGCCCTACTTGAGCAGCCGCCCCGCGTAGTCCGGCAACCCACCGGGAACGCTCGTCGGGAACTCCGGCGCCCGCTTCTCGAAGTACGACAGCACCCCTCGGCCGCGTCCGGCCCCCGCACCGTCTCGTACACCAGCCGCGAATCGGCGCGGTGCATCGGCTCAGGGCTGGCGGCCCACGCCAGCTGGAACGTCGTCCCCCTCGGCGGCCAGCCGGAAGTCCGCCGGCAGCAGCATCGTCGCCCCGACGCCGGCCGCCGCCCCGTGCACCGCCGCCACGACCGGCTTGGCCATCGCGTACATCACCGACGTGACCTGCCCGGCAGGCTCCTGATACGTCCCGGCGGCGACGGCCGCCGCGGCGCCGGGGTCGCCGCTCGCGCCGAAGGACCGGTCGCCGTCGTCGGCCGGCGACAGGTCGGCGTCGACGCAGAACGTGGGGCCGGCGCCGTTGAGGACGACCACGCGCACGTCGTCGTCCGCGTCGGCACGCCGCAGCGCGGAGGCGAGTTCGTCGGCCATCTGCAAGGTGTAGCCGTTGCGCGCTTCGGGGCGGTTGAGGGTCACCGTCGCGATGTGCGAGGCGTCGGCGTAACGGATCGTGGCGTAGTCGGCCAATGCCCACTCCCGAGTCGGGCCCGGGCGCGCGAACGGCGCCGGGCGATGCGGACCGCTGGCGATCGCAGATTGCAACAGCACTGCTGAAACGGCTAGGCAGCGTTAACTTTCTTTCCCTGATCCGGTCACCGGCGGGTCCGACCCCTGAGTCCGTGCGCGTCCCCGGCTGAAGTCCGAAGAAGACCGAACAAGTCCCAGGAATCCCAAGGAGCCCCATGGGCGATCTGGCCGGCGCGATGAAGAGCGGCGTGCCGCTGACCCTCGACCGGCACATCCACGTCGTCTTCACGTCCGGCAACACCGCGCTCGTCGCCGACGACCAGACCCTAACCATCACCGGCCTGCCCTCGATGCCCGACGACCACCTCTACGCCGTCGACCGCACGACGGTCCAGGCCGGACCGCCCCCGGCCGGCAAGACCGCCGACCCGGCCTCCGGCATCCCGATCGGCTGGCCGGTGGGGCCGAGCGCACACCACGCCTACCGGTACTACGACCCGACGACGCAGACCTCCCCTGGCCTACCTGAAGCGCAAGCCGAAGATATAAGTGCCCTCAGCGACCGACCATCGGCGCCAGATACCGCCGCGCGAACGACCTCGCCGCCTCGTCGTCGGCGAGGTCGACGCAACTCGTCGGGTTCAGCAGGAACGACATCACGATGCGCACCATGATCTCGGCGGCCGGCGCCGGATCCGGGTCTTCGACCCCTGCTTCGCGCTGGAAGTGCTCGAAGGCCCGGGTCAGGTAGTCGCGCATGGCGACGAGCGCCGGGCCGCCGTCCACGGTCAGCGCCGGCAGCACCGTCTCCGGCTCGGACCGCAGCAGCCCGCCGAGCAGCGGATGCGACTGCACGTGGCGCAGCGTCGCCAGGAACCCCTCGACGATGCGCTCCTGCATCGTCGGCAGAACCCTGACAACGGGGTCCAGCACGGCCAGGAACCGCTGGTACTCGCGTGCCAGCGTGGCCCCGACGAGTACGTCGCGGTTCTGGAACCGCCGGTACACCGTCACCCGCGACACGCCGGCGCGCTTGGCGACGTCGTCGACCGAGGTGCGGCGCAGGCCGAAGTCGACGAACTGCGCCAGCGCCGCGTCCAGGATCCGTTCGGTGGTCGCGTCCTCCGGCGGCGTGCCGGCGTCCCCGAACAACGCCGCGACCGCGACCGCTTGGTCGGTGTCCGTGATCTCAGTGTCCGTGATTTCGGTGTCCGTGATTTCGGTGTCCGTGATCTCAGTGTCCTCAATCAAGGTAGAAGTCCTCTTGAAGCGATTCCTCGGTGGCTCCCTCGGACAGGTACTTCGCGAAGTCCGTCACTCCGGCCTCGCGCAGGACATCCTCGTCGATGAAAAAGTTGCCCGTGCACTCCCGGGACGGCCGGGTGAGGACCGCGTGCGCGGCGTCGCTCATGATCTCCGCGGTCCGCGAGTGCAGGACCCCGTCTCCCAGCAGGTTGCGCACCGCCGCGGTGGCGATGAGCGTGCGCGGCCACAGCGAGTTCACGGCGACGCCGTGCGCGGCGAACTCGTGCGCGAACCCGAGCGTGGTCAGGCTCATCCCGTACTTGGCGATGGTGTAGCCGACGTGCTCGCCGACCCAGTGCGGCTTCAGGCTCAGCGGCGGGGAGAGCGTGAGCACATGCGGGTTCTGCGACGCCAGCAGATGCGGAAGCGCGGTCTTGGTCAGCAGGAACGAGCCGCGGCAGTTGATGTCCTGCATCAGGTCGTACTGCTTCATGCTCAGATCAGGGGTCTTCGACAGGTTGATCGCCGAGGCGTTGTTGACCACGATGTCGATGCCGCCGAACCGCTCCACGGTCGCGGCCACGGCGGCCTCGACGGTGGCGTCGTCGCGGACGTCGCCGACGATCGGCAGCGCGGCCCCGCCGGCCGCCTCGATGTCGGCGGCGGCGGTGTGGATCGTGCCGGGCAGCCGCGGGTGCGGCTCGGCGGTCTTGGCCAGCAGCGCCACGTTCGCGCCGTCGCGGGCCGCGCGCACGGCGATGGCCAGGCCGATGCCGCGGCTGCCGCCGGAGATCAGCAGGGTGCGGCCGGCCAGGGTGGTGGGGGTGCTCGTCATGGATCAGGGGCCTTTCTCGGTGTCTCGGTCTTGATACAGCTCTTCGATGTCCCGGCCGTACCGCTGGACGACGACCCGCCGCTTGAGCTTCAGCGACGGCGTCAGCTCGCCGGTCTCCGGGCCCCACTCGCGGTCCAGGACCGCGTACCGCTTCACCTGCTCGGCGCGGTTCAGCGTGGCGTTCGCGGCCTGGACCGCCGCGGCCACTTCGGCGTCGAGCGGCCCGGGGGTCCGTGCGGCGGCCTCGGGGTCCAGGACGAGCAGCGCCACCAGGTAGGGGCGGCCGTCGCCGTAGGCCATCGCCTGGCCGATCAGCGGATGCGCCTTCAGCGCGTTCTCGACCAGCGCGGGGGAGATGTTCTTGCCCTGCGAGGTGATGATGAGTTCCTTCTTGCGGTCGGTCAGCCACAGGAAGCCGTCGGCGTCCAGCCGCCCGACGTCGCCGGTGGCGAACCAGCCGTCGGCGTCGGTGACCGGCTCCACGCTGCCGTCGGCGCGCAGGTAGCCGGTGGTGACGAAGCCGCTGCGGACCTCGATCTCGCCGTCGGCGGCCAGCCGGATCTCCACGCCCTCGGTCGGGGTGCCGACCGAGCCGGTCCGGAAGGCGCCGGGGGAGTTGGCGGTCGCGACGCCCATCGTCTCGGTCAGGCCCCAGGCGTCCATGATCTGGATCCCGAACCCGGCCCAGAACCGCAGGACGGCCGGCGGCATCGGCGCCGAGGCGCTGGTCGCGCTCGTGATCCGGTCCAGGCCGCCGAACGCCAGGATCGGCTTGAGCACCCGCTCGGAGGCCGCGGCGTAGGCGGCGGCCACCGGTTCCGACGGCGTCTGGCCGCGTTCCAGCGCGTCCAGGTACTTCAGCGCGACCTCGTTGGCCTCGGCCACGGCCTGCTGCTGTTCAGCGGGAAGCCGCTCCAAGGCGCCCTGGACGGCGGCGGCCAGCTTCTCCCAGATGCGCGGGACGCCGAAGAACTGCACGGGATGCACGTCGCGGATCACCGTGCCCAACTCCGCCGCATCAGGGCACAGATATACGTGTGCTGCTCGGTGGACGAGCAGGTAGATGCCCAGCATGCGCTCGGCGATGTGCGCGAAGGGCAGGTAGCAGACGTGCTCGACATGCGCCGGCAGGTCGGTCGCGCCGTCCAGGGCCAGCGCGTTGGTGACGATCGCGCGGTGCGTGACCGCGACGCCTTTGGGGTCGCCGGTGGTGCCGGAGGTGTAGACGACGGTGAGCAGGTCCTGCGCCGAGCAGGCGCGCCAGGCCGCCTCCACCGCGGCGACGTCCCCGCCGGTCCGCTCCAGATCGGCCACGCGCGGATCCGGCGTGCCCGGCTGGACCAGGAACAGCCGGCTCACCCGGGACCCGGTGTCGGCCAGCGCCGGCTCCCAGCGCTCGGCCTCGGCCGGGCTGTGCAGGATCGCGATCTCGGCGCCGCTGTGCCGCGCGATGTGGCGTATCTGGTCGGGCGCGGCGGTGCCGTAGACGCTTACCGGAACCGCGCCGAGGTGGACCAGCGCGAGGTCGCAGAGCCAGTGTTCTGCGATGTTCGGCATCATCAGCAGGACCCGGTCACCGTGCTGGACGCCTGTCCCGGCCAGCGCCGCGGCCAGGTTCAGCACCCGGGCACGGACCTCGCCCCAGGTCAGCGTGGTCCACTCCGGCGCGCCGTCGGCGTGCCAGGACAAGGCGGGCAGGTCCGGGTGGTCCGCGGCGTTGCGGTGCAGCAGCGCGGGAAGCGTGACCTCGGCCGGGTCGGCGGGGAGTCGCAGCGTGGCGGTCAACACAGTCCTCGTCTCAGAGTGCTCGTCTCGTGGTGACGACGTGTTGGTGGGCAGCGATGTGACAGATTATGTAACTCTGTATCACACGTCAACGCTCTGTCGGCTTGCTACGATCGGGCCGCGCATGATCGGCGGCGGCAGGGAGGCCCGTGGTGACCACGCGGGGCGCCACGCGGCGCCGGCAGCTGCTGACGGTGGCCGGCGAGCTGTTCGCCCGTGACGGTTACCACAACGTCTCGGTCGGGGAGCTGGCCGCCGCGGCCGGGGTGTCCGGCCCCGCGATCTACCGGCACTTCCCGGGCAAGCAGGCGATCATGGCCGAGCTGATGCGCGCCGGCTTCGACGAGATCGAGGCGATCGGGGTCACGACGGTCGGGGTCACGACGATCGGGGTCGAGACGCCGGCGAAGGCGGGCGAGCAGGTTTCGGCGGCCGAGCGAATCGATGCACTTGTCCACGCGTTCGCCGCTTACGTCGTGCGCCACCCCGAGTTCGGCGTCCTCTGGCGGCGCGAATTCCGGCACCTGGCCCCCGACGACGCCGCCGAGATGGCCGAGCGCATGCGCTCCGGACCCGCAGTGCCGGTCGCGGAACTGCGGCGGATGCGCCCCGAGCTGGCTGCCGCCGACGCGAACCTCCTCGCCTGGTCCGCCCTGAGCGTGCTCGGCAGCGTGTCGGACCACCGGATCCGGCCCGCGCTGCCGGACCTCGAAGGTCTGCTGGCTGGAATCGCCGCCGACGTCCTGCGTGTCGAACTGCCCACATCCTCGGCGGAGTCCTCAGCGATCCCGCCGATCTCGCCGATCCCATCGGCTCAGGAGCCTGCGAACCGCCGCGAGCAACTGGTCACCGAGGCGGCGCGCCTGTTCTGGGCATCCGGCTACCACGGCGTCACGATGGAGGACGTCGGCACTGCCGCCGGCATCGCCGGCCCCAGCGTCTACAAGCACTTCGCGGGCAAAGCCGACCTGCTGCGCGCCGTCGTCCGGCGCCTCGGCGACCGGCTCGAGGCCACCCTCGACGGTCTCGCCCCGATCCCCGCCGATCCCGAGCTGGCCACGGCGTGGGTCGAGGAGCTGGTCCGGCGCTACGTCGAGACCGTCGTGGCCAACCGGGGCCTGGTCGTGACCTTCCACGCCGAGGCGCACAACCTCCCGGACCGCGACCGCGTCGAGGTCCGCCGCCTGGTCAGCTGCTACGTCCAGCGCTGGGCCGCGGGCCTCGCCGCCGCGCTCCCCGACCGCACCGACGCCGAGATCAGGATCCGGATCTACGCGGCCTTCGCCGTCGTGAACGACTCGGTGCGCACCCGGCGGCTCGCCGAGCAGCCGGACGTGGCCGGCCGCCTGCGCGCACTGACCCTGGCGATCCTGCGACCAGAACGCCCCGCCCCCGCCTCGACCGCCGTGCCAGTTCCGCGCCCCGGCCACCGTGCCGCCCCAGCTCCCGCCCCCGCCTCGACCACCGCCCCGCGCCCACCCCACCCCGCGCCGCCCCAACCGCCCCCACCACCCTGTGATTGACTTTCCCCATGGCCCAGCCCTCGCCCGCCGCCCCCCGAGCCCGCCGGTGACAGCCGAGCCCACCGCGTCGGCGCCGGCCGCCGCGACCCGGCCCCGCAACCGCAAGCAGCTCATCGTCGAGGCGGCCGGCGCGGTCTTCAGCGCACGCGGCTACCACGCGGCCTCCATGGAGGAGATCGCCGCCGGCGTCGGCATCACCGCCGCCGCGCTCTACCGGCACTTCCCGAACAAGTACGCGCTGTTCGCCGAGTGCGCCGAGCTCATGGTCGACGGCCTCGTCGCAGCCCTCGACGAGGTCCCGTCCGACGCCGCCCTGGCCGACGTGCTGCGCCCCCTCATCCAGGTGACCGTCGCCCACCGCGCCTCCGGCGGCGTCTACCGCTGGGAGGCGCGCTACCTCAACCGCGAGGATCGGCGGCGGCTCGGGGCCACGTTCGCGCGCCTGGTCGGGCGCGTCACCGAGGCCGTGAAGCGCGAGTATCAGCTCCCGAACGAAGACCTGCGCGCGGCGGCCGCCCTCGGCGGGATCGGCTCCATCACCATGCACCACACCGCCATCGCCCAGCGCCGCCTCGAAGAGCTGCTGCTGGCCGCCGCCCTGCGCGTGGTCGCCACCGACCTGGCGCCCGGCGCTGTACCGGCGGCCGCGCACGACGTCGAAATGCCCGCGCAACCCGTCCCGCGCACCCGCCGCGCCGAGATCCTCGCCGCCGCCATCCCGCTGTTCGCCCGCGACGGCTTCGCCACCGTCACCAACGGCCAGATCGCCGAAGCCGTGGGCCTGGCGCCCTCAGCCCTCTACCGCCACTACCCCGGCAAGGTCGACATCCTGGTGGCGGCCTGCCTCCAGGCCGCGGCGCTCCTCGCGCAGGCCGTGGACCAGAACCTCCAGGACGTCACCGACCCGCACGCCGCCGTCGTCGCCCTCGCCGCGACCTACGTCGCCTACAGCTTCGAGTACACCGCGCTCACCAGCATCGCCGAAGCCGAGATCCCCGGCCTGCCGGCCGAGCTGAAGCAGCCCCTGATCCTGGCCCAGCACGAGCACATCGCCGTCTGGGAGCAGCAGCTCCGCTCCGCCCGCCCCGACCTGGACCCGCGCCAGGCCAGGGTCCTGATCCACGCCGGTTTCGGCGTCGTCGTCGAAGCCGGCCGCCGCCTGCGCTGGCAGGACGCGCCCGAGCACCGCGACGCCGTCACGGCCCTGGTCGTGAGCGCCCTGGGACTGGCGTAGGGCAAGAATCGGCTCAGGCGCCGGGCCGGTTCGCGCTCGGCAGCGTGATCGGCGTGTTGTTCACCGACGTCGCATTGCTCAGGAACAGGTTCGAAACGCCCTGCACGAACGCGTCGATCAACCCGTAACTCCCCGGTGCGATCCACGTCAGCCCCTGGCTGAAGGCGACGAACGCCGGCCACCCGACCTCGATGACGCCGCGCGAGATCAGATCGTGCCCCAGGCCCAGCCAGTCGGCGTAGGTGTCGCCGAGCGTGTACCGCACGAACTCGTTCACGAACCCCGTGTCCAGTCCGAACGTCGGTTGCTCGATGTACCCCAGCAGCGTCTGCGCCAGGCTGACGCCCTCCTGCGTCGCCACCAGGTTCGGCCACAGCATCTGCTGCGCCTGCGCGACCGCGTCGGCCCAGCTCGCCGGGATGAACTGGTCCTGTACGCCCAGCATGTGCAGCGCCACCTGCCACGCGTGCAGGTCGGCGGCCTGCTGGTCGGCCGACATCGACACCCCCCACTTGGCCATGGTCAGGTGGTTGGCCGTGCCGACCGAGTGGAACGTCCGCAGGATGTCGCCGTTGCTGATCGGCTTCGGCTCATCCGCCGTCGCCTCGAACTTCGCCGACGTCGGCAGCAGGTTGCGCACCGTGGAATGCACCAGCCGCGTCTTGTTCGCGCTGACGATCGCGTGCCCCGTCGGCGCCCACGAGTCGGCGGCCATCATGTCGAACGCCAGCGTGAAGGTCTTCGCCGCGCGCGCCTTCATGTTTGCACCGCCGGCCGAGTAGTAGACGGCGCGCGCCTCCCGCGGGATCACCGTGCTCAGGATCCCGCTGCCGAAGACGATCGCCACCTCCATGTACGGCATCCACTGCTGGTACGCCTGCCCGGCGGCGGCCAGCTTCGCGGTGTCGGCCCACGACGGCAGCTGGTTGACGCCCTGCAAGTACGACGTCAGATACCCGGGCATCCCCGACGGCAGCGGCGCGGAGTTCCGGATCCACGCCTGCCACGCGCTGTTCACCGACGCCGTCGCGCCGTCGGCCAGGATCTGCGCCGCCACCTGGTCCGGGACCGGGTCCCACACCGAGAACGGATCGGTGACCGTGTCCGTCCCGGCGATCGACCCCGCCGACGACCACGACCAGGCCTTCGGCACGTCCAGGGCCACGCTCGCCAGCCCCACCGCGCCACCCAGTGACAGCGCGCGTCTTCTGCTGAGATTTTTCATTCACTTACCTACTTCCTGGTAGGTCATACATCGCCCTTGATCACCGTCTCAGCGTGGCTAACGGGAGGTTTCAAGGTTGTCCGATGCTGTGATTTCCGATTAACATAGCGAGGCGCGTCGAGGTCGGCAAGGGCCCTGACACCGCCCGGATTCCGCCGGTCGTCGCGCAGCGCCCCCCGAACCAGTCCGGTACCCCTGAGGAGCCCGCGTGAGTGTGACCACGACCGCGGCGAGCGCGCGACCTGCGTGGGTGACCGACGCGTTGATCGCGCAGTGGTGCGCCTGGGTGAGCCGCGACGAGAGCCGTGGCCAAACCCGCCAGAGTCCGCGCGCCGTCGACACCTTCACCGCCATCGCCCCCTTCGACCTGTCCCCGCCACGACCTCCTGCTGGAGCGCCAAGACCAGGTGCTCGACCTGATCCAGTGGGAAACCGGCAAAGCACGCTTCCACGCCACGCCCGCCGAGCCCGCCACTACCTCGCCCCGAACCGCGTCCGCGGCATGATCCCCGGCCTGACGAAGGTCCGCGAAGTCCGCGTCCCCAAAGGCGTCGTCGGCATCGTCTCCCCCTGGAACTACCCGCTCTACCTCGGCGTCGGCGACGTCCTGCCGGCCCTGCTCGCCGGCAACGCCGTCGTGTCGAAGGCCGACTCCCAGACCGCGCTGACCCTGCTGTGGAGCCGGGCCCTGATGGCCGACGCGGGCCTGCCGGCCGACCTGTGGCAGATCGTCGCCGGCTCCGGGGCCGTGGTCGGCACCGCCCTGGTCGACGCCGTCGACTTCGTCTGCTTCACCGGCTCCACCGCCACCGGCCGCACCGTCGCCGAACGCGCCGCCCGGCGCCTGGTCGGGGCCTCGCTCGAACTTGGCGGCAAGAACCCGCTCATCGTGCGCGCGGACGCCGACCTCGCCTACGACGCCTTCCGATCCGAGCTCGTCCGGAGCACCAAGGCCCTGCGACTGGGCCAGTCCTACGACTACGCCGCGGACCTCGGCCCCTTGTCTCGCCGGCCCAACTCGCCGCCGTCTCAGCACACGTCGACGACGCCGTCGCCAAAGGCGCGAGCGTCCTCACCGGCGGACGAGCCCGTCCCGACCTCGGCCCGCTGTGCTAAGAGCGGCAGACGGCACGGCGCCGAGGGCATCCGCAAGTACACCGAGAGCCAGACCGTCGCCGAACAGCGGCTCCTGCCGCTGGGCCCGCCGCCGGGCAAACCCGCGGCACGCTTCGTCGCCAAGACCAACCGCCAGCTCGCCCTGCTGCGCACACTGCGCATGCGATGAGCGGCGGCCCCCGACCGTCGCCGGTGCTCGTCCCCGAACGGAGTATGTGATGTCCGACGTGATCTCCACCCAGCGCTCGCTCTACGACGAGGAGCACGAACTGCTGCGCGAAACCGTCCGCGCCTTCGTCGACAAGCACGCCGTCCCGCACGCCGACCGCTGGCGCGCCGCGGGCAGAGTCGACCGCTGGCTGTTCCAGGAGGCAGCCAAGGCCGGGATCCTCGGCTTCAACATCCCCGAGGAGTACGGCGGGGGAGGGGTCACCGACTTCCGCTTCAACGCCGTGATCGGCGAGGAGTTCTCCCGCCACCCGGTCTCCGACGGCCTGGCCGGCGTGTCGCTGTCCAGCGACATCGTCGTGCCCTACTTCACCGACCTGACCGACCCGGAGCAGAAGGCCCGCTGGCTCCCCGGCATCGCCGCCGGCGACCTCATCGTCGCCGTCGCGATGACCGAGCCCGGCACCGGCAGCGACCTGGCCGGCATCAGCACCACCGCGGTCCGCGACGGCGACGACTACATCGTCAAAGGCAGCAAGGTGTTCATCTCCAACGGCCAGAACGCCGACCTCGTCGTCACCGCCGTCCGCACCGGCCCCGGCCGCCACGACGGCATCAGCCTGCTGGTCATCGAGGCCGACCGCCCCGGCTTCTCCCGCGGCCGCAACCTGGAGAAGATCGGCCTGCACGCCCAGGACACCAGCGAGCTGTTCTTCGCCGACCTGCGCGTCCCGGCCGCCAACCTCCTCGGCGAGGAGGGCTCCGGATTCAAAGCCCTGATGCGCAACCTGCCCCAGGAGCGGATCTCGATCGCCGCCAACGCCCTGGCCTCTCTGGAAGGCGTCCTGGAGCGCACCCTGGACTACGTCAAGGAACGCAAGGCCTTCGGCCAACCGATCGGCACGTTCCAGAACACCCGTTTCCAGCTCGCCGAGATGGTCACCACCGCCCGCGTCGGCCGCGCCTACATCGACGACCTCCTGGCCCGGCAGTCGCGCGGCGAACTCAGCGCCGTCGACGCCGCCGCGGCGAAGTTCTGGGCCACCGAGCACTACGTCGACATCGTCGGCCGCTGCCTGCAGCTGCACGGCGCCTACGGCTACATGCTCGAATACCGCATCGCCCACGACTACCTCGACTCGCGCGTCTCCACCATCTATGGCGGCACCACCGAGATCATGAAGGAGATCGTCGGCCGCGATCTGGGGCTGTAGGCAGGACCGGCCGCCGGCCATCAGACGAAATCTGGTTAAGTAGCTTGACTCGATTCGCGATCCACTCCTAGATTCTTCGATGCCTGATTCCCGTCGGTGTCTGGAGGATTCCGAAGTGCGACGTCTGATACAACGGCGGGTCTGCCTCGCGGCAGCCGCTGCCCTGGTCGGTGCTGCGGTCGCCGCGACACCGGCCGTGGTCGCGGCCACCCCCGCCCCGGCGCCCGCCACGCCGCCCGCCACGTCCGCCGCCCCTGCCGCCTCCGCGGCCTCCACCACAGAGCACATCTACCAACTCCCTACCGGCGACCACGTGCGCGTCACCGGATCCGGCCAGAGCGCGCGAGCCGATTTCCTTCCGGCAGCAGGGCATTCCGCGGCCGCCGTGACCTCGAACGTCGACGGCCGGATCACCGTCGTCCCGGTGTCGCAGATCGGGAAGATCTCGTCCCTGGACGCCTTCCAGGTCGGGTCGGCAGCCCCGACCGCCGACCCGGCCAAGACCGCCGGCGCCGCGACGCCCTTCTACCCGATGACCTCCCTGCACATCACAGCCCTCGACCACGCCGGCAACCCGGTCCAAGCCGCCGAGGTCATCGCCGTGAACACCGACGACCCGACCAAGGCCAACTGGGACGGCATCATGACCGCCGGCGACGCCCGCGTCGAAGTCCCGGCCGGCCACTACAGCGTCGCGGTAGCCGCCTTCGAGACCGACGCCGCCGGCAACTCCACCGAAACGGATGTGCTCACGGTCACCGACGTGACCGTCCCGGCCGCCGGCACCGCCGTCGCCCTCGACGGGCGGACCGCGCAGCAGGTCGCGTTCACGACCCCGCAGCCGAGCACCTTCGCCGCCGCCGTCGTGGGCTGGGACCGCGGTACCGCGGCGCACATGGACTTCCTCGACATCGGCGCGCTGGCCGGTACCCGCTTCTACGTCGGCAGCGCCGCGAAGGCGACCTACGGCACCCTGAACTTCTCGATGTTCGGCCGGCAGACCACGGCATCGGCGAGCTACCTTCTGGCGTTCCCGAACTACGACCAGGTCCCCGCCTCGCAGACCTATGACGCCGGACCGCTGGCCACCGTCGACTCGACCTACGCCACCGACGAGCCGCAGCAGGACCTGACCCTGTCCGACCTGTGGAACCGCGTCGGCTCCTCCGGCCCGGCGCTCCCCGAGCTGCCCGCGGTCACCGTCCACGCCCCGTCCACAGGCCGCCAGTACATATCGGCAGTCGCCGGTGCCTCCTACGAAGGCCTCATGCTCCCGGTCACCAACAGCGGCTCCCTCGACGGCGAACTCGAGCGGGACTTCGTGCCGACCCCCGGCGAGCACCTGACGCTGGCCTGGCGCGGAACGGTCATCACCCCGGCGCCCTCGACCTACGACGGACCCTGCTTCCTCTGCCGCAGCGGGAACACCCTCAACGGCGTCGACGAGATGGACACCGACGGCTCCGGCGACGTCGGCCAGTGGAGCGACGGACCAACGACGATCACCGAGGACGGCAAGCAGATCTACAGCGGCGGCACCGAAGGACAGCTGTTCACGCAGACGCTCCCGGCCGCGAAGCACCACTACGTCTACTCCCTGGACACCACCCACGACACCGGCACCACCGCGCTGTCCACGCACACGCAGATCTCATGGGGCTTCGACTCGGCGAAGACCGCCGCCTCGACCCCCGTCCCGATCCTCTACGCGCAGGCCCGGTTCGTCACCGACGGCCACGACTCCGTCCCAACCGGAACGGGCACCCTCGACGTCACGTTCCAGCACCAGGCCGGCGTCGCGAGCAGCGTGGTGAAGAAGGCGAGTGTCTCTGTCTCCTACGACGACGGCGCCACCTGGCAGCCGACGACAGTCGCCCTCGGCGACGGCCGTCACGTCTCGGCGACCTGGTCGGTCCCGGCCGGCACCAAGGCCGGCTACCTGGCGCTGAAGATGAGCGCGACCGACGCCGCCGGAGCCACGCTGGACGAGACCGTGCACCACGCCGCGCTGGTCAACGCGCCCGGCGGGATCGCGGTGAGCGGGTCCGGAGGTTCGGGGGGATCCGGTTCGGGCGGCGGCGCCGACGTCCACGCCGTCTGCCCGACCGCCGCGACCGGCCACGTCCGCTGCTTCGCGCTGCTCTCCGGCGCGAAGAGCCCGGCGAGCAGCCTGGCCAAGGGCGCCAAGCCCGACGGCTTCGCCCGCGCCGACCTCCTGTCCGCCTACAAGCTGCCGACCACCGGCGGCGCGGGGCGGACCGTCGCGATCGTCGACGCCTACGACGATCCGCAGGCCGAGTCCGATCTCGCCGTCTACCGCAGCACCTACGGCCTGCCGGCGTGCACGACCGCCAACGGCTGCTTCACGAAGGTCAACGAGCACGGCCAGGCCTCGCCGCTGCCCGTGCACAACCCCGACGACGACTGGAGCCCCGAGGTCTCGCTCGACCTGGACATGGTCTCCGCGATCTGCCCGGCCTGCCACATCAAGCTCGTCGAGTCGGACAACACCGATTCGACTTCCATGGCCACCGCCGAGCGGACCGCGACCGGCTCCGGCGCCGTGGCGGTGTCGAACAGCTGGGGCGGCGACGAGAGCACGCCGGACCAGGATCTGAACTCCGCGTTCCAGCATCCGGGCGTCGCGGTGACGGTCTCCAGCGGCGACCACGGCTTCATCGAGGGAGCCTGGCCGGCGTCGTTGAGCACCGTGATCGCGGTCGGCGGGACCAGCCTGACGAAGACGACCTCGTCGGCGCGCGGCTGGAGTGAAACAGCGTGGAAGGGGGGCGGATCCGGCTGCTCGGCTTACATCGCGAAGCCGGCGTGGCAGCACGACGCGCACTGCCCGAACCGCACCGTCGCCGACCTGTCGGCGGTCGCCGACCCGAACACCGGCGTCGCGGTGTACGTCGAGGGCGGCTGGGGCGTGTTCGGCGGTACCAGCGCCTCGTCGCCGATCATCGCCGGGATGATCGCGCTCGCGGGGAACTCCTCGGCGCTGCCGAGTGCGCAGTACGTCTACTCGCACGCCGCGGACTTCTTCGACGTCACCAGCGGCACGAACGCCGACTGGGACTGCGGCGGCGACTACCTGTGCGTCGCGGGGCCCGGGTACGACGCGCCGACGGGTGTCGGCACGCCGAACGGGCTCGGCGGGTTGTAGGCGCGGTGCGGTTGGCCGTGCAGTAAGCGGCGTGGGGATTCGCGGTATCCGCGAATCCCCGTCCGCAGTACGGTGTGACCGTTAACACTACCGACGAGTACTATTCAGCCGACCGTGCCCAGCAGTGCCGTCTTCGTTCTCTACATTCCGTGCCACCGGCTCACCCCGAAGCCGCGCCCCGCTACGGAATGGACGCCATGAGAACAGCCAGCACCCTGGGCCGACGACGGTTTCTGACCGGTTCGGCCGGCACCGCGGCGGCTCTGATCGCCGCGCCGACGATCGAGTCCCTGGTCTTCGCGGGGCGGGCAGCCGCAGCCGACACCAGTGCGCTGTCGCCTTTCGTCGAGCACTACACCACCAACGTCTCGACCAACGTGACCGCCGACGACAACGCCGCGGTGCGCATCCTGGCGGGCATGGCGCGGCTGTGGGCGCCGGGTACCGCGTGGAACACCGGCCACGTGCTGGACGCGCATGTCCTGCGCGCGAACATGCGGCACAGCGCACGTATCACCAAGCACCGCACCACTGAGCAGGCGAAGCAGGCGTTCATCCACGACCGGCAGGACCAGAGCTACGGCATGATCGACGGCCTGGGCCCGCTCGCGTCGTTCTACAAGACCGGTGCCATGGCGGTCACCAGCATTACGTCGGCTCCGGACGGGACTCCGCCGACCACGGTCAACGATGTCGTGCCGCCCGGCGCGCCGGCTGGTTCGGCGACCGGGCCCGGCTCGACCGCGTCCGCCCTCGGTGTCGTGGTCGCGTTGGAGCAGACGCTGCGCGGCAACTACTCCTCGGGCAATCCGTCGAAGGCGTCCTACAACTATCCGCGGCCGTGGCGTATGACCGAGGACAGTACTGTCGTCGACACCGGCGCCACTGACGCGTTCGGCTATCCCGTCTACAAGTCGGACGTCATCGTCGCTCCGCAGCTGCTGCGGCAGCGCAGCGCGACTCCGGCCTCTGACGGCGGGTTCCCCAGCGGGCACACCAACGCGTTCTTCCTGGCCGGGCTGGCCTACGCCTATGCGGTCCCTGAGCGGTTCCAGGAGCTGGTCACCAGGGCTTTTGAGCTCGCCGACTCGCGGATCGTCGCCGGTATGCACTCGGCGGTCGACGTCATCGGCGGCCGCATCCTGGGCACCGCGCTGGCCGCCGCCATCCTCGCCGACCCGGCCAACGCCGCGGCGAAGAGCGCGGCGCGCGCTCAGGCTCTCGCCTATTTCACGTCTCGCACCGGCACGACTCCCGACACCTTGTTCGCGTACGCACACTCTGCCGCGCGTTCGGCCGACCCGTATGCCGACCGCGCAGCCAACGCCGCCGCCATCAAGGGCTTCTTTACGTACGGCCTGCCTGCTGGCCGTGGCGAGAGCTCAAGCCGTCAGCCCATGACCGTGCCTCAGGGCGCTGAGGTCTTGCTGGAGACCCGGCTTCCGTACCTCGACGCGGCGCAGCGTCGTGAGGTGCTGCGGACGACGGCGCTGCCGTCGGGGCATCCGGTGCTGGACGGTCCTGAGCTGTGGGGTCGGCTGAGCCTGTTCGCCGCTGCCGACGGGTACGGCTCGTTCGCGCAGGACGTGCGCCTCGTCATGAACGCTTCCGCCGGCGGATTCCACGCCTCCGATGCCTGGCGCAACGACATCGACGGCGACGGCGGCCTGACCAAGTCGGGGACCGGGGCGCTCACGCTGTCCGGCGACAACGAGTACCGCGGCGGTACGACGATCAACGGCGGTGTTCTCGTCGCGGCGTCCCGCACCGCTTTCGGCACCGGAGACCTGCACGTCGCCGGTGGCACGCTCGGCGTGAAGCTCGTCGACGGCGGTCCGGCGCTGCGCATCGAAGGCTTGGCACGAGTGGAGGACCGAAGCTCTCTGGTCCTCGATGTGACGTCTTGCGACCTGCGGCGTGCCGACCGCACTTTCCGCGTGATCGAGGCCTGCGACCTGCGGGGCGCGTTCCGTTCGATCACCGTCTCCACCCCCGGCTTCCGCGCCGAGCCGCACTACTCCGCTTCCGGCCTGACCGTCCGTATCCGCTCCAACCACTGATGCAAGGAGACAGGACCATCATGAGGAAGATCCGCACCGTCGCCGCCGTGTTGATCGCCGGTGTCGTCCCGCTCGGCGTCACGGTGGCCGCCAGTGCCCCGGCCGCGCACTCCGCCGCCGCGGCCTCCGGCACGTTCTCGCTGCTGAACTACAACGTGGCCGGGCTGCCGGTGGTGCACGAGCCGCCGACGAAGCTGTCGATGGAGGACGCCGCCACCCAGATCGGGCAGCGGATTCAGCCCTATGACGTGGTCAACATGCAGGAGGACTTCAACTACCACGCGTACATCTACGCCGGTGACAACCACGCCAACCGCACCGCGACCAGCGGTCCGGCCGGGTTCGGCGACGGGCTGAACACGGTGTCCGACGACCAGTTCAGCGAGTTCAGCCGGACGAAGTGGTCCAGCTGCTACCCCGACAACGGCGACTGCTTCACGCCCAAGGGCTTCTCGGTGATGCGGCTGCGGCTGGCGCCGGGGGTGTACGTGGACTACTACAACCTGCACCTGAACGCCGGCACGAGCAGCAGCGACGAGACCGCTCGGCAGAACGAGTGGCAGCAGCTGACCGCGTTCCTGCAAGCCAACTCCGCCGGCGACGCCGTGATCGTGGCCGGCGACACCAACAGCCGCTACACGCGCGGCGACGACCAGCTGGCGGACTTCGTCGCGGCCAACGGCCTCACCGACTCCTGGGTGCAGCTGGAACAGGGCGGCGTCGCCCCGCCGGCCGGCGCGCCGCCGCTGATGTGCGACGAGGCGGCGATCACGAACACCTGCGAGGTCACGAACAAGACCTTCTACCGCAGCAGCAAGCAGATCACCCTCAGCGCCACCGCGTACAACAACGAGCACGCCAAGTTCCTGGACTCCGCCGGCGCGATGCTGTCGGACATGGACCCGATCCTGACCGACTTCAGCTGGTCGCAGAACCCTGACTACCAGCAGAGCGACCTGTTCGGCGGCGACGGCGGCACGTCGTTCACCGACGGCGCCGCCATCCCGGCCGGCACCGCCGCGACCACGGTCGCGCTCAGCGCCGGCAACCGCGTCGACCAGGTCGGCCTGACGCTGGCGAACGGCACGTCGTTCACCCACGGCGGCACCGGCGGTACCCCGGCGTCGCTGACGCTGAACAGCGGCGAGCACATCGCCTCGGTCGAGCTGTGCGAAGGCCAGTACAACGGCGGTGAGCGGCTGTTCTACGCGAAGTACACGACGGATGCCGGCCGGGTGCTGGCCGGCGGGACAGTCACCTCCGACTGCACCGCCTACACCCCCCCGACCGGCTGGCAGCTCGCCGGCTTCTACGGCCGCTCCGCCACCGAGGTCGACAAGCTCGGCCTGATCTACACGCGCCAGAGCTGAGGCTTCCTACCGGCCTGACCTTCGCGGGTTCGGACGCCGTGCAATACGGCGTCCGAACCCGCGTGCGGCATACTTCCCGAACTCCGACTCCGACTACCCGGCGGTCCCGGTGATGGCAGCGATCAGCGCCTCACCGGTGTAGGCCTTCCCGCCGAGCCCCCAGGCGCCGTCCGGGGCGTTCAGGATGTTGACCCACGTGTCCTCGCGCCGGTGCTCCGGCCCCGCGAGGTCGGCGACGACGTCCGTCGCGGCCGCGATGAACGCGGCGCGCGCCGGCTGGTCGGCCAGGCCGATGTTCGGCAGCTTCAGCTCGACCATGACGACCGGCCGGTTGACGCCGCCGGCGTAGACGTCGTGCGGGTCCAGGACGTGCACGGTCCCACCGACCACGCTGGTGAAGAACTCGTTGCCGGTCAGGCCGGAGACCTCGATCAGCGCCTCGGTCAGGCGCGGGAGGATCTCGCGCTCGCCGGCCGGCGTCAGGACGCCGCGCGGTGCGGTCACGGTGATGGGCATGGGGGTTCCCCTCTCGGAGGGCTTTGACTAGCTAGTACGTGCGTACTAGCTCCGGACCGCAAGTCTCGACTAGGATGTGCGTACTAGTCAAGCGCGCAGCAGCGCGGCGCAGCAGTGAGGGAGACGACGGGACGATGGCCTCGGACACCCGCGACCGCATGATCGACGCCACCGTCGACGCCCTGAGCCGGCACGGCGTGGCGGGCATGTCGTTCACCGAGATCCTGCAGACCAGCGGCGCCGCCCGCGGCGCGATCTACCACCACTTCCCGCAGGGCAAGAACCAGCTCGTCGCCGAGGCCGCCGAGCGCTTCGGCGACCGGGTCCGCGGCGCCCTGGGCGACCTGGACGGCGCCGACCCGCAGGCCGTCGCCGAGGCCTTCGTGGCCTCGGTGCGTCCCGTCGTGCAGGCGTCGATCACCGGCTACAGCTGCGCGGTCGCCGCGGCCAGCGTCGGTTCCAGCGACGACGACGAGCTGCGCCGCACCGCCGGGGGAGCGTTCACGGCGTGGCTGCGGGAGCTGACGGACCGGTTCGCCGCGGCCGGCCTGCCGGAGAAGAAGGCCGCGGACACCGCGGCACTGCTGATCAGCATGTTGGAGGGCGCGCAGGTGATCTGCCGAGCCGTCGGCGACATCGAACCCTTCGACGCCGCGGCACGCGCGGCGCGTGCGCTGCTGGCCCCCTGATCGGGCCTGACAGGCCTCTGCGATGCCGGTGTTAGGCCGGTGTTAGGGGGCGCTGCGACTCTGGGGTCGGCGGGATGTGAGCAGGACCGTGTGGCCTCCCCACATCCCGCCGACCACGCTTCCGATCCCCTCAGGCCACCTGAGCTGCCGGACGCGTCCGATCCGCCGGACCGCTCGGCACGGCCCCCGCGGCGTACCCGATCCCCCATGCGGTGCGTCCCGGCGGTCGCGGGCCGTGCAGCGGGCTCCCCTGTCCGCTGTACGGCCCGACTTCGATCTACTGGCTGTACTGGCTGAACACCTGGCGGACGGTCCGCTCTTCGTAGCGGAAGTGGGACTCCATGATCGCCGCGAGTCCGTCGAGCTCACGACCGATCGCCTCAGTGCTCTCGCCTCCGCCCGGTACAGCTGCCTTTTCCGCGAGCTCGCGGGTCCGAACGAGGATTCCGGCGATCATCGCGTGATCCTCGACCAGTTTCGCGACCGTCGGCGCGAGGTCCGGTCGTTCGCGCAGCAAGTCCGAGAACAGCTCCTCGTCCTCGCCACGATGGTGCGAGGTCAGCGCGTGACAGAAGGCCAGGCAGTGCGTCACGAGAGTGTCCTGGCCCCGCCGACGGTGTCCGACACCCGCTCTGACCTCGCGGATCTGGTCGCGAAGCCGCTGATGTGCCTGGGCGAGCTGCAAGCTCAAGGCGACCGCGCGGTCGCCTGCTGGGGAAGCCACGGATGGCGGTCCCTTCGATCCTCCACCTCCATGCCTGACGCAGTCCGCCACCGGCACGCGATGCTGCCTCCACCAGATCACGTCGGGCTTCCGCACGGCAACCGGCGCCCGCCGACGTGCACCGGATCGGAAGCGCCCGCAAATCCATTGCGCAGTCGAGGCCGGCATGCCTATCGTGATCGCACACATGAAAGGAGGTGATCCTGACTTGAGTAGTACCAGGACGCGTGAGGTGGCTGTCAGCTAGCCGCCCCGCCCGCGAACGAGGCCAACAGCGCCTCGCCCGGCAGGTCCGGGGCGGCGGGCTAATCTCCAACAGTCACCCGGCTCGCAGGCTCACCGGTCGTCCCCGGTGTCCGGTCAGGCGGTCCACGGCGTGGTGCACCGCGCGGTGGATATGCCCGATCGGAACAGCCTGCGAGCCGCTGTTTTTCTCGACGAAGTCGCTCCTGCCTCAGCGGGGCCTCTCCTCGATCCGCGACGGCCACCCCGACACGCCGCTGCTGGTGATCTCCCCGATCGCGTGTCCCGCCACCGAATCCACGCCCGGTGGCCCCGTAGTTCTTGACGTTGAAGACCGCCGCGGTGACTGCGGCGGCCGCCGTGGCCAGCGCGACCGCGAGACCGGAAGTACGGCGTGGTGTGCCCCTGCTCCGCAGGACGAGAATATATGATGCCACGCCACTGAGTGAGCATCACATCGGATGAGCCAGCAAGGTAAAGAACCTTTACGCATGGCAAAATTCCTGATCAAGGGGGCTGAGGCCGACCCTCGGCGATCATTCATCGGATGTCTGGGGCAAAAGATCTTAAAATCTTTGGCATCTCATATATGAGATCTGGTTTCTCGCGCCTACCATGACCCTCGATGGTTCGACCGCACGAGGAACAGGAGTCAGGACACGATGAAGCGTTCGACGATCGTCACCGCGGCCGCCTGTGCCGCCGCCACCGCGGGCTTCTTCGCGAGTACCGCGCAGGCCGCGCCGGTGCCCAGGAGCTCCACGGATCCCACGTCCGGACTGACTCAGTACACGGACACCTACAAGGTCCAGCACCCGTACAACCTGCCGGAGTCCGCCCGGTTCTCGATCACCGGCGGCGTCTACAACCTCTTCATCCTCAAGGGTGACAAGGGCTACTCGTCGGGCACCAAGACCGGCGCGCGCACCGAGATGCGCTGGGGCAGCAACTGGTCGAGCGGCGAGCACCTGTGGTCCTCGGACGTCGAGATCGACCCGGGCACCACCGGGACGTGCATCATGCAGGTGCACGTCAACGGGCAGGGCGAGGCGATCTACATCCAGACCAAGAACGGCAACCTGTACAACAGCGTCGGGACGCTGTTGGCGACCAACATCGTCGGGAGCTGGTTCCATCTGGACGCCGCGTACAACCCGAGCACCCATCTCGTCCAGATCTGGGTGAACAACCGCCTGGCGCTGAGCACTCACTACACCAAGCCGGCCGGTACGCAGTTCTACTTCAAGAACGGGGTCTACAACCTCTCCGGCGCCAAGTCGGAGACCCACTTCAAGAACATCGAGTTGTGGCACTGACCGGTCCGGGAGCGGAATCGTCACCCGCGACGTGGCTTCCTGCGCGAGTCGCTCGTTCCGGGTCTGAGGATGTGGCGAACGCCTCCGCGACAGTCGGATAGCACAGCAGCACCCGTGACAGCCCGGTTATCCGAAGTATCGTGCGTATCCTGGCCGGCGGCGCGCACAGCCGTAGCCACCCGCCCTGTTCCATGGCGTGACGGTGGATCCCGACCAGTGCCCCCAGGCCCGCACAGTCGCAGAACCCGAGTCCGGACAGATCGGCGGCCAGGCGCGGGCGGGCCGCGCCGGTCGACCCGGCCGCGTCGTCCGACCGAGCCAGGCGGTCGGTCAGCGTCGGAACCGTCGCGATGTCCAACTCGCCGACGAGGACGACGACCCGCCCGGCGGCGTGCCCGTGGACGTCGACCCGCAGCGCTTCCAGCGGCGCGCCGCCGGGGCCGGTTAAGTACGGGGGCTGATACTCAGGGGTGGACGTTCCGGATGCGGGCACGGCAGGCTCCAGAGGCTGGCGGCGGCCTTGCGTCTCCGGGGTCCAGGGAAACCGGCCCGGATCCACCGGGCTCATCGCCAGACTAACGGTGCGAACACGCGATCGGCGGTTGGCGGGGAAACGCCACCCTTAACGGCCCGCGCCCGCAAGCCACACCGGGCCGGTCTGGAACCTTGGTCGCAACCGTCATCGAGGTCTGATCTGCGGACGGCGGCCCGCACCCGGCGCGGGCTCTTGCGGAACGCTGTAGATCGGAGCAGACTGAGGGCGCAACGCAGGGTACGTATACAGTCGCAAGCTGTTATCGTGCGTACTCCGGCGCTGTCCGGGCCCGGCCCCCGCCCGACGGTGAAGACCTTCCCCAGGACTGGCCCGCCCGAAATTCTGACCGCTGCAGCGGTCCGTCTTCCCGCAGCCTGTGATCCCCTGCGTTCACCACGTCTTCATGCCCTGGTGGGGCATGAAGACGACCAATGCCGAATTGCGCAGGGCCCTGTTCCAGGTCGACACCCTGTAACACCCCTGAGCTGAGCACGCTGGGTGCCGGGGGGCCTCTGGCGGTTCAGTGCGGTGCCGGCTCGTCTCAAGCGGGCGGCCGGCGAGTCCGGCACCGGCGGGGGGCGGCGCGAAGCCGCACCCCGAACACGCTCGAAGGCCGGGCCTCAGGTCCCGGCCTTCGAGTCGTCACAAGTCAGGACTGCGCGACCTACTGCAACCCAGTCCGCACCGAAGTGATCCGCTGCGTATTGAACCCCAGCCAGTGCATCCGCCCCGCATACCGCGCGTGCTCGATCTTGATGCACCGGTCCACCACCACGCTCAGCCCGCCCTCCTCGGCGATCCGCGAGCCCTCCTCGCTCACCACCCCGAACTGGCACCACAGCGCCCCCGCCCCGATCTCCACCGCCTCGCGCGCGATGCCCGGCACGGCGTCCGGCGCCCGGAACACGTTCACCACGTCCACCGGCTCCGGGATCTCGCGCAGGCTCGCGAAGCAACGCTCGCCGAGGATCTCGGTCTCGCGCGGGTTCACCGGGATCACCCGGTACCCGTGCCGCTTGAGGTAGTACCCGACGAAGTAGCTCGCGCGCAGCTCGTTGTTCGACAGCCCGACCACCGCGATCGTGCGCGCGGAGTTGAGCACGCGCTGAATGGTCAGCGGGTCCTGATACCGCTCCAGCTCGCTCATGCCGCGTCACCCTTCGTTGGAAAGCCGAGTCCGACCGCCTCGCCGACCTGCCCGAAAGCCTGCTCCAGGTCCCACACCAGATCCTCGACCGACTCCAGTCCGACCGAAAGGCGCACCGTCCCCGGGCCGACGCCGGCGGCGCGCAGCTCGTCGTCGGAGAGCTGCCGGTGGGTGGTGCTGGCCGGGTGGATGATCAGGCTCTTCGCGTCGCCGACGTTCGCCAGGTGCGACCACAGGGTCACGCCGCCGATCAGCCCCTGGCCGCCGGCCCGGCCGCCGGCGCAGTCGAACGAGAACACCGCCCCGGCGCCGCGCGGCAGGTACTTCTCCACCAGCGGCTGGTACTTGCTCCCCGGCAGCCCCGGATACGTCACGTTCGCCGCCAGCCGGTGCTCGTCGAGGAACGCCGCGACCAGCCCCGCGTTGGTCACGTGCCGCTCCATGCGCAGCGACAGCGTCTCCAGCCCCTGCAGGAAGAGGAAAGCGTTGAACGGCGACAGCGCCGCGCCGAGATCGCGCAGCGTCTCGGCCCGCAGCTTCATCAGGTACCCGTACGCCCCGAACGTCTCGTGGAACCGCAGCCCGTGGTACGCCGGCGACGGATCGGCCACCACCGGGAACCGCCCGTTCGACCAGTCGAACGTCCCGGCCTCGACCACCACGCCGCCGATGCTCGTCCCGTGCCCGCCGAGGAACTTCGTCGCCGAGTGCACCACGATGTCGGCGCCCCACTCGATCGGCCGGCACAGGTACGGCGTCGCGAATGTGTTGTCCACGACCAGCGGCAGCCCGTGCGCGTGCGCGATCCCGGCCAGCGCCTCGATGTCCAGCACGTTCCCCGCCGGGTTCCCGATCGTCTCCCCGAAGAACGCCTTCGTGTTCGGCCGCACCGCCGCCGCCCAGGCGTCCGGGTCGTCGGGATCGGCCCAGCTCAGCTCCACGTTCATCTTTCGGAACAGGTGCTTGAACTGGTTCACCGTCCCGCCGTACAGCGCCGACGACGACACCACGTGGTCGCCCGGCTCCAGCAGCGTGAACAACGCCGCCGCCTGCGCCGCGATCCCGCTCGCGAAGGCGACCGCCCCGCTCCCGCCCTCCAGGTTCGCCACCCGTTCTTCGAACGCCGCGACGGTCGGGTTCATGATCCGCGAGTACGTGTTCCCGTACTCCTGCAGGTTGAAGTACGCCGCCGCCGACTCCGGGTCCTCGAACACGTAGCTGGCCGTCTGGTAGATCGGCACCGCCCGCGCCCCGGTGTTCGGATCCGGACGCTGCCCGGCGTGCAGTTGGCGCGTCTCGAATCCGAACTCGTGCGGCTGCTCGGTACGGGGGCGGGGTTCGCCGGTCATGAAGTCCTCGTCGTCGTCTCGGTCCCGTCCGCCGCGAACCGATGCTCCAGAAACCGGCGGACGATGGGGATCTGGCGTGCTTCCTCAAGCAGGAAACTGTCGTGGCCGTAGGGCGCCTCGATGAGGTGGTGGTCCACCGGCTTGCCGAGCGCCCCCAGCGCGTCGGCGATCTCGGCCGACGCGGCCGGCGGATACAGCCAGTCCGAGCTGAACGCGATTAGCAAGGTCCGGGCCTTTATGCCCTCCAACGCGCGTTCCAGCGACCCGCCGCCATGCTGCCGCGCCAGATCGAAGTACGTCAACGCACGCGACAGATACAGATACGTGTTCGCATCGAACCGCTTCACGAACGAGGCGGCCTGATGGCTCAGATAGCTCTCGACCGCGAACTCCGGCTCGCGCAACGTGTGGCGGATGTCGTCGCCGTCCTGGAGCCGCCGGGCGAACTTCGCCTCCAGCGCGGCCCCCGACAGGTAGGTGACGTGCCCGACCATGCGCGCCACCCCCATCCCGGCGTCGGGCGCCTGCCCGGTCCCGTAGTACCGACCGCCCTGCCACGCCGGATCGCCCATGATGGCCTGCCGCGCGATCGCGTTCCACGCCACGCCCTGCGGATGCAGCGCATGCGTCGAGGCGATGGCCACCACCGCGTCGACCTGGTCGGGGAACAGGATCGCCCACTCCAGGGCCTGCATCCCGCCCAGCGAACCGCCGGCCACCGCGGCCAGCCGCGAGATGCCGAGCTGGTCCAGGAACGCACGCTGGGTCCGCACCATGTCCGCGACCGTGATCACCGGGAAGTCCGGGCCGTAGGGCCGTCCGGTCTCAGGGTTCGTCGACGACGGACCCGTGGTCCCGCGACACCCACCCAGCAAGTTGGTAGAGATGATGAAGTATCGCTCGGTGTCGAAGGCCTTGCCCGGCCCGATCATCCCGTCCCACCACCCCAGGCCCGCACCGGCGTCGCCGTCGCGGTCCTCGGCGGCGAACCCGTCGCGGGTCCCGGCCGACGGTGCGCTCGCGGCGACGCCGGCGGCGTGCGCGTCGCCGCTCAGGGCGTGGCAGACCAGGATGACGTTGTCGCGCGCCGGGGACAGCCGGCCGTACGTCTCGTACGCCACCCGCACTCCGGCGAGCTCCCGGCCGGACTCCAGCGCGATCGGCTCGGGCAGGTCCAGGAACCGCGTCTCGACGGTGCCGACCGAGCCGACGGAGCCGACCGAGCCGACGGAGCCGACCGAGCCGGTCGGAGCCGCGGCGGATTTGTGCATGGGGGCTATGGTACGCCCCGCCACCAGTGTATTGTCGAGTAACCAGGTAGGAATTGAAGACACCTCACGTCATCGGCGGAAGGCGGGCTCGACCCATGACCACGGTCACCAACGGAGTCAACGTGCAGGCACTGCTCGACGCGCGGGAGGTCCTCAAGGGCGCCCCCGAAGCGGCGCAGTTCACCTGGCGGGCCACCTCCACCTGGCGCGACGGCGTGCACAGCACCACGACCGTCAAGGACTTCTTCGGCCTCGGCGAGGAGCACAGCCACAAGGCCGAGTCGGTCTTCGAGGCCGACCACCCCGCGGTGTTCGCCGCCGAGGACAACGGCATCACGCCGATCGAGTACCTGCTGGTGGGCCTGGCCGCCTGCCTGACCGCCGGGGTCGCGTCGGTCGCGCAGAACCGCGGGATCCAGCTGCGCTCGGTGTCCTCGACGGTCGAGGGCCGGCACGACATCCGGGGCATCCTCGGCGCCGACAGCGACGTCCGCAACGGCTTCAACGACATCAAGGTGTCCTTCACCATCGACGCCGACGCCTCCCGTGAGGAGATCGAGGCGCTGGTGGCCCAGTCCCAGAAGCGCTCGGCGGTGTTCGACGCGCTGACCAACCCGACGGACGTCACCGTCGAAGTCGCCTGAGGGGCCCCGGCCATCGAGCACACCGACGCGCTGGTGGTCGGCGCCGGACACGCCGGCCTGGCCGCCGGCCACTTCCTGGCGACCCGGGGGATCGACCACCTGGTCCTGGAACGCGGCGAGGTGGGCAACTCCTGGCGCCGCGAGCGCTGGGACTCGCTGCGGCTGCTGACGCCGAACTGGCTCAGCCGGCTGCCCGGCCACCGGTACCAGGGCCCTGATCCGGACGGCTACATGACGGCCGCCGAGGTGGCCGACTTCATCGGCGCCTTCGCCGCGGCCTCGCGGGCTCCGGTGCGGACCGGCGTCACGGTCACCTCGGTACGGCGTGCGGGCACCGGATACCGCGTGCGGACGGACCAGGGCGAGATACAGGCCCGGACGGTGGTCGTCGCCAGCGGTGCCTGCAACGTCCCGACGGTGCCGGCGGTCGGCAGCGCGCTGCCGGACTCCATCAGGCAGCTGACTCCCTTCGACTACACCGGTCCGGACGACCTTCCCGACGGCGGCGTGCTCGTCGTCGGCGCCTCGGCCACCGGCGTGCAGCTGGCCGGGGAGATCCGGCGCAGCGGACGGCCGGTGGTGCTGTCGGTGGGGGAGCACGTGCGGCTGCCGCGCGTGTATCGGGGGCGCGACGTCCTGTGGTGGATGGACGCCTCCGGCGTGTGGGACCAGCGGCACGACGAGGTCGACGACCTGGAACGGGCCCGGGGGCTGCCGTCGCCGCAGCTGGCCGGGACGTCCGGCCGGGTCGCCGTGGATCTCAATACTCTGATCGATCAGGGCGTCGAGCCGGTGGGACGGTTCGCGGCCGTGCGCGACGGCCGTGCGCTGTTCTCCGGAGGCCTGCGGAACGTCTGCTCGCTCGCGGATCTGAAGATGAACCGGCTGTTGGCCACGTTCGACAGCTGGGCGCTGACCGATGCGGCGGGCGCGATGTCCAGTGCCGGCGATGGTCCCGACATCGACGACAAACCCGAGGCGTCGGAACCCACGCGCGTGCCGGCCTCTCCGCGTCTCCAGCTCGATCTTCGCGGCGGCGAGATCCGGACCGTCGTGTGGGCCACGGGGTTCCGGCCCGACTACCACTGGCTCGACGTGCCGGTGCTCGACGGCAAGGGACGTCTGCGGCACGACGGCGGCGTCGTGCAGGACAGCCCGGGGCTGTACGTGCTGGGGCTGCCGGTACTGCGACGGCGCAAATCAACGTTCATCCACGGTGCCGAGGACGACGCCCGAGAGGTGGTCGACCACCTCTCGGGCTATCTGGCCGCTCGGAACTGACTTAGGGGTTCACCACCGGGGAGACCTGCGCCGAGGCTGAGCGCAGCAGTCCTGCCGTCGACGGCGTGAACGCGGCGCTCAGGGCGTGCGTGTCGACGGTGAGCGTGCTGGTGGTGATGGCGGCGGTGCCGCCGGAGACGGGAACCGGTGCTCCTAGCGGCGTGGGGCTGACGCCCTCGGTCGGGGAGTCGTAGAACTGGACGGTTCCCGACGCCGCGCCCGCGACCGTCGCGGTCAGCGTCACGGTGGTGCCGTGCGTCGTGATTCCGGACGGGGAGACGGCGAGCGCGGTGGTCGTACCGGACGCCACGGGGCCGAGGGCGACGGCGCTGGGCTCGCCCGCCACCTTGACCGCCCCGAGGTACGCGCCGATCCCGGTGTCGAGCACCGCGAAGGCGCCGTCGTCCATGGTTCTGTCGTCGGCCCCGTAGAGACGGCTGCCGGTCGGGTCTATGGCCTCGGCGACGCTGCCGTAGGACTGGAAGCTGGTGGCGACGGTGTCGGTGGCGAGGTCGATCGCGTAGACCCGGGTCACCGGGCTGGTGTCGACGTATGCGGTGGTTCCGGCCGGGTTGACGACGATGTCCATCGGGTTGCTGCTGACAGGCAGCGTGACGGTCGCCATACCTGATCACCGTCGCCGGGCGCCCGGCCGGGTTCGCGCTCGCGCGCTGCGACGTCGCCGGCGACGTGGGCCCGTGGCACGTCGGCGAGTTCTTCGTCGTGCGCGGGCACCGGGGCCGTGGCGTCGCCGGGCAGGCGGCCCGGCTGCTGTTCCGGCGGCACCCGGGGCCCTGGACGCTCAGCTACCTGCCCGCGAACGGGCCGGCGTCGAGGTTCTGGCCGAAGCTGGTCGGCACCGTCGCGGCCGGACCGGTCTCCCGCCACGAATTCCAGCCAACCGGGGGCGTGGCGGCCAAGGTGCGGCTGCGGTTCCAGATCGGGCCCTGATAAAGTCACGGCAGCCAGGCGACGGCGAGGGCGGTGGCGGTGGTATCAGAACCCGATCAAGGTTCGCAGAACGGCCTTCGCGGGGGTCGTGCTCGGCTGGCCGACGTGGCGCAGCGCGCGGGGGTGTCCAAAGCCGCCGCCTCCAAGGTCCTCAACGGCGTCCAGGACTTCTCGGCGCGTCCCGAGACCCGGCTGCGCATCATGGAGGCCGCCGAGGCCCTGGGGTATCGCCCGCACGTCGCGGCCCGCGCGCTGGCGACGTCCAACGGCCGCACCGTCGCCCTGCTCGTGCCGAAGCTGACCGACCTGGCCGCCGTGACCATCGCGCGCGGCGCCTTCGAGCGCGCGGCGGAACGCGGATACGTGCTGGTGATGTCAGAGGACTTCGACGAGCACTCGGCCATGTCGGCGTTCCGCGACCTGGTGCACGGCGGCCGCGTCGACGGCCTGATCGTCGCCTCCTCCCGTCCCGAGCACAAGCTGATCGCCGTGCTCGCCGAATCCACCATCCCGCACGTGTTCCTCGACCGCGCGGTCCCCGGCACCGGCCGCAACGTGGTGCTGGACGTCGCCGGGTCCAGCCGCCTGGCGCTGCGCCACCTCGCCGGCCTCGGCCACCGCGACGTCGCCCACATCGCCGGCCCGCCCGGCATCACCCCCAGCGACGACCGCGCCCGCGCCTTCACCGAATCAGCCCTCGCCCACGGCCTGACCGTCTGCCACGTCGAGCACGCCGAACCCACCGAGGCCGGCGGCGCCGAGGCCGCCGCCGCGATCATCGGGGCGGGCCGCGCGACCGCCGTCTACGCGAGCTCCCTGGCCCAGGCGATCGGCGCCGTCCACGCCGCGCACGAAGCCGGCCTGGCCGTCCCCGACGCCCTGTCGGTCATCGGCAACGACGACTTCCCGATCGCGGCCTACCTCACGCCCCCGCTGACGACGATCGCCATGCCGCTGTGGGAACTCGGCCGATACGGCGCCGACGCAATCATCGACCAGCTGGAGGGGACGGCGCCGGCCGACGTGGTGATCCCCACCGAGCCGACGCTGGTGGTGCGGGGATCCACGGGGCCGCCCGGGAGCCGCTAAAGCCTATCCCGATGCGGGGCCGGAACGTGGCCGCGTCCTCGCGGAACCACCGATTCTCGGCGAACGTGCAGGTCGTCATCGACGCCGACACCAGGCTGGTGATCGCCACCGGCCGCCCGGTGTCGCAGGCCGCGTGGGTGCGATCGATGCCGACCGGAAGCCTCGCGACCGGATAGTCGGTTCGGCGGTGGGTCGTGGGGGCGGGTTGTGGGTCGGCTTCCGGATCGCAGGGCCGAGATTCACCGAGGTCTGGGAGATCTGGGCTCTGTCATCGGAGTCTGAGGCCGGTCAGCGGCGCGCGGCCCCGAGCCGCACCGGCAACTCGACCACAAGATTGCCGACAAACGTGTGCGAATACTCCAACTGGTCCTCCCCGACCGCCAGGTCCAGCTCGGGGAACCGCGCGTACAGCCGCTCCAACGCCACCTCGGCCTCCAGCCTGGCCAAAGGCGCGCCGGGGCAGTAGTGCGGGCCGTAGCCGAACGCCAGGAGCTCGACGCGCTCGTCGCGGGTGACGTCGAAGCGGTCGGCGTCGGGGCCGTAGGCCGCCGGATCCCGGCCGGCTGCGGAGTAGCCGGCCAGGACCGCGGTGCCGGCTTCGATGCGGAGTCCCGCGACGTCGAGGTCCTTCGTCGGGTAGCGGAGCGGGAAGTAGCTGACCGGGCCGTCCCAGCGCAGGGTCTCCTCCACGACCGCGGCCCAGGTGGCCTTGCCGTGTCGGACCAGGTCCAGGGCCTCCGGGTGCGCGGACAGTGCGCGGACGGCGTTCATCAGCAGGGCCATGGTGGTTTCGTGGCCGGCTATGAACAGGCTGCGCAGCGAGCCGGTGACCTCTTCCGGGCTCAGCAGGGCCGGGTCGGCGGCGCGGGCGGTCAGGTCACTGATGAGGTCCTGCTGCGGCTGCTCCGTCCGGTCGGCCACGATGCCGCTCAGTACGGCCAGCATCTCCTGGGTGGCGGCGATCACCTGGGCCGGGGGGACGTCGGTGTTCACCAGCACCGAGCTGATCTTGTGCAGGCGCGCACGGGCCGCCTCCGGGACGCCCAGGAGCTCGCAGATCACCTCCAGCGGCAACGGCAGCGCGAACTGGGTCCGCAGGTCGACGACGCCGTCGGCGGATGCGGCGGCGGCGTGCTCCATCTGGTCCAGCAGGCGGTCGACCAGCTGCTCGACCGTCGGCCGCAGGGCCTTGATGCGCCCGCGCGTAAACGTGTTCCCGATCGCCGACCGCAGGCGGCGATGCTCGGTGCCGTCGGCCGTCAGCATGCTGCGATTGAGCGTGAACCCCGACAACGGCCAGCCGTCCGGCACGCGTCCCTGCTGGTACTCGGCGAAGTTGGCCGGATCTTTCGAGACGTCGGGGGAAGCCAGGAACTCCTTCAGCGCGGCGTGCCCGAGCACCAGCGCGCCGGGGACGTCACCGGGCATCAGGACGTTGGCGGCGGCGCCGTCGGTCAGCCAGCGGGCGTTGTTCGTGTGGGGGCTGCCGCCGAGGGGGTCCAGACGGTGTCTGGGGCAGGTGGTCTGAGCGTCATGACCTTCCCGGGCGTCATGAGCGTCATGAGCGTCACGAGCGTCCTGGGCGGTGGCGTCCGGCTCCATGCGCGGCTCCTTGGTCGAGGTGTGAGGGTCCTGAATCAGTTGTCTGAACGGTACGTGCTCACTCTCCCCGGGGTTCATGCAAAAAGTCCGCGCCCCGCCACGAAGGCGGAGCGCGGACTCAGGCCGGGGAGCCTGTCAAACCATCACCTGAAGAACCCCGATGAATCAGCCCTCGACGATAGCGCCGGCGGCAGCGGCGATCGCGTACTCGGTCGGCATGTTGATCGCGACCGGGCCACCGAAGATCTCGATGAGGCCGGAGCCGCCCAGCGAGGCGTTGATCCCGTGCAGCGCGTTCGCCGTGTACGACGGCAGGTTCGTCACGTTCGTCAGCACCAGCGGACCGCCGGCCTGGGCCAGCTGGGCCGCGCCGGTGAGGGCGTCGGCGAAGGACAGGCCGGTCGCCACGCCCGCGATGTGCTCGCCGTGGAACGTGCCGGCGACCTGCGCCGCGGTGTCGTAGCGGTCGATGCCGGCGAACTTGGTGACGTTGGCCAGGTGGGCGCCGGCCGCCGCGGCCACGGCCTGGCCGCCGACGGCGGTGACGGCCTTGGCGTTGTGCGCGTAGGCCGCGACCGCCGGGTTCATGGTCTTGTCGTTCGTCAGCAGGATCGCCGCCGGGTTGCCGTTGTCGGCGAACACCGTGGACGCGTACGGGCCGGAGGCCAGCGCGTCGGCGAAGCCGTTGCCGGTGGCCAGGACCACGTGGCTCGGGTTGCCCAGGGCGCCGGCGATCTTCAGCGCGGTGTCGTAGCGGTCCGCGCCGCCGATCCGGGTGATCTGCGCGGCCGGCAGGCCCAGGCCGTTGACCACCTTCGGGGTGATCGCGGCCGTGCCGCCGAGCACGTACACCTTGCCGCCGGGCTTGAGCACCCGGTGGATCTCGGCGACCACCTGCGGGTCTTCCACGTTGCCCGGGGTGAGCAGCAGCGGGCCGCCCACCTTCTTGGCCAGCGGCACACCCGCGAGCGCGTCGGGGTAGTTCGAGCCGATCGCCAGGACCACGGCGTTGGCCGACCCCGTCGCGTACTGCTGCTGCGAGATCTGGATGCCGGTCTGGTAGCGGTCCGCGCCGGCGATGCGGCTCACGCGGTCGGCGTCGTAGTTGCCCTGCACGAAGCCCAGCGTCGGCGAGCCGAGGCCGGTGGCGGTGTCGAAGCCGGGGCCGGCCTTCAGCGAGGTGTCCTGGCCCATGTACTCGACCTGCGCCGAGGTGACGTTGCCGCTGTTGTCGTAGGCCTGCGGGTAGATCGTCTTCAGGCCGCCGTTGGCGGTGACGTCGCGGAACTTGCTCGCGTTCGAGTAGATCGTCGCGTTCTCGAAGCCCGGCGCGACGCCGCCGTGCGCCTGCATCTGCAGTGCTTCGACGCCGGCGAACAGCGGGGTGGCCAGCGAGGTGCCGCCGATCGGCGCCCAGTCGGGGTTCCCACCGGGGGCGTCGTAGACCGCCATGCCGGTCTCGGGCGCGGCGTCCATGGACACGTCCGGGGTGACCCGCATGGGGTGGCTCAGGTGCGTGCCGTTCGGGGCGGTCTGCGAGATCGAGGTCGGGACCGAGCCGGTCTGGTAGAACGGCTGCGGCACGTCGGTGGAGGTGCCGCCGCCGGCGCCGCCGTCGAACCGGCCGGGCTGCAGGTTCGCCGGGTTGCCGGCCGGGGTCAGGTAGTCGCCCCAGGGCTCCTCGCCGCCGTAGTTGCCGTTCTGGTCGACCTTCAGCGAGGTGCCACCGACCGCGGTGACCCACTGCGAGCTGGCCGGCCAGGCGGTCTGCTTGCCGGTCGAGTCGGACTGGCAGTTGCCGCCGGTGGCCGCGTTCGCCGGGTCGTTGTCGCCGCAGTCGCCGGTGGCGAAGTTGAAGCTGATGCCCTCCAGGGCGCCCCGCATGAAGATGCGGTCGTACGCGGCGCGGGTGGCGGCGTCCTGGTTCCAGCCGTTGGTGTGCATCAGGCCGTCGATCGAGCCCGAGACGATGTCCGCGGAGTGGTTGTTGACCACGGAGGAGTACGCGGCCATCAGGTCGTTGTCGTTGCAGGAGTTCGCGGCGACGTAGACGATGTTCGCGTCCGGGGCCATGTTGTGCACGGCCTCGACGTCGAGCGCCTGCTCCTGGTTCCACTTGTCGGCGCCGCAGGCCGCCTGGTTGTTGAACGCCCCCGGGTTCGCCGAGACGCTGTACTGGCCCGCGCGGAGCTGCTGCTGGTGGAACTGGTCGTTGTAGACCTGCTCGTCGGAGACGATGTTCGGGTTCAGGTACGCGTCGATGATCGCGACCGTCGCGCCCTTGCCGGTCAGGCCCGAGTTGGCCAGCCCGTAGCCGCTGCGCAGCTGCGCGCTGTCGTAGCCGCAGATCGGAGCGGGGATGCCGGCGTAGCTCTTCTGGCCCCAGTACTGGGAGCACCAGTTGGTCACGAACGTCGAGCTCGCCGGGTGCGCCGAGGCGGCCGGGCCGCCCTTGGCGGTACCCGCGGCGGTGCCCGCGGCCGCACCCTGGGCCGCGGCCGCGGAGGTGGCCAACGCCGGCTTGTTCACCGTCGGCGTGTCAGAAAGTCCGGAGATACCCGAGATCACGCTGGCCACATGTGCCGGCAGCATCGCGGCCGAGGACGGCGCGTAGTGGCTCTGCCCGTCGGGCGCGGCGTAGTTCGCGATCGTGGTGCCGAAGGCGGCCTGCACCGTCGAGGCCGGGCCCGAGGTGTCCACCCAGCCGTCGCCGATCGAGGTGACCTTCAGGCCGGCCCCGGTCGCCCAGTCGGTGACCGTCTTGACCTGGTCGGCGGTCGCGCCGAACTCGGACTGGACCTGCGCGGGCGTCAGGTACTTGTGGTAGTTCGCGCTGCCCGGCTCGGAGACCGACTGCGCCAGCGCGGACAGCTGGTCGGCGTTCTGGCCGGCCAGGAAGATCCGGGTGCTGATGGTCTGGGTCGCCGGGACCGCGGCCTTCTCGGTGGCCGGGGTGGCCCAGGCCGGCTGGGTGCCGCCGATCGCGACCCGGCCCAGCGAGTCGGTCTGGCCGTTGTTGGTGTCGTTGCCCTGTGCGTGGGCGGTCGACATGCCCAGGGCCGCGATGACGGCCGTGGCCATCGGGATGGACCCGACGGACAGTATCTTCGAACGCTTCTTTGCCGTTGACATGGTGTTGAGAAACTCCCCGAGAGATGTGATGTGCGTACGACGAGTGGGTGACGTTCAGTCCTGGGTCCACCCGCCGACGCTGTAGGAGGTGGAAACGTGGCCGGACAAGGGATTCCTGGGATGTCCGGACCACCGGCACGCGGTCGGCGGGACCGGCGGGGCGGGGTTGGTCAAGGTACTGACGAACCCGGTCGCCGTTCCCGTCATGCTGCCGCCGCCGCAAGGATGGGCTGCACTGTCGCCGTTCCGGCCGGGCGGTCGCGGAACGGGTCTTCGCGGCGCTGGATGTGAAGGAGCGAGTCCACGACGCCCGGTGTGACGGCAGCCCGTGCCGACGACCGGCGGACCGCCGGTGTGGCCGCGTGGCGTGCGCGCACCAAGATCGTCTTCGTCGCTCTCACCTCCCCCGAGTGTCGCGGACAGCGAGCGTCAGGACGCTTGCGTCGACATATGACCGCGCCAGTTTCCAGGTTTGGTGTTGAATACCTGTTGAACAAGGGTTTGGGGAAGGGGCACGGGGGTGAGCTCTACCGTTTGGTTCGGGCTGTTGGGTCCGGTGGACATCCGGCTGGACGGTGTCCCCTCGCCCCTGCCGTCGGCCCGGACCAGGGCTTTGCTGGCCGCGCTGCTGTGCCAGGCCAACCGCGTGGTGAGCGTGGACGGGCTCGTGGACGCGGTTTGGGGCGCCGACCCGCCGGACGGCGCGGTGACGACGCTGCGCAGCCACGTGATGCGCCTGCGCCGCTGCCTGGGCCCGGAGGCCGGCCGCCTGGAGACCGTCGCCCCCGGCTACCGCATCCTGCTCGACCCCGGCACCGAGCTGGACACCAGGATCTTCGTGGCGCGCTGCCAGGCCGGCCACGCCGCGGCCGCGGCCGGCGACTGGCCCACGGCGGCCCGCCTCGCCGCCGAGGCGTTGGCACTGTGGCGCGGTGAGCCGCTGGCCGACGTCCCCTCCGAACTCCTGCACCTGGAGGAGGCCGCGGCCTGGGCCGAGCTGCGGGTGGAGGCGATCGAGCTGCGGGCCCGCGCGGACATCGCGCTGGGCCGCGCCGCCGACGCCGTGGCCGCGCTGCGCCGCCTGGCCGCCGACCACCCGCACCGCGAACCCGCCTACGCGCTGCTGATGTCCGCGCTGGCCGCCGCCGACCGCCGGGCCGAGGCGCTGCAGGTGTACCGGCTGCTGCGCTCGGTGCTGGTCCGGGACCTGGGCATGGAGCCGAGCCCTGAGTTGCGGGCGCTGCATCAGGGGATATTGGCGATGGACGCCGGGAGGAAGGTGGCGGTCGCCGACGGGGCCGGCGACGCCGCGACTGCCCAGATTGTGTCCGCCGAGACTGTGTCCGCCGAGATCGTGTCGGCCGAGCCGGAGGGCGACGACGAGCCGAACGCCGCTTTCGTCGCCTGGCCCACGCCGCGCGCGCTGCCTTGGGACACGGCTGATTTCACCGGCCGCGAGGCCGAGCTTCACTGCGTCATCGACGCGGTCACGCAATCCTTGGAGCAGTGTGCCGCCTTCGCCGCGGTCATCGACGGCATGCCCGGCGTCGGCAAGAGCGCCCTCGCGATCCACGCGTCCCACCTGCTCACCGACCGCTTCCCCGACGGCCAGCTCTACGCCGACCTGCTCGGCAGCTCACCGTCACCAGCTGATCCGCGCGACGTCCTCACCTCCTTCCTGCGCCTGCTCGGCATCTCCCCGGACGACCTGCCGACCTCCGACCTGGAACGCGCCGCGCTCTACCGCAGCCTGCTGGCCGAGCGCCAGGTACTGGTCCTGCTCGACGACGTCCACGACACCGCGCAGCTGGCCCCGCTCATCCCCTCCGCCCCGGGATCGGCCCTGCTGGCGACCACGCGGGACCGCCGCGTCGGCATAGCCGGCGCACTGCGCGTCGCACTCAGCCCCCTGACACCGCCCGCGTCGCACGCACTGCTGACCCGCATCGCCGGCGCCGACCGCACCGCCGCCGAACCCGAGGCCACCGCCCAGATCCTGGCCGCCTGCGCCGGACTCCCACTGGCCCTGCGCGCCGCCGGCAGCCGCATCGCCGCCCGCCCCACCTGGCATCTCGCCGACCTGGCCGGCCGCCTCACGCGCCCGAACGCTGCCGACGCTGTGTGCTTCTTCGACGAGCTCCGGTTCGGCGACCACGACGTCCGCGCGACCTTCGAGACCGGATTCACAGCGCTCGCGGCCACGGACCCCGGCAACACGCTGGTGAACTCGTTGTGCCTCCTGGGTTTATGGAACGGTACGGAACTGGGTCTCCCAGTCGCCGCCGCCCTGCTCGGACAGCCACCCGCCGCCGCCGAACAGATCCTGGAGCGCCTGGTCGACCTGAACCTGCTCCAATCCCCCCGCCACGGCCGATACCAGCTCCACGCCCTGATCCGCGAGTTCGCCGCCGTGAAGGCCGACAGCCTGCTCACCGCCGACCAGCGCCAACAGGCCGCCGACCTCTGGCGCCTGCCCCACGCCCGCTCGGCGGACAGCTCGGCGGACAGCCCGGCGCTACGGGACGACGGCTTGTCCCAACCCTCGTAACTACTCAGTGTTTCTAAGGCGCCCGCCGCAACGAAGACCGTCGCACCACCAACTCCGGCTGCAGAACCACCTGCCGGTGCGCATGCCCGCTGGGCCCGCCGCTCTCGCCCTCGCCCCGCTCGCCGGGCGCGCCGCCCTCGCCCTCGCCCCGCTCGCCGGGCCCACCGCCCCCGCCCTCGCCGCCGGGACCGCCGCTCCCGCCCCCGCCGGGCCCGCCGCCCCCGCCCCGCCCGCCGTCCTCAGCCAGCTCCTCCAACAGCAGCTCCGCAGCCAAGCTCCCCATCGCCGCGCCGGGCTGGCGTACCGAGGTCAGCGGAACGGCGGCCGCGGCGGCGAACTCGATGTCGTCGTAGCCGACGATCGCCAGGTCGTGCGGGACGTCCACGCCGGCCGCGAACAGCGTCTGCAGCACGCCGAGGGCGATCAGGTCGTTCGCGCAGAACACCGCTGTCGGACGCTGCGGCAGGCCCAGCAGGCGGCTCGCGGCGTCGCGGCCGGCTGCCACGTCCAGGGTCTGCGTCGGCAGCTCGGTCAGCGCCTCCGGGCCGAGGCCCGCCTCGGCCAGTGCGGCGTGGGCGCCGGTGCGGCGGTCGCGGATCTGCTGGAGGTGCGGGGGGCCGCTGACGTAGGCGATGTGCCGGTGGCCGGCGGCCGTCAGGTGCCGGACCGCCAGGGTGCCGCCGGCGACGTCGTCCACCGAGACCGAGCAGCCCGCGCCGCCGGCGCCGACCCGGTCCACGAGCACGAACGGTATCCCGTGCCGGCCGAACGCCTCGACGCTGCGGCCGGTGCCGTCCGCCGGGGTCAGCAGGACGCCGCGGACCCGCTGCTCGGCGAACAGCGCCAGGTACTCCGCCTCCTCGGCCGCGCTCTGGTTGCTCGTGCACACCATCACGCCCAGCCCCGCGCGGTGCGCCGCCCGCTCGGCCGCACGCGCCACGTCGACGAAGAACGGGTTCCCCAGATCCAGCACCAGCAGCCCGATGATGCGGCTGTGGCCTACTCGCAGCTGGCGGGCGTGCACGTTGCGCACGTACCCCAGCTCGTCGATGGCCGCCTCGACCCGGCGGCGCGTTTCCGCGCCGACCCGGTCGGGGTTGTTGATGACGTTGGACACGGTGCCCACGGACACGCCCGCGCGCCGTGCCACGTCCTTGATGACGGTCATGTTCGGCTCGCGATCATGCTCACGCCCACCATCACGCCGCGCGGCCGCGCGGCGCGGTGAACCACACCGCGCGGCCCGCAAGTCCGGCTAGAAGTTGAACTGACCGATGTTCGAGGAGTCGAACACCGTCGGCGCACCGAGCGTGACCACCCCCTGCGCACCGATCGTGAAGCTCCCCAGCGCCCCGGCGGTGAACGTCTGCCCCTGCCCGCCGGAGATCTGCCCGGAAGCCAGCGCGACCGCGGTGTACGCGGCGAGCTGTCCGAGTTTGCCCGGGTCCCACAGCTCGAACGCCTTCACGGTCCCGTCCTGCACGTACGACCGCATGTCGTTCGGCGTCCCCAGCCCCGTGAGAAGTACCTTCCCCTTGTACTGCGACCCGTCCAGGTACTGCGCGGCGGCCTTGATCCCGACCGTGGTCGGCGAGATGACCCCCTTCAATCCCGGGTACTGCTGCAACAGGCCTTGCGTCTGCTGGAACGACATCTGCGCGTCGTCATTCCCGTACGCGATCTTCACCAGCTTCATGTTCGCGAACTGCGGCTTCTTCAACTCGTCCTGCATGAAGCCGATCCACGCGTTCTGATTCGTCGCGGTCTGCGCCGCCGACAGGATCGCGATCTGCCCGCTGTAGTTCAGCTCCTTGCCCAGCAGGTCGACCTCGCTGCGGCCCAGCGCCTCGGAGCTGGCCTGCGACACGAACACCTGCCGGCAGCCCGGATCGGTGTCCGAGTCGTACGTGACCACCTTGATCCCCGCGCTCATCGCCTGCTTGAGCGCCGTGCACAGCGCGCCGGGGTCCTGCGCGGACACCGCGATGGCCGACACGTGCTGCTGCGTCAGGGTATTGACGTAGGACACCTGTCCGGCGGTGTCGGTGGCGCTGGTGGTGCCGACCTCCTTGTAACTCTCGCCGAGTGCGGTCAGCGCGGTGTTGCCGCCGGCGTCGGAGATGTTGAAGTACGGGTTGTTGACCTGCTTGGGCAGGAACGCGACGGTCAGGCCCTTCTTGGTCGCGGCGTTCGGATCGGCCGATCCGCTCTGCGTCACGGCCGGCGCGGTCGAGGCGGCCTTGTCCGTCGAGCTCTTGGTGGCGCCGCCGCACGCGCTCAGGCTCAGCGCGATCAGCCCGCTCGCGGCGAGCGCCGCGACGGCGCGCGGGGCTTTGCGCCGCAGGCGCGGAGTGGTGCGTATCAGGACTGTGCTCATGACTTTCCCCTCATTGGTTGGAGTCGGGCTTGCCTGGCGAACACCTGCCGGGCCACCCGCGGCCCGAGCACGGAAACGGTCAGCAGCACGCCGGTGACGACCGTCTGGGACTGCGCGGAGACGTCGGCCAGGCTCATCACGTTCTGCAGCGTGCCGAGCAGGAACACCCCCGCGATCGCGCCGCCGAGCGTGCCCCGGCCGCCGTCGAAGTCCACGCCGCCGAGCAGCACCGCGGCCACCACCGACAGCTCCAGTCCGGTGGCGTTGCTGTACGTGGCGCTGGCGTAGTGCAGCACCCAGAACACGCCGGTGAGCGAGGAGATCAAGCCGGTGGCCACGAACAGCGACAGCTTGACCCGCTTGACGCGGACCCCGGCGTACCAGGCGGCCTCCGGCGAGGCGCCGACGGCGAACACCGAGCGGCCGAAGCCGGTGGCGTGCAGCACCACGACCGCCAGCGCCGCCAGCACCAGCCAGGGCAGCACGGCCGTCGGCAGGAACGAGCCGCCCAGCCGGCCCGAGCCGAAGTCCAGGTAGTTCTGCGGGAAGTCGGTGACCGAGTTCGAGCCGAGCACGATCTGCGCGACGCCGCGGTACAGCGCCATCGTGCCGATCGTGACGGCCAGCGAGGGCAGCCCGAGCCGGGTCACCAGCAGCGCGTTGGCCAGGCCGCAGACCACGCCGAGCAGGGCGCAGATCACGATGATCGCGTTGATGTTCACGCCGTGGTTCCACAGCGCGCCCATCACCGCCCCCGACAGGCCCACCGTGGAGCCCACCGACAGGTCGATCTCGCCGGCCGCCACCAGCATCGTCATCGGCAGCGCGATCGCCGCGACCGGCAGCGTGTTGCCGATCAGGAAGCTGATGTTCAACGCGTTGCCGAAACCGCCGACGGTGCTGAAGGAGACGCCGATCAGGATCACCAGCAGCGCCCCGACGACGGTGTCCCACCGGACGGCGCCGATCAGCGCCGGCCGGCGTCCGATCCCTTGTGCGCTCAGGCCTTGTGTGCTCAGGGTTTCCGGGGCCTCAGCCATCGGTGCCGCTCCTCACCTGTCGGGCCCGGCTGCGCAACAGCCCGGCGATCCGCAGCGCCACCACCCGGTCCACCGAGATCGCCAGCAGCAGCAGGACTCCGTCGATCGCCTCGATCCACACCGAGCTGACGCCGATCGCGGGCAGGACGCTGTTGATGGAGGTGAGCAGCAGCGCGCCGAGCGCCGCGCCGTAGACGCTGCCCGAGCCCCCGGTGAAGCCGACGCCGCCGACCACCACGGCCGAGACGACGGTGAGTTCGTAGCCGGTGCCGGTCCCGGCGTCGGCGTAACTGAACCGGGCCAGATACAGCGCCCCGGCCAGGCCTGCCAGCGCGCCGCACAATATGAAGGCACCCAGCACGCGTCGCCGAACCGGAACGCCGGCCAGCGCCGCGGCCTGCGCGTGCGAGCCGAGCGCGTAGCACTCCCGGCCGCTGCGGTAGTTGCGCAGGAAGTACCCGACCGCGACCAGCACGACGACGGCCAGCAGCGCCAGATACGGGATCGCCCAGATTCCGTTGTGGCCGAAGCTTTTGTAGCCGCTCGGCAACAGGCTCGCGGTGACCTCGCGGGAGCCGACCCAGATCGAGTCCAGGGCGCGGATGATGTAGAGCGTCCCCAGCGTGACCACCAGCGAGGGCACCTGGCCCAGGCCCACGAGGATCCCGTTGAAGGCGCCGAATCCGGCCCCGAGGACCACCGCCAAGCCGATCGCCAGGACCGGATTCCCGCCGTGTCGCAACAGATCGCCGGCGGCGAAGGCCGTGACGCCCAGCACCGAGCCGACCGACAGGTCGACGTTGCCGGTGATCACCACGACCGCCTCGCCGACCGCCACCAGCACCAGGATCGTGCCGTTGAGAAGCAGGTCCTTGATTCCCTGCTGGGACAGGAACGAGGTGTTGTCGATCTGCGTGGCGACCAGCATCACGGCCAGCACCACCAGGATGGCCAACTCGCGCATCCGCAGCACCCGGTCCAGCAGGGCCCGCGGCGCCTCGGCGGCGAGCAGCGGCTGCTCGGCCGCCGTCGTGGAGGCCGTCATATCGCACCCCCTGCCGCGTCCCCGACCGCCGCGCCGGTGGCCGCCGCCATCACGGTCTGCTCGGTCGCGCCCGCGCGGGGGATCTCGGCGCTGATCCGGCCCTCGCGCATCACCAGGACCCGGTCGGCCATGCCCAGGATCTCCGGCAGGTCCGAGGAGATCATCAGCACCGCGACGCCGTCCGCCGCCAGCTGCGAGAGCAGCCGGTGCACCTCGGCCTTGGTGCCGACGTCGATGCCGCGCGTGGGCTCGTCCACGATCAGCACCCGCGGCCCGGTGGCCAGCCACTTGGCCAGCACGACCTTCTGCTGGTTGCCCCCGGACAGCGTGCCGACCAGATCGGACAGGCGCGTGTACTTCACCTGGAGCTTGGCGGCCCAGTCCACCGCGCGATCGCGTTCGGCGCGCCGGCTGACCAGCCCGGCGGGGTGGTGCGCGGGCAGATCGGCCAGGCCGATGTTGCGCTCGACGCTCATCTGCATGATCAGGCCCTGCGCCCGCCGGTCCTCCGGGACCAGGGCCAGGCCCGCGGCCATCGCCAGGCTCGGCGAACCCCCCTTGAGCTTGCGCCCCGCCACCGCGACCTGCCCGGCGTCGAACCGGTCGATGCCGAACACGGCGCGCGCGACCTCGCTGCGTCCGGCGCCGACCAGCCCCGCCAGGCCCACGATCTCCCCGGAGCGCACCTGGAAGGAGACGTCGGTGAAGACGCCCTCGCGTGTCAGCCTGCTGACATCCAGGGCGACCTCGCCGACCTCGGCCGGCTGCTTGGGGTAGAGCTCGTCGAGGGTGCGGCCGACCATCCGCCGTACCAGGTCGGCCTCGGTCAGTCCGGCCAGCGGCTCGGCGGCCACCAGCGCCCCGTCGCGCAGCGTCGTGACCCTTTGGCAGAGTTCGAACACCTCCGAGAGCCGGTGCGAGATGAACAGCACCGCGGCGCCCTGCTCCCGCAGCGCCCGCACCACGGTGAACAGCCGCGCCACCTCGCTGCCGGTGAGCGCCGCGGTCGGCTCGTCCATGATGAGCACCCGCGCGTCGAAGGACAGCGCCTTGGCGATCTCGACCAGCTGCTGGTCGGCGATGGACAGTCCGCGCGCGGGCCGCTCCGGATCCATCGCGACGCCGAGCCGGGCGAACAGGCCCGCCACGGCCTGGTGCACCGCGCGGTGGTCGACGCGGCCGAACGAGCGCTTGGGCTGGCGCCCCATGAAGATGTTCTCCGCCACGCTCAGGTCGGGGAACAACGTCGGTTCCTGGTAGATGACGGCCACCCCGGCGTCGCGCGCCGCGGCGGGCCCGCCGAACTCCACCGGCACGCCGCCCAGCAGCACGCGGCCCTCATCCGGCCGGTGCACCCCGGCCAGCACCTTGATCAGCGTCGACTTGCCGGCTCCGTTCTCGCCGGCCAGCGCGTGCGCCTCGCCGGCGAAGAGCGAGAGGGACACCGAACGCAGCGCACGCACAGCGCCGAAGGACTTGCTCACCCCCTCGAGCGCGAGGACCGGAACGTCGGGGTCCGGGTCGGGTTTCTTCATGAGACGACACTCCTGGGTCTGCCCGGCGCTGCCGCCGGACGACGAGTGAATTGTTTCAATGAAATTGCCGCGAGGTTAGCTCCGGGGGTGGGGTGCGTCAAGGGTAGTGGAGCGGGGGCGGCGAGTCAGGGGGTGGATTCCGGCCTTGGTGGTGCGCCGAAAGTACCTGCTCATCAGCAGCGATCATCGGCAATGGACGAATGTAAGCAGTTTGATGAAAAACTCAAGGCCTCGCGGGGTTCTCCGTTGATCGTTGATGAATCGATTCAGACGGATGGCCGTGCAAGGGCCGCCGGCCGACGCGGTGACACCACGCCGGCCGACGGCCCTCGCCATGCGCGCTACTGCACGTAGCACGCCTTCGCCGAGCCGAACGCCGGGTCGCCGAACACGGTGTTCGTGCACGGGGTGCCGCCGCTGAAGCTGCCGAAGTAGTACCGGCCGTTCACACCGAAGGCGACCTCGTGGCTGCCGGAGAACGTGCAACTGCCGTTCTCGGCCGCGCAGGCCGTCCACGTCGCGAAGCTCGGCGGCGGGCCCAGCAGGTAGCAGGCCTTGGCCACGCCGGGGGTCGGGTCGCCGAAGACCGCGTCGTCGCAGGCCGTGCCGTTGCCGCCGAGGGTGGCGAACTTGTACGTGCCGTTCGCGCCGAACGCGATCGTCATCAGGCCGCTGTAGGAGCAGTTCTGGTTCTCGGTCGAGCACTGCTGCCACCCCGGCGGCGGAGGCTGCGTCGTCTGCACGTAGCACCACTTCGCGACACCGTTGTTCGGGTCGCCGAAGACCGAGTCGGAGCAGCTGGTGGCGCTGCCGGTCTGCAGGTAGTTGAAGCGCGCGTCGGCGCCGAAGGCGATCACCGACGTGCCGTTCACGGCGCAGGTGCCGTTCTCGGCGGCGCAGCGCGTCCACGTCCCCGGCAGCGCGCGGTAGCCGATCGGCGGGGCGGTCGCCGAAGCGCTGTACGCGAGCGTGTACGCGCCGGGTGCCACGCCGCGGAAGTACACGTACTGGCCGTCGGTGTCGGCACTGGCGATCCCGGGCGCTCCGACGAACGCGCTGCCGTTCCACGCGGTCTGCCCGTTGACCGTGACCGTCCGGCTCTGGCCCCAGGTCGGTACGGCGATCACGCCGGTGGACCCGCTGTTGGTCGAGGAGTTCACCGTCAGGCTGAAGTCGCCGGCCGTGTCGTGGTCGTAGCCGGCCTGGATCTGCTTGCCGGCGGCCACCGTGAGCAGGCCCTCGACGTGCGTCAGGTCACCGGGATGCGGCACGACCTGGTACGCGGTCCCGGACGGCGCGGTGGGGGAGACGCCCAGCACGTCGGTGGTCAGCGCGCCGGTGGGCCCGGTCGACCAGCCGTGCGCGAGGCTGGTGAACGAGCTCGAATACGCGTTGAGCGTGCCGTTGTTGGCGAAGCCCTCCCAGAAGGTGCTGGCGGTGCCGATCGGTGAGGCGAGCTGGTAGCCCCACTCGTCGCGCATCAGGTTGAGCGCGTTGACGTCGTCGCCGGCCGCGAAGTGCGCGAAGAGCTCCATCGAGCCGGAGAACGGCGAGAGATTGTCGTTGAACTCAGGGGCCTGAGCTCCCAGGCTGTTCCAGTTCCCGCGCAGGTGCGCGGCGACCGCAGTGGCCTGCGACGGCGTGGTCAGGCCGTACCAGACGGCGAGGGAGTTTCCGTCCTGCGGGTACAGCGTGCTGGTCGGATTGTCCTTGTAGGCGCCGACCGATCCGTCCCACAGCGTGGCGTTGACGGCGTTCTTGATGTTCGCAGCCTGATTCGTGTACGTCGCGGCCAGCGAGCCGTTGCCCTCGGCCGTGGCCAGCCGGGCGCCGGTGGTCAGCGCCTCGTACAGCATGGCGTTGGCCTCGATGTTCTCCCCGCCCTGGTCGCCGCGCGCCCAGTCGTTGGTGTTGGTGACGTTCAGCAGGTTGTTGCCGTCGATCTTGGCCGTCATGAAGCTCATCCCGAGCTGGTACTTGCTCCAGATGCTGTCCAGCCAGGCCTTGTCGGAGGTGTCGAGGTAGTACGTGTACGTCCCTATCAGGGTCCACATGTGGTATGTGTCCGAGCCGTAGAGGTTGAACGCCGGGCCGCTGAACGGCAGCTCGCCGGTCGACTTCTGGCCCTGGTACATCGTGGTCAAGGAGTTGCGGACGCCGAGCATGTCGTCGGTGCTCACGTACGCGGTGACCGCCGAGACGCCCATGTCGCCGGGCCACACCGTGCGGTCCCGCTTCGCGCCGTCGGTGAGCACCTCGGTGCCGGTGCCGATGACGGCGTTGTTCTCCCATCCCGACGAGGGCGGCGGCCAGGCCCGGCCCTCGGTCGGATCGATGGTGTCCAGCTGCGTGGTGTAGGCGCCGGCGTACCAGAGGCGGTTCAGGGTGTCGTCGTTGGAGCAGAAGTAGTCCGGGTACGCGGCCGGGTCCGAGGCGTTGGGAGCCGCGCTGAACGCCAGCGAAACGCCGTTGATGTCGGCGTAACCGCCGGAGTTCAGGAAGAGTGTCAGGTACCTGAATCCGCCGCGCAGCTTGTCCTTCGGCATGGTGTAGCTGCCGCCGCCGGCCGGAACCGCCGCGAACAGCGCGCCGTCCGCGCCGCCGCCGCTGGAGGCGTCACTGCCGGTGCCGACGAACTGGCTGGACTCCGAGAAGGCCAGCCCGACGCTTTGCGAGGAGTCGCTGGCACCGGCGAAGTTCAGCGTCACCACGCCGCCGACGTCCTTGCCGAAGTCGACCGTCACGGCGGAATCGTTTCCGGTCAGTCGAGTGCTTTGCCCGCTCAGCAGTGCCGAGGAGTTGCTGACGGTGCCGCTGGTTCCGTAGATCGCGACCGGGGCGACCGTCCGAGAGGTGGGGGACAGGTTGTCGGCGGCGCAGGGGTTGGTCGCGGCGGTGTGCAAGGTCGCCGATCGCGGTGCGGAATGTGGTGCGGCAAGCAGTGCGGATTGCGATGCGGATTGCGACGCGGCATGTGGGGCCGCGTTCGCGAGGGCTGGTACCGGATCGCCGACGGCGGTGCCGACACCGCCGATCGTCAGGCCGAAAGCGAGCACGGCGATGGGGATGTGCTTCATGGATCCACGCCTCCTGAAACGTTTTCGAGCACGGGGGATCGCGCCTTCGAAAAAGCGATGGGAGTACTGGTCTTACGGATTAAATCGATTCAATCCACGAATTCACCCGGGATGCTACTCCCGCCCGGGCCGGACGGCCAGAGCCTGCCGTCCGAAGAATCAGAGGCCTGCGACCGCCGAGGTCGGAGCCTTGACAGCCCCCCGAACCGGCTGTAAAACCAACACGAACAAAGGGAAACGGCGCGGAAACCAAGCACACCCGGGGTGGCCCATGTACGCAGAGGAACGACAGCAGGCGATCCTGCACAAGGCGCGCGTCGACGGCCGGGTGGACGTCGTGGTCCTGGCCGAGGACCTGACGGTGACCACCGAGACGATCCGCCGGGACCTGACGGCGCTGGAGCGGGCCGGCTTCGTACGCCGGGTGCACGGCGGGGCGATCCCGGTCGAGCGGCTCGGATTCGAGCCGGCGCTGGCCGTGCGCGACCAGAGCATGACCGCGGAGAAGGAGCGGATCGTCAAGGCGGCCCTGGACCAGCTCCCGGAGGAGGGCTCGATCATCATCGACGCCGGCACCACCACCGGCCGGCTGGCTTCGGTGCTGCCGGCCGACCGGGAGCTGACCGTCGTGGTGAACGCCCCGGCGCTGGCCGCGCAACTGGTCGCGCGGCCGAATCTCACGGTCCTGATGCTCGGCGGCCGGATCCGCGGCCGCACGCTGGCCGCGGTGGACGAATGGGCTCTGGCCCCGCTGTCCCAGCTGTGTGTGGACGTGGCCTTCATGGCCACCAACGGAGTCTCCGTCGCACGCGGCCTGACCACCCCGGACCTGGCCGAGGCCGCGGTGAAGCGCGCGATGATCGGCGCGGCCCGGCGCACCGTCCTGCTGGCCGACCACACCAAGGTCGGCAACGACTGCATGGCCCGCTTCGGCGGCCTGGACGACGTCGATCTGTTCATCACCGACGCCGGTCTGGACGAGGAGACCGCCGCCGACTTCGGCGGCGCCGGGGTGCGGGTGGTCCGGGCATGATCGTGACCCTCACCCTCAACCCCAGCCTGGACCGCACGCTGGGCCTGCAGTCGCTGCGCCGCGGCGAGGTGCTGCGCGCCACCTCCGCGCGCATCGACCCCGGCGGCAAGGGCGTCAATGTGACCCGGGTGCTGCGCGCCTTCGACGTCGACTCGCACGCGGTGATCCCGTGTGCCGGTCCGGACGGCGAGGAACTGGTGCGGCTGCTGCAGAAGGCGGGCGTCCCGGTGACCGAGGTCCCGGTCGCCGGCTGGACCAGGTCGAACATCACGCTGGTCGAGGCCGACGGCCGGTCCACGAAGGTCAACGCCCCCGGCGGGGCGCTGACCGACGAGGAGGTGGAGCTGCTCGCCGACACCGTCGTGGACCGGTGCGTGTCACAGGGCATTGAGAACGCTCCTGCTTCCTGGGCCGTGCTGTCCGGCAGCCTGCCGCCGGGCGTGCCGGACGGTGTCTACGCGAACCTGACGTCAGTGTTCGCCGAGCACGGGGTCAGGGTCGCGGTCGACACCAGCGGTGCGGCGCTCGTGGCCGCGCTCGACGCCGGTCCCGATCTGGTCAAGCCGAACCGGCAGGAGTTGGCCGCGGCGGTCGGGACCCCGCTGAACAGCATCGCCGATGTCGTCGCCGCGGCGGAGAAGCTGTTGTCCCGGGGCGTCAAAGCAGTACTGGCGAGCCTCGGTGCCGACGGCGCCGTACTCGTCGACTCCTCCGGCGCGGTCCTCGGCACCGCCGATCCGATCGATCCGGTGAGCACCGTCGGCGCCGGCGACGCGATGCTGGCCGGCTTCCTGGCCGCCGGCGCGCGGGGCGAGAAGGCCCTGATCGAGGGCATGGCGTGGGCTCGGGCCGCCGTCGGCCTGCCGGGCAGCCAGATGCCCGGCCCGGCCGACGTCAGCCGGGAAGGGATCCGGGTCGTGCGCGACCCGGGAGGTAAACCGGCCGGGGCGGTCCGCCTGGCCGACGACGGCTGACGCTGCCACCGGCGCCATCACGAGGGCATCTTTGCCCGCACCACCGCACGACAAGTGAGGAACCAACCCCCAACGATTCGCTTGACGTCCCTAGGAGGACGCGATGTCTTCGATGGCTTATACGCCGGCTCCGACCGGCACCGGATTGAAGGCCACAGTCCAGAAGTTCGGCTCGTTCCTGGCCTCGATGGTGATGCCGAACATCGGCGCGTTCATCGCCTGGGGCCTGATCACGGCGCTGTTCATCCCGACCGGCTGGACCCCGAACAAGTCGCTCGGCGAGCTGGTCACGCCGATGATCACCTACCTGCTGCCGATCCTGATCGGCTACACCGGCGGCCGGCTCGTGCACGGCCAGCGCGGCGCGGTGATCGGCGCCATCGCCACCGTCGGCGTGGTGGTCGGGTCCTCGGTGCCGATGTTTCTCGGCGCGATGATCGCCGGTCCCGCCTCGGCGTGGGTGCTGAAGCAGTTCGACAAGCTGACCGCGGACCGGCTGCGCGCCGGGTTCGAGATGCTGGTCGACAACTTCTCCCTGGGCATCATCGGCGGCGGGTTCGCGGTGCTGGGCAAGTGGGCGATCGGCCCGGCGGTGAACCATGTGACGAACTGGGCCGGCTCCGGTGTGAACTGGGTGCTGAACCACCACCTGCTGCCCTTCGTCAGCATCCTGATCGAGCCGGCGAAGGTGCTGTTCCTGAACAACGCCATCAACCACGGCGTGCTGGACCCGCTGGCGGTGGCGCAGTCCGCGGTGCACCACAAGTCGATCCTGTTCATGCTGGAGTCCAACCCCGGTCCGGGCCTGGGCATCCTGTGCGCGTACCTGCTGTTCGGCCCGCGTGCGCTGCGCCCGACGGTCCCCGGCGCGATCGTCATCCAGTTCCTCGGCGGCATCCACGAGATCTACTTCCCGTACATCCTGATGAAGCCGCGGCTGATCCTGGCCGCGATCGCCGGCGGGTTCGCGGGTATCTCAGTGTTCTCCGTCACCGGTGCCGGCCTGGTCGCCTCGCCCTCGCCGGGCTCGATCTTCGCCTACCTCACCGAGACCCCTCGCGGGAGCTACTTCGGAGTGCTGGCCGGGGTCGTGGTCGCGGCGGCGGTGTCGTTCGTCGTGGGCTCGGTCCTGCTCGGGTTCGGACGTGGTGAGAAGCCGGAAGACGAAGCGGCTGAATCGGCCGAATCGGCCGAAGAAGCGGGCGGCGCGTCCGGCGTGTCCGATGCCGTCCCCGCGCAGTCCTCACCTGAAGGAGCGACGGCATGAGCACTCTGTCCGCCTCGGACATCAAGAAGATCATCGTGGCCTGCGACGCCGGGATGGGGTCCTCGGTGATGCTGGCCGGCACGTTGAAGCGGCAGCTGAAGAACACCGGCGTGACCGTGGAGCACGCGCAGGTCTCGGCCATCCCGGCCGACGCCGACCTGATCCTGACCCAGCAGAGCCTGGCCGAGCGGGCCCGGGCCTCGGCGCCGGGCAAGCCGGTGGTGACGTTCCAGATCTTCCTCGGCGACCCGGCCGTGAACAAGGTCGTCAAAGCCGTGAAGGAAGGCGGCACCATCGATGTCTGACACCGCTGACGGCCTGCTCGCCGAGCGGGCCGTCCGGTTCGGGGCGCGGGCCGCCGACCGCTACGACGCGGTGCGGCAGTGCGGGGAGCTGCTGGTCGCGATCGGCGCCGTCACCGAGGACTACGTCCCGGCGATGCGCGAGCGCGAAGACGAGATCTCCACCTACATCGGCGCCGGGGTGGCGATCCCGCACTCCACGGCCGCCGGCAAGAAGTACGTCCGGCGCGACGCGCTGGCCGTGCTGCGGCTGGCCGAACCCGTCGACTGGGGCGAGGGCCAGGAGGTGTCGACGTGCGTGGCGATCGCCGCCCTCGGCGACCGGCACCTGGACATCCTCGCCGAGCTCGCCGAGGTCCTGATGGACCCGGAGCGGGCCGAACAACTGCACCGGGCAACAACCGCTCACGAAGTGATCCGGCTGCTCCAGCCGGCAGGAGAGGCAGAGAACGTATGAAGGCCGCTGTGTTCCACGGACCCGGGGACGTCCGGATCGAGGAGGTCCCCGAGCCCACCGCCGGCGCCGGGGAGGTGAAGATCAGGGTCCTGGCCTGCTCGATGTGCGGAACGGACCTGAAGATCTTCCGCTCCGGACACTTCCGCATCAGCCCGCCCCGCGTGATGGGGCACGAGATCGCCGGCGAGATCGTCGAGATCGGCGCCGGCGTCACCGGCTGGGCGGCCGGCGACCGGGTGCAGGTGATCGCCGCGATCCCGGACGGCACCTGCGAGGAGTGCGCGCGCGGGCACCAGACCGTGTGCCTGAACCAGGAGTCGATGGGCTACCAGTACGAGGGCGGCTTCGCGGAGTTCATGGTCGTGCCCCCGAGCGTGCTGGCGGTGGACGGGATGAACCGCATCCCGGACGGGGTCGGCGCCGACGAGGCGTCGGTGACCGAGCCGCTGGCCTGCGTCCTCAACGGCCAGGAGCTGGCCGGAGTCGGTCCGGGTGACGTGGTGGCGGTGTTCGGCGCCGGACCGATCGGCTGCCTGCATGTCCGGCTGGCACGCTCGCGCGGCGCGGCGCGGATCATCATGATCGAGGTCAACCGCGAACGCCTGCAGCTGGCGGCGGACCTCGTCCACCCCGACGACACGGTGTGCGCCGAGGACGGCGACATCATCGAGCAGGTCCGCAAGCTCACCGACGGCCGCGGCGCGGACGTGGTGATCACGGCCACCGCCGCCGGAGCGGCCCAGGAGCAGGCACTGCAGATCGCCGCCCCGCGCGCCCGCATCAGCTTCTTCGGCGGCCTGCCGAAGGACAAGCCGACCATCACGCTGGACTCGAACCTGGTGCACTACCGCGAGCTGACAATCGTCGGCGCCAACGGATCCTCACCCGCGCACAACGCCCGCGCGCTGGAACTGATCGCCACCGGCGAAGTCCCAGTGAAGGACCTGATCTCGGTCCGGCTGCCACTGGACCGGGTGCTGGACGGACTGCAGATCGTGGCCAAGGGCGAGGCGATCAAGGTCACCATCGAACCCTGAGAAAGTCCCGCCGAACCGAAGGAGAGGCAAACATGGTCGAGCGCACCGTCGTCGTCGGATCCACCAGCGGACTCCACGCCCGCCCGGCGAAACTGCTGGTACAGGCGGCCACCGAACAGCCGGCGACGGTGCGCCTGCGCGTCGGCGACCGCCCGCCGATCGACACCCGCAGCATCCTCGCGGTCCTGGCCCAACGGGTGAAGCAGGGCACCGAGGTCACCCTCGAGGCCGAAGGCGAAGGCGCCGAAGCCTCGGTCGCAGCCCTCGCGGAGCTGATAGCCCGCAACCTCGACGAGGAGGGGGAGAGGCAGGATGGCTGAGCGGCTGGCCGGCGGCGTGGCCGGCACGAGCGCGACCGCGGCTGCGGCGGCCCGCGCCGCCGGGCGGGCGGCGCTCGATGGTGCCGGTGCGGGGCAGGTCGGCGATGCGCGGCGACTCACCGGTGTCGGCGTGAGCGCGGGCACGGTAACTGGTCCGGTCGTGCGCATGACCGCCCCGGCCCCTCTCCCCCCGCCGCACCTGGTCGCCGACCCGGCCGCGGAACTGGCCTCGGCGCGGCAGGCCGTGCGCGCCGTTGCCGCCGACCTCACCGTCCGGGCCGGGCGCGTGGCCGGCGAGGCGAAGGAGATCCTTGAGGCGCTGGCGATGATGGCCGTCGATCCCACGCTCGGCGCCGATCTCGAGCAGCGCATCGCCTCCGGCACCGATGCCGCGCATGCCCTCACCGGTGCCTTTGATGCGCAGGCCGAGCTGCTGCGTGAAGCCGGCGGCTACCTCGCCGAGCGTGCCGCCGATCTCGAAGACCTGCGTGACCGGGCCGTGGCGACCGTTCTCGGCCGCCCGATCCCCGGCATCCCTGATCCCGGCCATCCGTTCGTGCTGGTGGCCGCCGATCTCGCACCCGCCGACACCGCGAACCTGAACCCTGAGCAGGTCCTCGCCATCGTCACCGAGCGCGGCGGGCCGACCAGCCACACCGCGATTCTCGCGCGTGGCCTCGGGATTCCGGCGATCGTCGCCGCAGCCGGCGTCACCGAGATCGCCGATGGGACCGTCGTCGCGGTCGACGGCACCTCCGGCACCGTCACCGTCGGCGTGGAGCCGCTGGCAGACACCGCGCCGCGCGTCCGTACCCGAACCCAAACGAACCTCGCCGACCTCGGCCCCTGCCACACCAAGGACGGCCACCCCGTATCCCTCTACCTCAACATCGGCTCCCTCAAAGACGTCCGCCCCGGCGCCCAAGGCGTCGGCCTGCTGCGCACCGAGTTCCTGTTCCTCGGACGCAAGGACGCCCCCTCCATCGCCGAACAGCACGCCGCCTACCTGGAGCTCTTCAACGCCTTCCCCGGCCCCGGCACCCGCGTGGTCATCCGCACCCTGGACGCCGGCGCCGACAAACCCCTCCCGTTCCTCGGCCTGCCCGACGAGGAGAACCCGGCGCTCGGCGTCAGAGGCCTGCGGACCGCGCGACTGCGTCCCGAGGTCCTGGACGACCAGCTCGCTGCGATCGCCGCGGCCGCAGCGGAAGCCACCTGCGAGGTCTGGGTCATGGCCCCGATGGTCGCCACGCCGGCCGAGGCCGCGGAGTTCGCCGCGAAGGCCCGCGCGCACGGCCTCGAGCACGTCGGCGCCATGATCGAGATCCCCGCCGCGGCACTGCGCGCCTCCCGCCTCCTCCAGCACCTCGACTTCCTCTCCATCGGCACCAACGACCTCGGCCAGTACACGATGGCCACCGACCGCCAGGACGGCCGCCTGCCCGACCTGCTCGACCCCTGGCAGCCCGCGTTGTTGGAGCTCATAGCGCTGGCTGCGGAGGCCGGGCGCGCGGCGGGCAAGCCGGTGGGCGTCTGCGGCGAGGCGGCGGCTGATCCGGGGCTGGCCGCGGTGCTCGTCGGGCTGGGGGTGACGTCGCTGTCGATGACGGCTGCCGCCGTCCCCGCCGTGCACGCCTCGCTGAGCGCACGCACCCTGCCCGAATGCCGGGACCTCGCGCTGCGAGCCCGCGACGTCGACGATCCCGCCGAAGCCAAGGAGTACGCGGCGCTGGCGCCACCGTCCTGACAAGCTAAGGACGCCCGGGGTAGCCCGGGGTGACCCGTTCGGGCGCAGAAAGGTTACAAAAGCACCCTTTCGGACCACACCCCGACTATGGCGGTACAAGACGCGGCCCCCGGGGCGTCCGGAAACCACTCGACCCACCTGCGGCGCGACATCGGCCTGATCGGCCTCCTGTGGGCCTCCGAAGGCTCGATCATCGGCTCGGGCTGGCTGTACAGCGCGCAGAAGGCGCTGGTCGCGGCCGGCCCGGCCGCGCTGATCAGCTGGGGCATCGCCGCGGTGGCGATCATCGCGCTGGCGTTCGTGCACGCCGAGCTCGGCGGCATGTTCCCGGTCGCCGGCGGCACCGCGCGCTACCCGCACTACGCCTTCGGCGGCGCCGCCGGGGCCTCGTTCGGGTGGTTCACCTGGCTGCAGGCGGTGACCGTGCCGCCGATCGAGGTGCAGGCGATGATCGGCTACGCGCAGCACTACACGTGGGCCGACAGCTGGCAGCACAAGGACGGCACGCTCACCGGCTACGGCGAGCTGGTCGCGATCTTCCTGATGGCGGTCTTCACGGCCGTGAACTTCCTCGGGATCCAGAAGCTGGCCGCCGTGAACAACGCCGCGACGTGGTGGAAGGTCGGCGTGCCGCTGTTCACGATCTTCGTGCTGGCGTTCACGCACTTCCACGGCTCGAACTTCACCGCCAAGTCCGGCGGCGGTTTCATGCCCTTCGGCGCGCACGGCATCATGACGGCGGTGTCGACCTCCGGCATCATCTTCGCGCTGCTCGGCTTCGAGCAGGCGATCCAGCTGGCCGGCGAGTCGCGCAACCCCAAGCGCGACATCCCGCGCGCGACGATCCTGTCCATCCTGATCGGCGCCGCGATCTACATCCTGCTGCAGGTGGTCTACATCGCCGCGCTGCCGGCCGCGAGCTTCGCCGCCGGGTGGGCGCACCTGGACTACAAGAACATCAGCGGGCCGTTCGCGGGGCTGGCGACGCTGGTCGGCCTGGGCTGGCTGGCGACCATCCTGTACATCGACGCGATCATCTCGCCCGGCGGCACCGGCCTGATCTACACGACGTCGACCTCGCGCATCACCTACGGCCTGAGCAAGAACGGCTACGTCCCGGTGCAGTACGAGTACGTCACCAAGCGCGGCGTGCCGTGGCTGGGGATGCTCACCGCCTTCGTCGTCGGCTGCATCTGCTTCCTGCCGTTCCCCAGCTGGCAGCAGCTGGTGTCGTTCATCACCTCCGCCAGCGTGCTGATGTACGCCGGCGCGCCGCTGGCCTTCGGCGTGTTCCGGGAGAAGCTGCCGGACGTCGAGCGTCCCTACCGGCTGCGCGCCGGCGAGGTGCTGGCGCCGTTCGCGTTCATCGTGGCGAACTACATCATCCTGTGGGCCGGCTGGTCCACGGACTGGCGGCTCGGGGTCGCGATCGTGATCGGCTACGTGCTGCTGGCGATCTCCCGGATCTTCCACCTGAACCCCGCGCACCCGCCGCTGGAGCTGCGCGCGGCGCAGTGGCTGCTGCCGTACCTGCTGGCCATGGGGATCATCGTCTGGACCAGCGCGTTCGGGCCGATGAAGCACCCGTGGTTCAACGAGTGGTGGTCGCTGGTCGTGGTCGCGGTGCTGAGCCTGGTGATCTACTACTGGGCCAAGGCGGTGGCGCTGCCGGTGGAGCGGATCCGGGCGCACCTGGCCGACGTCGCCGTGATCGACGCCGGCGGGCACTGAAAGCCCGGCGGGCACTGAAAGCCGGCGGGCACTGAAGCCCGGCGTGCGCCGAAGCCCGAGGGGCGCGGCCTTGTCAGCGGCGGCAGCCCGGGATCAAGCTGGCGGCATGACGACCCGGACCCCGCGGACCAGCGCACGCCGCGACCAGCTGACGGCGATCGCCGCCGGCCTGTTCGCCCGCGACGGCTACCACAACGTGACCGTCGGCGACATCGCCGCGGCCGCGGGCCTGTCGGGGCCGGCGATCTACCGCCACTTCCCGGGCAAGCAGGCGATCCTCGCCGAGGTGGTGCGCTCGGGCTTCGACGAGATGGCCCGGGTCGTGGCCGCCGACCTGGCCGGCACCTCGGACCCGGCCGAGCGGCTGCGCCGCACCTACCGGGACCTGGCGGCGTTCGTGATCCGGCGCCCGGAGTTCGGCGTGATGTGGCGCCGCGAGTACCGCCACCTGGCCCCCGACGACGCCGCCGAACTGGCCAAGCGGATGGGCCAGGCCTCGGACGCCGCGGTCGCGGAGCTGCGGCTGCTGCGACCGGAGCTGGAACCGGCGGACGCGGAGCTGGTGTCGTGGGCGGCGATGAGCGTGATGGGCAGCATCTCGGACCACCGCGTGCGGCTGCCGCGCGCGGCGTTCGAGGAGCTGCTGGCGGGGATCGCGATGGATGTGGCGGCGGTGGAGTTCGGCGAGGTGGAGGAGGATGACAGGCCCGACGAGCCGGCGACGGGAGACCGGAAGGAGCTGATCCTCGCGGCGGCGGCGCGGCTGTTCTGGGATCGCGGGTATCACGAGGTGACGCTCGACGAGATCGGGGCGGCGGCGGGGATCGCCGGGCCGAGCGTCTACAGCCACTTCGCGGGGAAGGCTGAGCTGCTGCGGACGATCACGGAGCGGATCGGGGAGCGGTTGCGGCGGGATCTCGCCGACAGTGCGGCTGCGATGGCCGCCGGCGCCGCGCGTGAATCGGTCGTGGCTTCGGCCGCCGAGCCTCACCAATCAGCCGCCGCCGCCGAACCAGCCGCCGCGCACGACACCGCCGCCCTCGCCGCCCTAACCGCCCTCACCGACCTGGCCACCCGCTACGTCACCACCGTCCTCACCTCCCGGGACCTCGTCGCCGCCTACTTCACCGAAGGCCACAACCTCCCCGACCGCGACCGCGCCGAGACCCGCCGCTTCCAGCGTGCCTATGCCGCGCACTGGGCCGCGCTCCTGGCCTCAACCGATCCCGCGGCGTCGGCCGAGGAGATCCGGATCCGCGTCCTCGCGGCGTTCGCCGTAGTCAACGACACCGCGCGGACCCGCCGACTGCTGGAGCGCCCCGGGCTCGCCGCCCGGTTGCGGGGACTGATGCTCGCGGTGCTCTTGACACCGGTGGGCCGGGCGCGCGATGTTAATCGCCGTTAGGCGGTGGGCCTCGGCAGATATGGAGCCGCAGATGAGCAGGTCGTCCTGGGCGAGCGATGACGTGGAGGCGTTGCGGGAGCTGGCGACGTCCTTCTTCACCAACGAGGCCTTGCCGCGGGAGGAGGAGTTCGCGGCGCAGGGCTTCCCCAGCAAGGACATGTGGCAGGCGGCCGGCAAGATCGGGTTGTTGTGCGCGTCGATCCCCGAGGAGTACGGCGGCGGGGGCGGCACTTTCGCGCACGAGGTCGCGATCATCGAGGCGCAGATCCGGACCGGCGCCGGCGCGATGGCGATCATCGTGCACGCCGGCATCGTCGCGCACTACATCAACGCCTACGCCACCGAGGAGCAGAAGCGCCGGTGGCTGCCGCGCATGGCCGCCGGCGACCTGGTCGGCGCGGTCGCCATGACCGAGCCCGGGACCGGCTCGGACCTGCAGAACGTCGCCACCAAAGCGGTCCGCGACGGCGACGAGTACGTCATCAGCGGCGCCAAGACCTTCATCACCAACGGCCACACCGCCGGCCTGATCGTCATCGTCGCCAAGACCGACACGGCCCAGGGCGCGCACGGCGTCTCTCTGCTGGTCGCCGAGGTAGGCGACCTCGGCCACGAAGTCCCCGGCTTCCAGCGCGGCCGCGTCCTGAAGAAGGTCGGCCAGCACAGCACCGACACCGCCGAGCTCTTCTTCGACGGCCTGCGCGTCCCGGCGGAGAACCTCCTCGGCGGCGTCGAGGGCCAGGGCTTCATCCAGCTCATGGTCCAACTCCCGCAGGAACGGCTGCTGGTCGCCGCCGCCGGCATGGCGATGCTGGAAGCCGCCGTCGACCACACCGTGGCCTACACCAAGCAGCGCGAAGCCTTCGGCCGCCCGCTGTTCAAGCTCCAGAACACCCGCTTCGAGCTCGCCGAGTGCGCCACGATCGCGCGCGTGGCCCGGGTGTTCTTCGACGACTGCGTCGAGAAGCACCTCGACGGCGGCCTGGACGCCACCACCGCCTCCATGGCCAAGTACTGGATCACCGACCGCCAGACCGAGGTCATCGACCGCTGCGTGCAGCTGCACGGCGGCTACGGCTACATGCTCGAGTACCCCATCGCGCGGCTCTTCGCCGACGGCCGCGTGCAACGCATCTACGGCGGCGCCAACGAAATCATGAAGGAACTGATCGCCCGCTCGCTGTAGCGGACCGGGCCCAGGACAGACGAAAAGAAAGGAACAGCGATGTCGAACGCGTACGTCTACGACGCGATCCGGACACCGCGCGGCCGGGGCAAGCAGAACGGCTCGCTGCACACCGTCAAGCCGATCTCCCTGATGGTCGGCCTCATCGAGGAGATCCAGGCCCGCCACCCGAACCTGGACCCCGCGCTGATCGAGGACGTCATCCTCGGTGTGGTCTCCCCGATCGGCGAGCAGGGCTCGGACATAGCCAAGGTCTCGGCGCTGGTCGCCGGGCTCCCGGACACCACCGCCGGAGTGCAGCTCAACCGGTTCTGCGCCTCGGGCCTGGAGGCCGTGAACACCGCCGCGCAGAAGGTCGCCTCGGGCCTGGGCGAGGACCTGATCCTGGCCGGCGGCGTCGAGTCGATGTCCCGCGTGCCGATGGCCTCCGACGGCGGCGCCTGGTTCGAGGACCCCGAGACCGCCTACGACATCTCCTTCATCCCGCAGGGCATCGGCGCCGACCTGATCGCCACGATCGAGGGCTTCTCGCGCACCGACGTCGACGAGTTCGCCGTCCGCTCCCAGGAACTGGCCGCCGCGGCTCGCGCCGCCGGCCACTTCAAGAAGTCGGTCGTCCCGGTCCGGGACCGCAACGGCCTGACCATCCTGGACGAGGACGAGTTCATCCGCCCCGGCACCACCGTGGACACCCTGGCCGGCCTGAAGCCCTCCTTCGAGGCGATCGGCGACCTCGGCGGCTTCGACGCCGTGGCGCTGCAGAAGTACCACTGGGTCGAGAAGATCGACCACGTCCACCACGCCGGCAACTCCTCCGGCATCGTCGACGGTGCCGCGCTGGTCCTGGTCGGCAACGAGCACGCCGGGCAGGCCGCGGGCCTGACGCCGCGGGCCCGCATCCTGGCCACCGCGGTCTCCGGCGCGGACTCCACCATCATGCTCACCGGTCCGGCGCCGGCCTCGAAGAAGGCGCTGGCCAAGGCGGGTCTGGGCATCGAGGACATCGACCTGGTGGAGATCAACGAGGCGTTCGCGGGCGTGGTGCTGCGCTACGTGCGCGACATGGGCGCCGGTCTGCCGCTGGAGAAGGTCAACGTCAACGGCGGCGCGATCGCGATGGGCCATCCGCTGGGCGCCACCGGCGCGATGCTGATCGGCACGATCGTGGACGAGCTGGAACGCCGGGACCTGCGCCGTGGTCTGGTCACCTTGTGTGTCGGCGGCGGTATGGGCATCGCCACCATTGTCGAGCGGGTCTGAGGGCGGGGACGAGGAACATGAGCGAGCAGAACCACATCCGCTGGGAGCGGGACGCCGACAACGTGGTCACCCTGACCATGGACGCGCCCGGCCAGTCGGCGAACACCATGAACCGGGCGTTCATCGAGGCCCTGGGACCGGTCCTGGACCGGTTGGAGGCCGAGCAGGACCAGATCGCCGGTGTCATCGTCACCAGCGCCAAGAAGACCTTCTTCGCCGGCGGCGATCTCAATGAGCTGATCCAGGCCCGGCCCGAGGACGCCGCCGACATCATGGCGCGCAACCTGCAGATCAAGGCCCTGCTGCGGCGCCTGGAGACCCTGGGCAAGCCGGTGGCCGCGGCGATCAATGGGGCGGCGCTCGGCGGCGGCCTGGAGATCGCGCTGTCCTGCCACCACCGCGTCGCGCTGGACGCCAAGGGCTCTGAGATCGGCTTCCCCGAGGTCACCCTCGGGCTGCTGCCCGGCGCCGGCGGCGTCGTGCGCTCGGTGCGACTCCTCGGCATCACCGACGCGCTTCTCAAGGTCCTGCTTCAGGGCCAGCGCTACAAGCCGAACGCCGCGCTCGAGCACGGCCTGGTCCACGAGGTCGCGGCCACCCCCGAGGAGATGCTGGCCGCCGCGAAGGCCTGGGTGCTGGCCAACCCCGAGGCCAAGCAGACCTGGGACGTCCCCGGCTACAAGATCCCCGGCGGCGACCCGAAGAACCCGAAGTTCGCGGCGAACCTGCCGGCCTTCCCGGCGAACCTGCGCAAGCAGCTCAAGGGCGCGAACTACCCGGCGCCGCGCAACATCCTGGCCGCCGCCGTCGAGGGCGCGCGCCTGGACTTCGACAACGCGCTGACCGTGGAGGCGCGGTATTTCGTCGAGCTGGTCACCGGCCAGGTGGCGAAGAACATGACGCAGGCGTTTTTCTTCGACATGCAGAAGGTGACCAACGGCGCCTCGCGGCCCGAGGGGTACGAGCCGTGGCAGGCCACCAAGGTCGCGGTGCTCGGCGCGGGCATGATGGGCGCCGGCATCGCCTATGTCTGCGCGCGGGCCGGGATCGAGGTCGTGCTGAAGGACGTCAGCGTCGAGGCCGCCGAGAAGGGCAAGGCGTACTCGGCCGGGATCCTGGACAAGGCGGTCGCGCGCGGCAAGATGACCCGCGAGGCGGCCGACGCGGTCCTGGCCCGGATCCACCCGACCGCCACCGCGGCCGACGCCGCCGGTGCCGACCTGGTGATCGAGGCCGTCTTCGAGTCCCCGGAGCTCAAGGGCAAGGTCTTCGGCGAGATCCAGGACGTCGTCGCCCCCGACGCACTGCTGGGCTCCAACACCTCCACGCTGCCGATCACCGGCCTGGCGCAGGCCGTCAATCGGCCGGCGGACTTCATCGGGCTGCACTTCTTCTCCCCGGTGGACAAGATGCCGCTGCTGGAGATCATCGTCGGCGAGCAGACCTCCGACGCGGCCATCGCCAAGGCCTTCGACCTGGCCCGGCAGATCAAGAAGACGCCGATCATCGTCAACGACAGCCGCGGCTTCTTCACCTCCCGGGTGATCGGCCGCTTCCTGGACGAGGCGATGGCGATGGTGAACGAGGGCCTGCGGCCCAACTCCATCGAGCAGGCCGGCTCCCAGGCCGGCTACCCGGCGCCGCCGCTGCAGCTGATGGACGAGCTGACGCTCACGCTGCCGCAGAAGATCCGCAACGAGGCGCGCGCCGCCGCCGGGCAGGACTGGGTCGAGCACGGCTCGGAAAGCGTGATCAACCGCATGGTCGACGAGTTCGGCCGTGGCGGACGTTCGGCGGGCGCCGGGTTCTACGACTACGCGGACGGCAAGCGCACCGGGCTGTGGCCGGGCCTGCGCGAGGCGTTCCCGCCGCACGTGGGGATCCCGTTCCAGGACATGCAGGAGCGGATGCTGTTCGCCGAGGCGCTGGACAGCGTGCGCTGCCTGGACGAGGGCGTGCTGCGCTCGGTCGCCGAGGCGAACGTCGGCTCGATCCTCGGGATCGGCTTCCCGGCCTGGACCGGCGGCGTGATCCAGTACATCAACGGCTATGACGGCGGCGTCACCGGCTTCGTGGCGCGCGCCAAGGAACTGCACGAGAAGTACGGGGAGCGGTTCGCGGTGCCGCAGTCACTGATCGTGAAGGCGGAGCGCGGGGAGCGGATCGAGTAGGTCCGGGGAGCTCTGGAGAGGGCTCTGGACGGCTCTGAACAGGGCCGATGACGGCGCCGGGCGAGCGGCATGGCATGATCGCCTGGCGCCGTCCGGCGTCCTGGTCACGGTCGAGGGTTCAGTGCGATGTCCGATGTGAAAGAAGAAGTACTGAAGAGCTACGGCTTGTACGAGACGGCCGCCAAGCGGGCGCTTTTCGACGCCAAACAGATGGCCAGGGACCTGGGGCATCCGTACATGGGAACGGCGCACCTGTTGGTCGGGGTGCTCCGTCATGAACACCACGGACAGCGGGCGACGCCGCCGATCGAGATCGATGTCGAGCGGGTTCACGCAAAGGCCGTGCGTCGGCTCGGTAGCGGGGTGCCCATGCCCGAGGGGCACATTCCGTACACCTTCGGCAGCTATAAGACTCTTATAGCGGCGGCCACCATCGCTCGGGTCCGGCAGGACGACCACATCTGCACCGGACATCTGCTTTTGGCCCTGGCGCTCCCCATGGCCCCGGATGCGTCCGTATCCGCGGCGGGATTCCTCCGCCGCAAGCAGCGCTCGCAGGACCCTGGGTTCTACGACTGCGCGCAGCGTTTGTTGAGCGACGTCGCCGGTTCCCTGGATCGCGTCCGCGAAATTCGCGCTGTGCTGTGATAATTGGCTGTCTGCCCTCTAACATGGCCTGCCATGAGGGGGAGACTAGCTGTGTTGATACTTTCCGGTGTCCTGATGGCGGGTTGCGCGTCGCAGGGCACGACCAATAACGGCGCGGGCGCCGGGTCCGGCACCGAAGCGGGCTCGGCCACCGGATCCCGAAGCGGGTCCGACACCGGCGTGGGAACCGATCCCGCGACCGGGCCGGGTGCCGGGGTCGCGGTGAGTTCCGGGGCGGGTTCGGGGATCGGCGGGGCGTCCGGCGCGGCGCCGAGCGGTGCGCATTCCGGTGCCACCGGTGCCACCGGTGCCACCGGTACTGCCAGTTCCGCTGCTGTCGGCCACACGTCCGCCGCGCCGTCCTCCGGTGCGTCGGCGCCTGCGTCGGCATCGGCGTCCGGACCGGGGTCGGTTGCCGGCAAGGACGCGACCGTGATCGTCGGCGTCGGCAAAGTGCGGGTCGTCATCTATGAGGACTACCGCTGCCCGGTGTGCAAGCAGGTGTACGACCAGATCCAGCCGGTGATCTCGTCCAAGCTCGGATCCGGCAGCATCAAGGTCGAGTTCCACGCGGTCGACCTGATCGACCACAACACCGGCGGCAAGGGTTCGCTGGCCGCCGGCAACGCCGCCAGCTGCGCGTTGCAGGCGTTCAAGTTCCAGCCGTACCGCGAGGCGCTGTTCGCGGCGCAGCCGAGCGAGAGCACCGATGCCTTCGCCGATCCCAACGAGCTGATCAGCATCGCCAAGACCATCTCGGGGCTGGACAGCCCGACGTTCGAGGACTGCGTGCGGACGCAGCCGTACGGCGCTTCGATCGACAGCACGTATGCCGCCGAGTACGGCTCCGGCAAGCTCGTCGGCGTCCCGTCGGTGTTCATCAACGGTACGCAGTGGAATGTGCCGACCTCGGGCGACGTCGCGGCGTCGTTTACTCAGGCCCTGGCTGCCGCGGGGGCCTGATCCCAGCCGTCGGGGCCGGTTCCCCCGCCGGATCCGGCCCCGGCTTCAGGATGGATGGTGCTCGGCGGGGGAGAAGTCGACCGCGATGATCTTCTCGGTGGCGTAGCCGTCGAGATCTGCGGCCAGCCAGTTCTGGCCGGGCCGCGCGCGGTGCAGGCGGAACGTGCCGCCGGTGCTGTTCGTACCGACGATGCAGCACACCGGCACCGGGGCTTCCAACGCGGCCGCCAGGTGGGCCACGCGCACGGCGAACCAGAGCCCGTGTCGTAGCAGCAGCGTCTGATCCGCTTCGCCGATCACGGGTTCGCCGTCCGCGCGGAAGCGGCGCTCGACCGGGATGACGTCGTCGAGGTGAAAGCTGTTGGTGCCGCACTCCCAGCCGGTCAGGTCGTCGAAGCCGCCGGGTGCGCCGCCGGCCTGATCGCGGTGTCTGGCGAGTACGACCACCTCGTCGCGCCGCACGACGCCCTCGGCCAGCAGCTGGTGCAGCCGGGGCGCCTTGGCCGGTGGCGCCTCGCCCAGTGGGAAGTCAGGGCCCAGCGATCGCGCCGCCGCATCGTTCATCCGTACCGTGAGCACGCCGTACAGCATGATCGACCGGCCGGTTTTGAACAACTTGATGCTCAGGTCCTGCGAACCTGCCTACCGCAGCCCGTCGAAGAACTCGCCGATATCGGCGGCCAGCACGTCCGGCACCTCCATCGCCGCGAAGTGCCCGCCACGCGGGAACACCGTCCAGCGCTGGATCTGGTACAGCCGCTCGTACCACGAGCGCGGGACTTCGCCTTCGGGCACGTACTCGTTCGCGAACACCGCCATCGCGGTCGGCACGCTCACGTGGTCGTCGGGGCCGATCGGAAGGCCGTGCCAGCGGTTGTCGTAGTAGTCGCGCATCGAGGTGGTGATGGAGTCCGTCACCCAGTACAGGGTCAGCATGGTCAGCAGGGCGTCGCGGCCGAAGGTGGCGTCCAGGTCGCCGCCGCTGTCGGACCAGGAGCGCCATTTGTCCAGGAGCCACGCGGCCAGGCCGGCGGGGGAGTCGTTCAGGGCGTAGCCGAGGGTCTGCGGGCGTGTCGACTGCACGGCGCTGTAGCCGCGCTCGGTCTGCTCCCAGCGCTCCACGTGCTCGACGTACGCCTGCTCCTGCGGCGTCAGCGGCGCGGAGCCGGGGCCGGTGTAGGGCGCCAGCTCCGGGGTGCTCAGGTGGATCCCGATCATGCGCTCGGGCGCCGACAGCGCCATCTGGGTGGCCACGCCGGCGCCGAAGTCGCCGCCGCACGCGCCGTACCGCTGGTATCCGAGCCCTTGCATGAGCTCGTGCCACAGGCCCGCCACGTACCGCCGGTCCACGCCGGCCCGCGCCGGCCGCTGCGAGAAGACGTAGCCCGGCAGCGAGGGCACCACCAGGTCGAATCGGTCGCCGAGGCGGTCGACCAGGCCCAGCAGCTCGGCGAAGGTGCTGGGCCAGCCGTGGGTGAGGATCAGCGGGATCCGGTCGCCGGCGCTTTCGCCGCCCGCGTTGCCGCCTGCGCCGCCTGCGCCGCCACCACGGTGATGCACGAAGTGGATCGGAGTCCCGTAGACCGTGGCGACCCGGTGCTGATACCGGTTGAGCTCACGCTCCGCCTCGCGCCAGTCGAACCCGTCGGCCCAGTACGCCAGCAGTTCCCGCAGATATCCCAGCTCGATGCCCTGACTCCAGGCATCGCCCGGCGCCGGGTCCGGCCACCGGGTCCTGGCGATCCGCTCGCGCAGATCGGTCAGGACGGCTTCGGGTACCGCGATGGCGAACGGATCAACGCGCATGCTCAGTCCGTACAGTAGGGGCTCTGGTTCGACGTGCTCAGGCTCATCAGCTTCCACTTGTCATTGTCGGGCAGGATGCTCACCTTCAGGCACGCGTGCTGGTTCGCCGCGTCCTTGGCCGCGTGCGCCACGTAGTCCAGGCTGATGCCCTCGCCGAGCAGGCACAGGATCCCGCCGCACAGCACCATCACCGCGGCGTGCAGCGCCACCGTGCTCAGGATCGGGTGGTCGGAGACCGTGTTCGACAGGGTGCTGGTGTCGCCGCGGGACAGGAAGCGGACGCAGGGCGGGGCCCCGCAGATCTTCTGCGCGTCACCACTGGCCGGCGCCGAAGAGGCGACCACGGTCGTGCCGCCGGAGGAGCCGCCCGAGCCGCCCGAGGAGCCCGAGCCGGAGCTCGAATCGGCGGTCGACTTGCAGGCCGCCGCGAACACCATCAGCAGCGTCAGGATCAGTGCCAGGCCACCCCTGGTCCGGGCACTCTTGTGATCGGCCATGTCCACCCCCATCGTTCATTTACAGGCCTTCGTCCACATTAGCGTGGCGGCGCCGTCTGTTCCGGGCCGATTCAGACCCTTGACGGCGTGCGGTGCCCTGGGTAGGTTCACCGCACGTCTCGTTAGGAACCTTTCCTAACCAATGAGGGGGCACCCCATGGTTTCCAGGGCACGACCACGTATCCGCCGCGGCACGCCCGGACGCGTCGCGCGGCACCGCAGGGCCGTCGCCGCGCTCACCGCCGTCGGCCTGGCCGGTCTGACCGTCGGCACCGCGACCGTCCTGTCGCAGCCCGCGCAGGCCGCCACCACCGGGCTGGTCCGGGTGGACCAGGCCGGGTTCCTGGCCGGCGACGTGAAGCAGGCGTACCTGATGACCGGCGCGGTGGTGTCCGGGGCGTCGTTCTCGGTGCTGAACGCGGCCGGCGCGACGGTGCTCACCGGCAAGGTCGGCGGGACCAGCCTCGGCAAGTGGAACACCGCCTACCCGGACGTGTACCCGATCGTCTTCAGCGGTCTGAAGACCCCGGGCACGTACCACATCAAGGTCGCCGGCAGCGCCGCGGGAACCTCGCCGTCGTTCACCGTGACCAGCGCCGGCTCGCTGTACGGCAAGCTCGTCACCGACGGCGTCACCTTCTTCCAGACCCAGCGCGACGGCTCGGACGTCATCGCCGGCGCCCTGAACCGGCAGCCCTCGCACCTGCACGACGCCGCGGCGAGCATCTACGCCTGGCCGACGTTCGCCGCCGGCGGCTCGGACACCATCACCAGCTCGGACCTGACCAAGCTCAGCGGCACGGTCGACGTCTCAGGGGGCTGGTTCGACGCCGGGGACTACCTGAAGTTCTCCAACAACGAGGCCTTCGGCGACATCACGCTCCTGGCCGCGCAGCGCGCCCTGGGCTCGGCGGCCCCGGCCACGCTGTCCGCCGAGGCGCACTACGGCGAGACCTGGCTGAACAAGGCCTGGAACCAGAGCACGAAGACGCTGGTGCTGCAGGTCGGCATCGGCACCGGGAACTCCGCCGGCACGTTCTTCGGCGACCACGACCTGTGGCGGCTGCCGCAGAAGGACGACGGCGACACCGCCACCGCCGACCGGTACGCGGCCGCGCACCGCCCGGCGTTCCTGGCGGCGAGCCCAGGTGGGAAGATCAGCCCCAACATCGCCGGGCGGGTGGCCGGTGCGTTCGCCCTGGCCGCGCAGGTGGACGCCGCCGGGAACCCGACGCAGGCCGCCGCCGAGTACCAGGCCGCCGCCTCCGTCTACGCCCAGGCCGACACCAGCGCGCCGCCGAACCCGCTGACCACGGCGCTGCCGAACGCGTACTACCCGGAGCCGATCTGGCACGACGCGATGGAGTTGGGCGGCGCGGAGCTTGCGCTGGCCGCGCAGAAGCTGGGGCACAGCTCGTCGTCGTACCTGTCGCAGGCGGCTACCTACGCGAAGGACTACTTGGCGTCGGACACCGGCGACACGTTCAACCTCTACGACAACAGCGCTCTGGCGCACGCCGACCTGATCAAGGCGATCGCCGCCGCGGGGAACCCCTCGGGTCTGGCGGTCACACGGGCCGCGCTGACGGCGGACTTGAAGCGTCAGGTGCAGTCGGCGGCGAGCAAGGCGGCCTCGGACGTCTTCCACGCCGGCGGCAACTACGCCGACTTCGACGTCGACGCGCACACGTTCGGGTTCCTGACCGAGGAAGCGCTGTACCGGCAGGCCAGCGGCGACACGTCGTTCGCGGCGTTCGCCACCGAGCAGCGGGACTGGCTGCTGGGCGCCAACGCCTGGGGGCTGGCCTTCATGGTCGGTGAGGGGAGCAACTTCCCGAAGTGCATGCAGCACCAGGTGGCGAACCTGTCGGGGAGCCTGACCGGCACCGGCGCGATCGCCACCGGCGCGGTGATGAACGGGCCGAACAACACGAGCAACTTCGCCGGCGGGCTGGGGTCGTACCAGACGGGGATGAAGCAGTGCCCGGCCGGCGGGACGGACGCGTACAACAAGTTCACCGGCCACAGCAGCCGCTTCTCCGACGACGTCCGGTCCTGGCAGACCAACGAGCCGGCGCTGGACATGACCGGCTCGGCGGTCCTCGGCGCGGCGATGCAGGAGACGCTGGGCGGCTGAGCCCGCGCGGCGTGCGAGCGCGGCCCCTGATGCTGGCGGATCAGGGGCCGTCGGCGTTCCGGAACACCACCCAGCGCATCACGCAGTACATGTAGACACCCTCAGCAAGCCCCGAAACGACGCGCGCCACCGCGAACCCGACCCCGATCGACGTCAGCCCACTGCCGACGCCGAGCACGAAGACCAGGTAGTTGACCCCGACGGCCACCGCGTACCGCGTGGTCTGCGCCCCGAGCGCGCCATGCGACCGGAAGTTGAACGCCCGATTCAGCACGAAGCTCAGCGCGAACGCAGCGAGGTAGGAGACGGTCACCGCCGCCGGGTACGGCCAGTGCAGCACGCGATGCGCCAGCGTCAGCAACACGAGGTCCACTGAGAAGGTGAACCCGTTGATGACGGCGAACCCCAGCAAGCTCGGCGCGACGACGCGCGAAAGCCCAAAGGGCAGCCTGGCGACGACCGCGACCATCAGCGCATGAAAGCGCCGACCCCGGCGCGCCGCGCGCCCGGCCGACGGGGACTCGACGGCGACGTTCTCCTGAACCACCCGGGCAGGGTAGTGGGCCGAGCGGTCTTCTTCGCGAACATTCGGCAACAGGCTGTGCGGCCGCAGCGCTGAGCTGGGCTTTCGGCGGCGCGCGCCAGGTCTCGCTACGGCTCGCCGGTGGCGCTGGCTGGGGTCGCCGCCAGGCTGGCACCTGCCCTCGCGCGCGCTGCCGCAGTTCGGCAGCACTAACCGAACCGGCCGCCAGCCCCGCGCCTCGCCGTGCCTCAGCATCGCAGGCTGAGGCAATTTGCAGGTGCTGCCGCCGAGCGTGCTGCTGGTGCCGCGCCGAGCCTCGCCGCCCGTGCGCCGCAGTACCGCCGACCGGTTTTCCGGTCAGCCCAGCCCGCCGCCTACCCCCGGAAGTAGTCCCGAATCAACTGCTCCACCGTCAGCGAAGCCGCCAGCGCCGCCGCCCCCGCCAGCACCGCGCCGCTGCCCAGCGCCGAGGTCTCCAGCCGGGGCGGGTACGGCAGGCGCACCGCCAGGCGCTCGGCCACCGGGGCCAGCAGCAGGTCGCCGTTCAGGCCGATGCCGCCGCCGAGCACCACCAGCTCCACGTCGACCACCGCCGCCGCCACCGCGACGTAGTTCGCGATCCGGCGTGCCTCCTCGCGGACCACGTCGACCGCTCCGGCGTCGTCGGCGCGCGCCAGCTCGAAGACGCGCTCCATGGCCAGGTCCTGTTCGGCGGGGAGCTTGTCCGCCGCGTATTGCAGGATCGCCATGGCGCACGGGTCCATCGACGTCGGCACCTCCGGCTCCAGGCCGTCCGGTCCCTCGACGAAGTCGGGTTCGAAGGCGCTGTCGAGCTCGCCGGCCGCGCCTTTGAAGCCGCGCACCAGGTTGCCGCCGAGGACGAGACCGGCGCCGACGCCGGTGCCGATCGACAGGAACAGGAAGCTGTCGGCGCTGCCGCCGCTGCCGCGTGCGTACTCGCCGTGCGCGGCCAGGTTGATGTCGTTCTCGACCGTGACCGGGGTCTGCAGGGCCGCGCTGAACTTCTCGCGCGCGGCGAAGCCTTCCATGCCGCTGACGTTCGCGGCCTGCGACACGCGCCCGTCGCGGCGGTCCACCACGCCGGGGACGCCGATCACCGCGTGCTTCACCGACGCCGGGTCCACGCCGGCGGCCTTGACCAGCTCCTTCGCCAGCTGGACCGCCGCGCCGACCATGGCGTCGGCGTCCAGGCCGTCGACCTCGGCGTCGCGCCGCAGTACCTCGGCACCGTCCAGGCCGACCAGGGCCGCGCGCAGGTGGCGGGCGCCGACGTCGAAGGCCACGGCGTGTGCCGCCTCCGGGCGCGGCTTGAAGAACACCGCGCCGTACGTGAAGCCGCGCGAGGCGTCGGCGGTCTCCACCACCAGCCCGATCTGCAGCAGGTCCTCCAGGACCGCCGAGACCGTGGGCTTGGAGATCCCGGTGGCGCGCGAGATCTCGGCGCGCGAGATCGGCGCGTTCTCGCCGATCACGCGCCACACCGTGCGCAGGTTCAGCTCGCGGACCGTGGCCGAGGTGGCCGGGGCCGGGGTCGGCCGCGCGCCGGATGTGTTCATCGTCCCAGGATAGGCAACCGGCTCGGGCTGGTCGATCATGGGGTCTCAGTCCTCGCCGTCGGTGCCGGCCCCGCCGTCCCCGGCCAGGACCGCGCTGCGGATGTCCGCGGGTGTCCCGGGGACGAGTTCGAGGTCGTCGATCCAAGCGGCATCTGCTGAGTAAACAGCACGGAACGGCCTGCCGACCAGCCGGGGATCTCTCGCTTGCAGGTAGCGCAGTTCGAAGAACTTCCCCCCGCCGGGCTCCTCGGCGACCCCGTCCACCACGACCTTCCCGCCGGTCGTGGACATCACCGGCCCGCGTACCGTCCGGGCCAGCCCCGGCAGGGTGCTGTAGGCGTCGCGGAACAGCTCCGCGGCGCGCGCCAGCGGCACCTTGAAGTAGTCGCGCGGCCCGGTGTCGCGGGCCACGAACATGTAGTACGGCACGGCCCCGGCGCGCTGCTCGGCCCGCCACAGCCGGGCCCAGGCCGCGGCGTCGTCGTTGACCCGGCCGATCACCGGGGCCTGGCAGTAGACCACGGCGCCGGTGTCGCGGATCCGCGCCAGCGCGGTGCGCGCGATGGCCGGCTCCAGCTCCACCGGGTGGCTCAGGTGCGCCATCACCGCCGGGGTCTTGCCGGCCTCGGCGATCTGCTCGAACAGCCGCAGCGTGGCGTCGGCGTCGTGGTCGGTGACGTACCGGTGCGGCCAGCTGGCCACCGACTTGGTGCCGATCCGCACCGTCTGCAGCGACTCCACTTCCAGGAACGGCGCCAGGTGCTGCCGCAGCCGTTCGGCGGTCATCACCATCGGATCCCCGCCGGTGACCAGCACGTCGGTGATCTCCGGGTGCCGCCGCAGGTACTCGACGGTCCGGGTCGGCTCGGGCGCGGCGAACCGCAGCTCCGGCTCGCCGACGAACTGCGCCCAGCGGAAGCAGTACGTGCAGTAGGCGTGGCAGGTCTGCCCGGCCGAGGGGAAGTACAGCAGCGTCTGCTCGTACTTGTGCTGGACGCCGGGGATCGGGCCGTCGGGGTCGCTGGGCACGTTCAGGTCCTGCTGGTGCTCCGGATGCGGGTTCATCCCGGCCCGGATGCCCGCGATCGCCCGCGCCAGCTCCCCGGGGTCGCCGCCGTCGCGAGCCCGGGTGAGCAGCGCCTCGTCGGCGGGGGAGAGCATGCCGGGCTGGGGGAAGAACAAATGGAAGATCGGGTCGGCGTCCGGTTGCGACCAGTCGATCAGTTCACTGAGAACGTATTCGTTGACCCGGAAGGGCAGGACCAGGGAGAACAGGCGGACGCTCTCACGGAGCTGCGGATCCAATCCGTACTTCGCGGCGATGTCGTCCAGCCGGTTCGGGCCCAGGGCCTGGAACCGGTTGCCGGCCGAGCGGCCGGCGGCGGTGTGCTGCACAACCTGACGCTACCCGACGCCGCCGACCGATGGATCCGAGGTCCGCAGCAGGAGATAGGCCGTGTCGGGGATCTCCCCGTAGATCCGGCGGAACGCCGCGTCCAGCACCGCCCCGACCTCGTGCCGGTCGGCGGCCTCCAGCCGGTAGTCCTGGCCGCGGTTGGCGGCGGCGACCTCGCCGACCGAGCGCCGCATGAAGCGCTCGACGCGGCGCGAGGCCACGAAGCGGCGCCCGTCGTCGAGGTCGACGAAGCGGACCAGGTAGGTGCGCTCGATGTTGTCGTCGGTGACGGTGACCGGGGTCAGCGCCTGGTGCGGGGCCGCAGCGTGCCAGACCGCCTGGAAGCGGTTGTTGACGAAGGACCCCAGCGCGCTGTCGACGGTGACCTCCAGCTGTTCGGCGCGTCCGGAGAGCTTGCCGACCGGGTAGAACGACACCAGCGCGCGGTCGTCCCAGCGGTACATCGTGATGTCCGGACCGGAGGAGTACAGCCGCACCTGGAAGTCGGCGGCCATGCCCAGGCCGCGCGGGCCGCCGGCCTGTTCGAAGGCGCGGTGCAGCCGGGCCACCGTCTCCAGATTGCGCTCCAGCATCGGGCCCAGCTCGTCGGCCCGGCCCAGCTCCAGGTCGCGCTGCTCGGCGGCCATGGTGGTCGGGTTGATCAACAGGACCCTGATGGACACCCCGCGCGCCACGGCCGCCCGCACCATCGCCTCGAAGCGCTGCGCGTACGGCTCGGCCAGCAGGTTGGAGTACGTGTCCAGGATCCGTATCACGCTGGTCGCGCGGCCGGCGTGATCCAGGAACTGCGAGTAGTCCAGCTCGGCGTGCTCCCGGACGCCGCCCTGCCCGGCGCGCTCGATGATCGGGGTGATCACGTAGATGGTGAACACCGCGCCGATGAGGTCGGCGGCGGTGTTCAGCGCGAAGTTCGGCCAGTACGGCGCGACGGCGCGGCCGATCCAGCCCAGCGTGAGGATCGCGGCCAGACCCACGACCAGCCCGGTGATCCAGCGCGGGTCCGGCGCGTGCCGGCGCAGCCGCGGCAGCGGCCGCAGCCACCGGATCAGGGGTATGCGACGCCACCGGGACGCCTCCCGGCGTGCGAGCGCGCGGCGGCGGCGTCGGTCGTCGTCATCTGCGCCTCTGGATCCGGCGAAAGTCATGGTGCCGAAGGCTACTGGTGATGATCCATCTCTGCCAGATCTTGCGGGCCGAGCCGAGGTTGTCAGAGGCCGAGGTCGTCAGAAGCCGATGCGCCGCAGGGCGAGCGCGACGTGGCCCTTGAGGCTGCGCTTCCACCCCGGCACGCTGCCGACAGTGTCCCGGCCTTCGCAGGAGGCGAGCACCGACAGCGCTTCATCCGGAAGGGTCGCACTCTCGCGGTAGGCCAGCGCGACGGCGGCGGTGACCCGGACGGTCTCCTCGGCTGATCTCAAGGACGTAATCAATACGCTGCGTTCCTGAACGGAGACCGGACCCGGCAGGTGCGCCGCGGCCAGGTTCGCCGAAGCCCGGGCGTCGCAGGTGTCGATGGTCACGGCCGCGAGCGCGTCCGCGAGGGCAGGATTCTGGGGGAACCAGGCCACCAGCGCCGCCGCCCGGGCTGCGATCGCCGAATCCGGATCCTGCAACCACCCGAGCGCGACGGCCAGATGCCGTTCGGTCGCACGATAGGCGTCAGCGGCCCAGCGCACCGCCACGGCGTCGCCCACATCGGCGATGTCGTCGACATCCCCGGCGTTCTGGAAAAGCACCCGGATCACCGCATCGGTCTGTGCCGACCCCACCTGGTCGCCCGCGGCGAACTCCCGGACTCTGTCGAAGGGGACCCCGTCTTCGAGCCGGTCACCGATCGCGACGGCATGCAGCAGGTCCAGCACGGTGGTCCGATCGGGAGTCGTGGCGTTGTCGACAAGCCGCATCAGCGGCTCCACCACATACGCGCTGGCTGGCCAGCGGGTGCCCTGGTGGGAGACGCTGCCCATCAGCGCTGACACGGCCGTTTCCCGCACAGCCGGATCTTCGCTGGTCAGCGCGGCCAACTGCCCGGGCACGTCCGTCGCCGGACCGTAGGCGTGATGGAGTCTGCTCCAGTCGGTCAAGGACGGGCTGCTCACCGCCCACACGGTACGGCACCCACGCGCCTACCGCGCTGGGTGCCAGGGCGCCGGCCAGTCCTTTCCGCGCAGCATCGCGTCGGTTCCGCCGTCGCAGAACAGGACTGAGCCGACGATGAAAGAGGCCTGATCCGACAGCAGGAAGGCCACGGCGGCGGCGACCTCCTCGGGACGTCCGGGGCGGCCGGCCGGGATGGCTTTCTCGAAGGCCGCGATGCCCTCGGCGGTGAGGTCGTCGGTGCGGTTGGCGCGGGTCATCGGGGTGTCGATCATGCCCGGGGCGACGGCGTTGAGCCGGATGCCGTCGGTGATCCAGTCGGCGGCGCGGGTGCGTGCGTACCAGGCCAGCGCGGCTTTGGTGGCGGGGTAGGTCTGCAGCGCGGCGCGGTCGCCGTGCGCGTCGGCCAGCTCCCGGGCCCGCGGCTCGTCGCCGGCCAGGCAGGCTTCTGCGATCTCGACCGGCCAGCCCGGCTGGCAGGTGGCGGAGTTCGACGACGGCAGGACGACCGCGCCGCGCCCGGCCGCTTTCAGCGCCGGACGCAGGCCTTCGAGCAGGGCGATGGCGCCGAAGTAGTTCACCGAGACCAGCAGTGAGCCGGGACGTCCGGTGGCCGGCGCCAGGCCGGCGAAGGGGAGCAGGCCGTCCAGGCGGCCGTCGCAGCGTTCTGTGATGGCGGCAATCGCGGCGGCGCGGCCCTCCTCGGTGCCCAGATCGGCTTCGACCTCGGTGCCGGCCAGGTCCACGCCGATGACGCGGTGGCCGTCGTCGGCCAGCCAGGCGGCGAGCGTCGCGCCGATGCCGGAGGCGGCGCCGGTGACGGCGATGGTGGACATGGCGCGGAGCGTATGCCGAATCGGTATGTAATGTAAGAGCGCTCACTGTCTCTGGCATGTTCGCGGGCGTCGTTCTATGGTCCGCGCCGTGACCACTCCTGATACGTCCGACGTCCCCGATGCCTTTGAAGCGCCCGACGTCCTGGCCCCGGCGACCCTCGGACCGGTCCGGCTCCGCAACCGCGTGATCAAATCCGCCACCTTCGAAGGCGCCACCCCGCACGCCCTGGTGACCGACGACCTGATCGCCTACCACCGCCGCCCAGCCGCCGGTGGCGTCGGCATGACCACCGTCGCCTACCTGGCCGTCTCCCCGGAGGGCCGTACTGAGCGCCGGCAGATCCACTGGCGGCCCGAGGCCGTGCCGGGCCTGCGCGAGCTCACCGACGCCGTTCACGCCGAGGGCGCGGCGGTCTCGGCGCAGATCGGGCACGCCGGACCGGTGGCCGACGCGCGCTCGAACCGTGCCACGGCCCTGTCCTGCTCGCCGATGCTGAACCCGATCAGCTTCCGCCGCACCCGCGCCGCCAGCGCCGCCGACATCGAGCGGATCACCGCCGACCACGCCCGGGCCGCGCGGCTGGCGATCGAATCAGGGTTCGACGCCGTCGAGATCCACCTCGGCCACAACTACTTCGCCAGCGCCTTCCTGTCCCCGCGCCTGAACAAGCGCGACGACGAGTACGGCGGCCCGCTCGCCAACCGCGCCAAGGTCGCGCTGGGCCTGGCGCGCGCCGTCCGGGACGAGGTCGGCGACCGGATCGCCGTCACCGCGAAGCTGAACATGGAGGACGGCTACCCCGGCGGCCTGCGCATCGAGGACAGCTTGCAGGTCGCGCAATGGCTGCAAGAAGACGGCACGCTGGACGCCCTGGAGCTGACCGCCGGCAGCTCCCTGATGAACCCGATGTACCTGTTCACCGGCGACGTGCCGCTGCGGGAGTTCGCCGCGCAGTTCCCGCCGTTGCCGCGGCTCGGAATCCGCTTGTTCGGCAAGAAGTTCCTGCGCGCCTATCCGTATCAGGACACGTATCTGATGGAACGCGCGCTGCGTTTCCGTGCCGAGCTCACGCTCCCGCTGATCCTGCTCGGCGGGGTCACCACGCGCGCCACGATGGACCGTGCGATGGCCGCCGGTTTCCAGTACGTGGCGATGGCGCGGGCCCTGTTGCGCGAGCCGGATCTGGTGAACCGCATCGCCGCCGACGCCTCCACGCCGTCGCTGTGCATCCACTGCAACAGGTGCATGCCGACGATCTACACCGGGACGAAGTGCACTGAGGTCGGGTGACCCGCGCGCCGAAGACCTGTGAGATTGGGCGCTCCTGCTTGATGGGTGAGTGAGTGGGTGGGTGGGTGGGTGGGGCTGGGGTGCGGTGGGTGTGGCGGGCGCGACGGGTGCGGTTTGTTTGTTGGTTTTAAGAGCTTTTTACGGCTTCGCCTAAGGTTTGGTGACCTCGCTGGGTGGCGCAGTTCGGTGGTGCCGCGCTGGTTGCGCTGGCGGCCGGCGGTCTTGCTGGACACGACCGCGCACAGGTCCGAGTCACTGCGCATGCGTTACGTAGGCGGCGATCGTCGGGCGTGGTGGGTGCCTGAAGTCAAGGGCAGGCGCCTCCGGCGGGGGCACTCGAGACTCTGAGGGATCCCCAACCCCCCGCCTCGGCGGCGGTCCGAGTGTTGGTCGCCGAGTCCCGGATCCCTCGTCGCTGACGTCGCCCTAAAGGGAACCATCCCGGCCTGGCGGGGTAAAGCCGGATCGCAGGCTGCTGTGGTCGGGTCGCGTTCGGCTTGACCCCGCCAGTCCGGGCTGGTTGTGCAAGCACCGCCGACAGCGACGAGGGATCCGGGACAACCCCGCCTGTGGTGTGGACGGGGTCCACTCGGGGGCACGGGCGGCGGTGAGTTGTCGTGTGGGGGTTGCGGGGACCCGTTCCCACAGGCGGGGTGTCCGGGGAACCAGGGACAAAGGCGACCGCAAGAAACGATCGCCGGCCGCCAACGCGTCCCCCAGGCATACCACCGAACTGCGCCACCCAGCGGATCCTTCTTAAAGCCCTGCGAAGCCGTAAAAGCTCTTAAAACCCACCAACAAACCGCACCCGTCGCGCCCACCACACCCCAGCCACCAGCACCTGAGATTGACGTTTCAACCTGCGGCGGCGCCGTGCCGCACAGCACGCTCATCCGCACGCTCAGCGTCCCCCGAACGGCGCATGGCGGCTCGCCACCCCTGCGCGGCGCGGAGCAAGGATGGCGGAGGTGTTCGACACCAGGCGTCGCCTCGGGTCGGCGGGAGCTCCTTCCGCCGCGACGGCGCTTTCTGAATCCCCCGAGGGGGAATCATGTTCTCTCGTCGAATCGCTTCCCGGATCGGTGTGGGACTCGGCACGCTCGCCCTCGCGAGCGCCCCGCTGGCGGCCTCCGCGGCCACCGGGACCCACGTGCCGGCCAAGGCCCCGGCCACGTGCAGCAACCAGGGTTGCAACGGCAAGGACCCGCAGGCCACCGGCTGTTCGCAGACCTACCAGGCCCGGGACATCCGGACCGCGAACATCATGAGCAACGGCAAGAAGGTCGGCTGGGTCGAACTACGGTGGTCTCCGTACTGCGGCAACAACTGGGCCCGCGTGGTCTCCGCGGTCGGGACGGCCAACCTGGCCGCCACCGCCACCCGCTCCGACGGCGCCAAGATGTCCGCCAGCGGCAAGGGCACCGTGGTCTGGACCCCGATGATCTTCGGCCGGGACCTGTGCGTCTCCGCGACCGGCACGATCAACGGGGCCACTGCCACCACGTCGTGCGGATGACGGCGGGCACAACCAGGCGCATAGTGGAGACAGCGACGGCTGCGCGGTCGGGCATCGCGTGACCGGTCCGGAGGACGTTTCCCCCCAGAAGCGGGCGGGCCGCACGACATTGGCGGCCCGCCCGCACCTTTGTAGTCGCGGGTGCTCAGACCAGGGACAGCAGCTCTGTCAGAGAGCTGATGACCGGTACGTCCACGTCTTCCGGCCTCGTCCGCGCATCCTCCGGCCGGATCATCGCGCGGCCCTGATACCCCAGCGCGATGGCGGCCGCGACCAGCTCCGGATCGTCGTCGACGAACAGGCAGTCGGCCGGCGCCAGGCCCAGGGCCTCGCTGGCGTGGTGGTACATCCGCGGATCCGGCTTGTTGCAGCCGAGGACTTTCGAGATCGCGTAGGCGTCGAAGAAGCCGCCGAGGCCGATGGCGGCGTGCAGCTCGGGCAGGTTCGGCCAGGCGTCGGACACCACGGCCAGCGGGACGCCGCGCTCGCGCAGTTCCGTCAGGGTCCCGATGACCTCGGGGAAGGTCTCCAGGAGGGTTTCCGGCGGGACGTCCCGCACCAGCGCCGCCAACAGCTCCGGGGACGCCTGTACGCCGATGTGTGTCAGCATCGTGCGATGGTAGTCGTCGTGCTCCGGGGTGGAAGCGGCGGCGGCCATGAAGCGGTCGCCTTCGCGGACAGCTTCGGCCAGCTCTTCGTCGGTGACGTGCGGAGCGTGCGCCTTCACCGTCGCCTCGAAGTCGGCGCGGGGATTCCACCGGCCGCCGATGGGCTGCATCAGGACGCCGCCGGAGTCGAGCAGAAGTGCCTTCGGAACTCGGGGTGCCTGGGGAACCTGAGGAGTCTGCGTCACAGTCCTGATAGTAGATCGCCGTACCGCGCGACTTGATCCAATGCGCGCGCCGGCGGGAAGCGCAGATCCTCGGGGCTTTTCGCCGCCGCCAACTGCTCCCAGGTCACCGGCGTCGACACCGCCGGATGCGGTGTGGCGCGCAGCGAGTAGGGCGCGATGGTGGTCTTGGCGTGCGTGTTCTGCGACCAGTCCACGAACACCTTCCCGGGCCGCTCGGCCTTGGACATGCTGGAGACGACCAGGTCGCGGTGTGTGCCCTCCAGGGCTCGGGCGATGGTGTGCGCGAGTTCTCGGGCCTGCTCGCCGGTGACGCCTTCCAGCGGCGCGTACAGGTGCAGGCCCTTGGCGCCGGAGGTCTTCGCTGACAGCTCCAGGCCGTGCGTGGACAGCAGATCCCGGGCCGCGAGCGCGACCCGTACGCAGTCCACCACCGTGGCTGGCGCGCCCGGATCCAGGTCCAGCACCAGCAGGTCGTGGTGGTCCTGGTCGGAGACCCGCCACTGCGGGACGTGGAACTCGATCGCCGCCAGGTTCGCCGCCCACATCAGCGAGGACAGGTCGTCGATGAGGACGTACTCGACCTCCTTGCCGGAGCTGGTCGCCGCGATGTCGGCGGTGCGGACCCAGGACGGCCGGTGCGCCGGCGCGTGCTTGGCGAAGAACCCTGAGGTGTCCACGCCGTCGGGGTAGCGGATGAAGGTCACCGGCCGGTCGGTCAGGTGCGGCAGCATCACCGGGGCGACGCGCGCGTAGTAGTCGAGGATCTCGCCTTTGGTGAAGCCGTCTTCGGGATACAGGACTTTGTCGAGGTTGGTGAGCTTCACCGTTCGGCCGTCGATCTCGACGCTCTGGGAGGCCTGGGCGTCAGGACTCACGGACCACCTCCGTGGCGTCCTTGTCGGGGCGGATGCCCTTGAAGACGGGATGGCGCAGGCGGCCCTTCGTGGTCCACTCGCCGAACGTCACCTCGGCGACCACGACCGGCTCGACCCAGGTGGCCACGCGGGCGTCGACGGCGTCCACGGCGGTGGCGAACGGGCTTTCGGGCGTCGCCAGCTCCGACAGCGCCTCCAGCAGGACTCTGCGATCGTGCTCGGTGAAGCCGCTGCCGACCTTGCCGGCGTAGCGCAGGCGTCCGGCGTCGTCCGGGATGCCGAGCAGCAGCGCGCCGACTTCGCGAGGCGGGCGTCCGGGGACGGCGCCGTGGCCCTTCAGCGGGGTGAAGCCGCCGATGACCGCGTCCTGGGTGGCGGTCAGCTTGACCTTGCGCCACGCCGGAGACCGCGTCCCCGGTTGGTAGGTCGAGTCCAGGCGCTTGGCCACGATGCCTTCCAGGCCGGCCTGACGCGCCGCTTTCAGCACGTCGGCGACCGGTGTGTCAGGGAACGAAGGCGACGTCTGCCAGTGTGGTCCGGACAGCTCCAGGGACTCCAGCAGTCCGCGGCGGTCCTTGTAGGGGAGTTCCAGGGTGGAGCGGCCGTCCAGGTGCAGCAGGTCGAAGATCAAGTAAGAGGCCGGATTCGTCCGGGACAGCCGCGTCGCTTCCGATCCGCTGGTGCCGAAGCGGGGCTGCAGGGCGCCGAAGCTGACCTTGCCGTCGTCGTCCAGGGCGATGATCTCGCCGTCGAGCAGGAGCTGGGCGCTGCTGACGGTCTTGGCCAGGGCCTTGAGCTCCGGGTAGGTGTCGGTGAGGTCGTTGCCGTTGCGGGAGCGCAGCCGGGCCCGGCCGCCCTCGATGCGGCACAGGGCCCTGATGCCGTCCCACTTGAACTCGGCGGCCCAGCCGGTGCCGGCCGGGGCGGTGCCGGGGATCGCGAGCATCGGGCGCAGGTCGTCCGGCGGCGCGGCGAGGTCAGGGTCCTGACCCTTCTCGCGGTGGATCATCCAGTCGGAGCTGTCGGCGCCGCCGGTGCGGAACAGGGTGTAGTGGCCCGAAAGGCGTTCGCCAGTCAGTTCGACTTTGATCTCGTCCTCGGTCCATTTCTCCGGCAGGTAGGTGCCTCGGTCGTAGGTGGCGACGGTGCCCGCGCCGTACTCGCCGGCCGGGATGCGGCCGGTGAAGTCGGCGTACTCCACCGGATGGTCCTCGGTGCGCACGGCACGGTGGTTGCCTCTGGGATCGGTGGGGACGCCTTTCGGCAGGGCCCAGGAGACCAGGACGCCGTCGTGTTCCAGGCGGAAGTCCCAGTGCAGCGCGCTGGCGTGGTGTTCCTGCACCACGAAGATCGGCTGCCTGCCCCGCCGCTTCCTCGGCGGCGTCCCGGGAACCGGCTCCGGCGTGCGCGCGGCGTCCCGCTTGGCGCGGTACTCGTGCAGCCGGTCGGGTTCCACCGCTCCATGACATCCCGGGCCCGGCCGGGGTGCGAGTCCGGATGATCCGAATTAGCGTCGGGGCATGCGGGCGATCTGGAGCGGCGTCATCTCCTTCGGCATGGTGACGGTGCCGGTGAAGATGTTCGGCGCGACCGAGGAGAAGCGGGTCGCGTTCCATCAGGTGCACGTCGCCGACGGCGGCCGGGTGCGGCAGAAGCGGGTCTGCGAGCTCGACGGCGAGGAGGTGGCGCTGTCCGACGTGGCCAAGGGGTACCAGCTGCCCGACGGCGACGTCGTGGTGCTCACCACGAAGGACTTCGACGGGCTGCCGGAGGCGATCGCGAAGACCATCTCGGTCGAGGCGTTCGTCCCGGAGGAGCAGATCGACCCGATCATGTATTCGAAGTCGTACTACCTGGCGCCGGACAAGCTGGGCGTCCGGCCCTACGCGCTGCTGCGCGACGCCATGGCCGCCTCGGGCCGGGTGGCGGTGGTGCGGTTCGCGATGCGCGAGCGGGAGAGCCTGGCCGCGCTGCGGGTACGCGACGACGTGCTCACGCTGGAGACCATGCTGTGGGCCGATGAGGTCCGCAAGCCCGACTTCGACTTCCTGGAGTCCAAGGTCGAGCCCAAGGCCGCCGAGCTGAAGATGGCCGAACTCCTGATCGACTCGCTGAGCACCGACTTCGACCCCGCGGACTACCACGACAACTACCGCGAGGCGCTGGAGGAGGTCATCGAGAACAAGGTGGCCGGCCGCGAGGTCGTCACCCCGCCCGCCCCGGCCGAGGGCGGAGCGCAGGTGATCGACCTGATGGCGGCACTGAAGGCGAGCGTGGAGGCGGCGAAGAAGACGCGCGGGGGCGCGGGTGCCCCGGCGTCGTCGGGGAGCTCGAAGGCTTCGCAGGAGTCTGCGGCGCCGGCGAAGAAGGCCGCGGCCAAGAAGACCGCGGCGGCGAAGAAGACGGCGGCGTCGGCATCGAAGAGTACTGCTACGCCCGCACGGGCGGCGAAGGGCGCACGGGGCGCGGCGAAGGCCACGGACCTGCACAAGCCCGCGCGGAAGAAGCCGGCGACGAAGTCGACTTCCACGCGCCGCAGCGCCTGAGGCGCTTGAGGCGCTTGGGGTCGCTCAGCCGCCGAGCCGCGCCGCCAGGGCCTCGGTCGCGATCTCATAGTGCGCCAGGGTTCGAACATCGGTGTACCCGAGCGAGTGGTTGACGCCGATCATGTACGTGTTGTCCGACGCGGTCTGCGTCGTCACCCGCGCCACCTCGGGCCGGGACGCCATCAGCCGGCGCATCATCTCGGCCTTGATCGCCCGCCCGAGCCCGTGGCCCCGGTGTTCCTCGCGTACCGCGGTGTCCATCTGGCGCGCCTGGTCGAGATCGCCGGGCCGGATGATGAGCTCGGTGATTCCGGCGACCTCGCTGGTGGCCTCGTGGACGGCGACGACGACCGGCACGTACTGCCCGGCCGCGATGACGGCGGCTTCGTCGTCGCGGATGCGCTGCGGCGTCCAGGCCGTCCCCTCCCAGACCAGGTCCTGGGTGGGGGAGTCGTCGATGGCTTTGCGGGCCTCGGCGTAGGAGGCGATGAGCTCTTCGGGGGCGGCCTCGTCCCAGGCGTGCAGGCGATAGCCGTCCGGCGTGGGGACGTCCCACAACGTCCGATCGACCGACGTCGTCTCCAAGGTCTGCGACACCCCGCGGATCGTGCAGGCCAGCCCCATCGCCTCGGCGAACGGCTCGCCGGCCGACCCGCCGACGACGTTCAGCGCCAGCACCCGCGGCCGTCCCGAGGCCTGCACCGACGGCAGCAGCGCACGCAGGAACGCGGTACCGATGCCCTGACGGCGCCGGTCGACGTCGACTTCGATGAACACCAGCGCCATGTCCGTGTTCTCGCGGTCCGGCAGCGACACCACCGCGAACCCGGTCAGGCCCTCGGCGTCGCGCGCGGTCCAGAAGGTCCGGGGGCCGAAGGACACGGCGTCCTGCCCGCTCAGCAGCTCGATGGTCGCCGCCAGCGGGAAGGGCGGAGTTCCAGGCCGGTCGAAGGCCTGGATGCGGGCCCGCATCTCGGTGATGGCCTCGTAGTCCGCGCCGGAGGCCGTGCTCGGATCGAAGGGGGTGAACTGCACGCCGTTGCCTCACTGGTCGAAGAAAGGGATCTTGACCAGGATGCTATTCGGGCTGCCGGGGGTGTCCAGCGATTATCTCGCGCACTCCCGTGCGGTGGCCGGCAGTGCGCTACGGCACGACCACCAACCGCCCGAGGTTCTCCCCGGCCGCCAGCCGGGTCAGGCCGGCCGGGGCGTCGTCGAAGGGCAGGCGCGCGCCGATCAGGGTCCTGATGGTGCCGGCGTCGGCCAGGCGGGTCAGCTCGCGGTGGCAGGCGGCCACGGCCTCGGGGTCCTTGGTGCGGTACAGGCCCCAGTGCAGGCCGAGGATCGAGTAGTTCTTGACCAGGGCGTGGTTCAGCGGCGGGGCCGGGATGGTGCCGCCGGCGAATCCGACCACGACGATGCGGCCCTCGAAGGCGACGCATTTGATCGAGCCCTGATAGGCGTCGCCGCCGACCGGGTCGTAGACCACGTCCGCGCCGCGGCCGTCGGTGGCCTCCTTGACCGCCGCGACGAAGTTGCGCTCCAGCCGGTCCACCACGACGTCGGCGCCGAGCGCGCGGGCCGCCTCGGCCTTGGCCGCGCCGCCGGTCACGGCGATCACCGTGGCCCCGGCCGCCTTGCCGAGCTGGACCGCGGCGCTGCCGACACCGCCGGCCGCGGCGTGCACCAGCAGCGTCTCGCCGGGCTGCAGTTTGGCGCGGCGGTGCAGGCCGAACCAGCCGGTCTGGTAGGCGAGCAGGAAGCCGGAGGCCTCGGCGTCGTCGAGGGATTCAGGGGCCGGATATGCGGAGTCTGATTCCATGACGGCGTACTCGGCCAGCGCCCCGGTCGGCAGCACCGGCGTGCCCACGACCCGCGCCCCGGTGCCCACCACCTCGCCGCACAGCTCCACGCCCGGGGTGTAGGGCAGCGGCGGCTGCACCTGGTACTGGCCGCGGCACATCAGGACGTCGGGGAAGTTCAGCGCCGCGGCCCGGACCCGTACCAGCACCTGGCCGGGGCCGGGCTCGGGCGTCGGGATCTCGGCCGCCCGCAGCACGTCGCCGGGTTCGCCGTGGGTGCTGACCTGCCAGGCTCTCAACGCGGTGGCCTCCTCGACCGTCCTCGGGCGCGCCGCTGCGCGCCCGGTCACTTCGGCCGATGCTCTCACTCCACGCGGACGATCACCAGTGCCGGTGCACCGCCGACAGCTGCCCGAAGTCGCGGCTCGCGACGTGGTTCCGGTCGGCGGCCGAGCCCAGCGTGTAGGCCGGGTACAGGCCCAGGTACTCACCGCTCGTGGTCTGGCTCCACTGCCGGGCCAGGGCGCTGGAGGACTTGTGGAAGTTGGCCATGTATCCGCCCTCGTACACCTTCAGCAGGGCGAACCCGCCCGGGTACTCCTTGGTCGCGGCGACCTCCAGGAAGTCCACGCCGGAGGCCACCGGGGAGGTGGTGCGCAGGTTGCGGTGCGTGTGCCCGGCGTGGTGCAGGAACACCCCGGGCGTCCTGGCGTAGAGCGCCTCCAGCCGGGCCGCGTCGGGGCGCGCCAGATCGAAGGCCGGGCCGGCGATCGTGGACACCGCCGAGGCGTCGGTGACGGGGTGGTGGCCGAACACCAGCGTGGGGCGGTGCGGGTCGTCGGCCAGGATCCCGGCCAGCTCCGCGAACTGCGCGTCGTCGAGCGCGCCGCCGGGGGTGTTCAGCGTCGTGGTGTCCAGGCCGATGATGCGCAGGCCCGCCAGGCGCGTGCTGGTGAGCCGGCCCTGCGGCAGGTCGTAGACGGTCGGCACGCAGTCGTTGTAGCCGGTGTCGCCGACCGCCGGGCACATCTGGTACCCGGCGCCGGTCTTCGGCTGGTCGTGGTTGCCGCGGGCCACGACGTACCGGCCGGCGTCCAGCCGGCCGTCCAGCGTCAGGCGCCCGAACCGGTCCAGCAGCCGCTTGGAACCCGCCAGCTCGGCCGGCAGCGCGGCGGAGCTCAGGTCGCCGGCGACGAGCAGCACGTCGGCGCCGTGCCGGCCGGCGTCGGCGATCATCGACTCCGCCATCACCTCCGGATACGGCGCAGGCCCGGCACCTGGCTGAACCCGGGCGGGAAGCTCGCCGTGGCCAGCCCGCTCACCGTCTCCCCGACGTGCAGGTCGTTGGCCAGCGCGAGCGAGAACAGGTGCCGTCCGCGCGGCGGCACCAGGGTCGTGACCTGCCCCGGCGCCGCGGAGTGCACGATCCCGGAGGACAGCAGCTGCGCGAGGATCGCCAGCAGCTGGCCGTTGGTGGGATCGGGCGGGATGACCAGCCCGCCCGCCGGGAACGTCAGCTGCGGCAGCATCCGCGCCGTCGCAGGCACCCTCGCGGACAGCGCCTGGTAGTAGTAGGTCGTCCCAGGCCGCAGCCCCTCAACCTCCACCTGGTGGTACGCGCTGTCCCCGTGCCGCTGCACCGCGACCCGGTCCAGCCGGTCCGGCCGCGTGCCGTACCGCACGACCCCGTCGCACGCCACCGGCGCCGGCTCCTGCCCGGGCTGGTACGGAATCGCCGGCGTCGGCCCGGCGGCGGTGTACCAGGTCAGCACGAAACCGGTGTCGGTGACCGTCACCAGCTCCAGATCCTGCGGGAACACACCCTGCCCGGCCGCGGCGGCAGCCGGCGCGGGCAGCAGCCCCGGCAGAACCAACCCCGCCCCGGCCCCGGCGGCGGCGAGCCGGACGAGGTCGCGACGGGTGAAGCCACAGCAGTCCTGGACAGCCGGATCGGTCATGGCGGTCAGCATGGCAGAGCCCTGTTAATGGGCCGGGGACCCTCGGCGAACACTCTCGGAAGACTTCCGGCGGCGGGCCGGGGTTTGGGGCGGGCTCGGGGACGAGCAGGCTGACAGAGCTGAACCTCGACGATCCTTCGGTCGTGATGGGCTCCGGGGCGTTCGGAGCCACCGGGAGATGCCATCGTGAATCGCCCCGGGCCCGCCAGTGCCAACCGCTGTTCGCCAAACCCGGTGCATCTGGTGGCGGATCGATCCGGGGGCCCAGTAGGTTGCCGGAGACATGGGGGATGAACTGTTCGAGGCTCTGGAGCCGTCCAAGGATTTGCTTACCGCGTGGCGTGATGGCCTCGGCATGAACCCTGCCGCTCCGGACGACGTGCTCATCGCGCTGCTTCACCGCGGAGCTTCGTTCTTGTGGCGTCCCGACCTGCCGTCGTCAGTCGTGGACGCAGCACTCGAACGGCGCCTTCTCGGGAGTTGGGCGGAGTACCGTGACTTCACCCCGAGCCAGTGGCGCGCCATCATCTTCGGCGAGGCCGATCCTGATCGCCGCTCCCGACTGCTGCGAGCCTTTGTCCGCCTCGACCTGAAGGCCGCTGACTGGGGCCTGTTGGTCCGAGACCCCGATCCCCGGATCAGAGCGGACACCCTGTGGCATCCCATCCCCGATGAATGCCTGGCATCTCTGACCGAAGACATGGATCCGCGTGTCCGCGGCTGTGTCTGCGCGACCAGCTGGTCATCGTTGACCGACAGTCAACGCGCCCACCTGATGGCCGACCTCGACGACACGGTTCGCACCGAAGCCGAGCGTGCCGATCTCGAGGCGCGGGCCCAGGCTCAGAGCCGCGCCCCGTCGCAGCTCGCCCGGTTGGCGGCCGATCCGGATCCCCAGGTTCGGTTCGGTACCGCCTGCCGACCCGAGCTCACCGACGAGCAGCGCGAGGCGATCGACATCGACGTCGACCCGGGCCTGCACTGGCCCGACCTCGCATGGATCACCGCCCTGCACGACGATCCCGTCGCGATGCGCCGGCTCGCCGCATCGAAGGTGTTCCTCATCCGCCGCAGTGTTGCCCGCGCCAAGCACCTGCCGCCGGACGTCATCGAACGCTTGGCGAACGATCCGGACCGCGTCGTGCAGTTGTTCCTAGCCGAGTCCTGTGACGACGCGCCGGCGGACATGCTCCTGCGCGTCGCGGAGTGGTGGACCGGGAGCCTGTCCGCGCCCGATGTCCCGCGCCGCCACCCGAACTTCCCAAAACGTGGCCTCCTGCGCTTCGCCGACGATCCGAACCCGAATCTGCGCCGCCTCGCCCTGGACGATCCGGACTCCACCGCCGATCTCGTGGAACGCTTCATCGACGATCCCGACGAGAACGTCCGGTATCGCGCAACCTCCGATCCACGCATCTCAGCCCGAACCGCGGAACGGCTGCTCAGCGAGCCCGAGCGGCGCGACACCGTCGCAGCGAATCCAGGCCTGCCTCCGCACCTTCTCATGACGCTGCTGCACAATGAACAAACGGCCCGCAACGCCGCCCGGAACCCAGCGCTGTCCGCAGAACTCATGCGCAAGATGGTCCGGCGTATCGGCCGTCTACCGGCTGATTCGTAACATTGTGCCGGGATGCTCACCAGATTTCCGGCGCCTCCCAGGCGACGCAGGTGGGAAGCATCCCGCCGGATGAGCAGAATTCCTTGACCGCTGCGCGGACAAGATTGACGGAGACCTCGCAGTGCGGCGGGAACTCCGTCAAGTGGCCGATGATGCAGTATCCGACCTCGGCCCGGCTGTCGGGCGGGCCGACCGTCACCAGGTTCCCCCGGTGGTCATAGAACTCCAGCGCACCGACGTTCAACGCCGGGTCGACACCTACCAGCAGTTCTCCAGCAGGCCGAACTCATCGCTGATGACGCGGTCCAGCGCCTCGACCGCCAAGGCGCGAAGATCTTCGGAGAAGACGGACATGGGTTCCTCGGGCCCCTCGCCGTCTTCGATCGCCTTGCCGCCGGGGCACTGCGCCGCGATCAGCGCGGCGGCTGCGACGGCCTGCTGCGCCTCGGACAGATAGCCGGTGGCATCCGCGGTCCGCAGCAGCATGCCGCGGATCAGGGCCTCGCGTTCGCCACTGGCGGCCTTGTCCAGATCGATTGCGAAGTCGGCAGCGGTGTCGTTGTCGAAGTGCCCGATGTCCCAAGTTCCCATGGCGACTACCGTTCCTCGACATCGTTCGTGCTCGGATCGTCCTCGACGAGTCCGCAGGCGAAGGGGAACGACCGCAGTTGCGTGGTCCGTGCGGGGTCCTGCTCGGCGTCAGCCAACTCGCCCAGGGCCTCGGTCAGGCGCTGCTGCTGATCTGCCGGAAGCTCACCCATGATCCAGGCGACGTTCTCCATCATCTTCACCGCGGAGTCCGGGGCGACCTCCTCGTCGCCGCAGCTGTCGAGCCACCACACAATGTCCACGACCAGCCCGGCAAGCACTGGCACCAAGGGATCCATCTCGCTCATCCGCGCAACCTATCCGGCATGGTGGCTCGACAGCTTCGGCACCAACGCCACCGAGTAGTCGATCAGGATGGTCATCAGCTCCTGAAGGGATCCGTTGTGGACCCACAGCCCTGGTCGTAACCGGACCAACTAAAACTGGGGCTCGCCAACTACTGCTGGTAGTCACAAGCGCTGCGATCCGGCACTAAAGCGCTCACCAGTTGACACTCTCGAACAGAACTTCGAATATGGCCGGGTGGCACTGATCGCGCATACGTTCGAGGGCGACGCGGAGCACGCCGCGGCCGTGGCGCGGTTGCGGGTGCTGGTCGGCGGGGGCGCGGCGGGGACGGGTGGGGCTGGAGGGGTCCAGGGGGCCGGTGTTGCGGATGTGCCGGTGTTGGCGGCGCTGCGTGCGCTGGTGCCCGGCGGGGCATTGCGGCGCGGCGGGGTGCTGGCGGTGGAGGACCGGGTGCGGCCGTGGGGTGACGCGCCGAGCTATCTGGCGTTGGCGCTGGCGGCCGGGGCTTCGGCCGGCGGGGCGTGGTGCGGGGTGGTGGGGTTGCCGGCGTTTGGGATCGCGGCGGCTTCCGGGATGGGCGCCGACCTGCGGCGCTTCCTGATGCTGGACGAGCCCGGGGAGCGCTGGGCTGAGGCGGTGGCGGTGCTGGCCGGCGCCGTGGACCTGGTGCTGGTGCGGCCGCCGCGCCGGCCCGGCGGTGAGCAGGTGCGGCGCATCGGCGCGCGTCTGCGGCGTACGGTGCGCCAGCGCGGCGCGGCGCTGGTGGTGGCCGGCGAGTGGCCCGGCGCGGATCTGCGGCTGCGGCTGACGGAGTCGGCGTGGTCCGGGCTCGGCGACGGGACCGGGCACCTGACCGGGCGCCGGGTCACGGTCACCGCCGCCGGACGCGGTGCCGCCGGGCGGGAGCGCACGGCGCGGCTGTGGCTGCCGGCGGCCGACGGGGCGGTGCGCGAGTGGGTGGCGGGGGCGGACGCGCCGGGCTTGCCAGGGGCGCCGGGGGCGCCGGGGGACCGGGCCGAGCAGCGGTTCGGGGTGTCGGCGGAGATCCGGGACGGGGGTGAGGTCGTGCGGCTGTGGAGCGCGTAGGGGCCGACCTGCGCATCCGAGCCCGAATCTGAAATCGAATCCGAACCGAACCCGTATCCAGGCCGAACCCGGCTCGAACCGATATGTCTCGCCATCGATATACCTCGCGGTCGATATACCTCGGCGTCGAGGTATATCTGACCAGGCCCGAATCCGAACCGAACCAGACCCGAACCCACCCACCGTCCAAGAAAGGAGCCACCCGTGTCCGCCTACCCCGCCTACGCCCACCCCGCCGTCCCCGACCGCGCCCTGGCGGTGTGGTGCCCGGACTGGCCGGTGGTGGCGGTCGGCGCCGACCCCGACACCGCGGCGGCCGTCGTCGTCAAGGGCCTGATCGTGGCCAGCTCCTCGGCGGCGCGCGCCGAGGGGGTCCGGCGCGGGCAGCGTACGCGGGACGCGCAGCGCCTGGCGCCGGCGCTGATTCTCCACCCGCGCGACGAGGCCGCCGAGGCCCGGGCCTTCGAGCCGGTGCTGGCCGTGCTGGCCGACTTCACCCCGCGCTTCGAGGTGGTCCGGCCGGGTTTGGCGGCGCTGCCGTTGGACGGTCCGGCGCGCTACTTCGGGGGTGAGGACCTGGTGGTGCGGGCGATCCGGGACCGGGTCGGGGAGGCGGGGATCGGGGCCGGGGTGGGGGTCGCCGACGGGGTGTTCGCCGCGGCGCTGGCCGCGCGTACCGACACCCGCGTGGTGCCGGGGCGCACCGCGGAGTTCCTGGCGTCGTTCCCGACCACCGTGCTGGACCTGCCAGAGCTGGTCGACCCGCTGCACCGGCTCGGCGTGCAGACCCTGGGCCGGCTGGCCGAGCTGTCGGCGGACGCGATGGCCGGCCGCTTCGGCGCGGACGGCGTGGCGGCGCACCGGCTGGCCCGCGGGCTGGACGCGCGGCCGCCTGCGCCGCTGCGTCAGGGCCCTGACCTGTCCGTGGAGGCGGTCTTCGACCCGCCGGCCGACGGCTCGGAGCGGATCGTGTTCGCCGCCAAGGCGCTCGCCGACGAGCTGCACGCGGTGCTCGCGCAGGCCGGGGTGGCGGGGGTGCGGGTGGCGGTGGAGATCCACGGCAGCGCCGGTCCCGGTGCCGAGCCGGAGGTCTCCTACCGGTTGTGGCGGCACGAAGGGCTGCTGTCGAGCACGGCGGTCGCCGAGCGGGTGCGCTGGCAGCTGTCCGGATGGCAGACGAAGCTCCAGGCAGACGATCAGGTCTCTCATACGTTTGCCGCCGACCAGGGCATCACCCGCCTGCGCCTCATCCCCGACCACCTCGTCCCGGCCCGCGGCGTCCAGCCCGGCCTGTGGGGCGCGGACGAGGCCCCGGACCGCATCGCCCGCGCCGCCGAGCGCCTGCAGGCCATGTACGGCCCGAACGCCGTCACCCTGCCCGCCGACGGCGGTGGCCGCAGCCCGTCCGACCAGGGCGTCCGCACCCCCTACGGGGACCTGCCGCCGCCCGATCCGGGCCCGGAGCCCGCGCCCTGGCCGGCCGCGCTCCCGGCGCCGGCGCCCGCCGACGTCCCGCGCGAGCCGCGTCCGGCCGAGGTCGCCGACGCCGCCGGCGGCCCGGTCGGCGTCTCCGGACGCCTGCGGATCTCCGCCCGGCCGGTGCTGCTGACGCTGTCCGGGACCGGCGAGCGTCTCAGGATCCTGTCGTGGGCCGGGCCCTGGCCGCTGGCCGAGCGGTGGTGGGAGCCGGACGCGGCGGTGCGGCGGGCCCGGTTCCAGGCCGTCACCGCCGACGGCCGCGCCTGGCTGCTGATCGTGCAGGACGGCCGCTGGTTCGTCGAGGCGGTGTACGACTGATGGCAGTGGACGACTGATGGCGGTGTACGACTGATGGGCACCTTCAACCCGGTCATCACCTGGCGCGAGCTGGAGAAGCGCCTGGCCTGGGGCCGCTACGGCGAGGCCGTGCCGGCGGCTTCGGAGCCGGAAGCGGACGCCGCGACGGCCCCGGGGCCCCGCCGCACCGCCAAGCTCGACCCGCCCTACGCCGAACTCCACGCACACTCCCACTTCTCCTTCCTCGACGGCGCCTCCAGCCCCGCCGAACTGGTCGCCGAGGCCGCCCGGCTGGGCCTGCACGGCCTGGCCGTCACCGACCACGACGGCTTCGCCGGCGCCATGCAGTACAAACAGGCCGCCGAGGACGCCGACCTGGCCACGGTCTTCGGCGCCGAGCTGTCGCTGGAGCTGACCGCGGCGCGCACCGGCGTCACGGATCCGGCGGGCAGCCATCTGCTGGTGCTGGCGCGTGGGGCTGAGGGCTACCGGCGGTTGTCGGCGGCCATCGGCAAGGCGCAGTTGGCGGGGAAGGAGAAGGGCAAGCCGGTCTACGTCGTCGACGATCTGGCCGAGGCGGCGGGTGAGGGGGACTGGACCATCCTGACCGGCTGCCGCAAGGGCACTGTCCGCCAGGCTCTGGAGCGCCACGGCTTGAACGAGGCCGGCTTCGAGGCGGCCGATGCGCAACTCAGGAAGCTGATGGACTTGTTCGGCTCCGACCGCGTCGTGGTCGAGCTTACCGACCATGACCAGCCCCTGGACGACGCCCGCAACCGCCTGCTGGCCCGCCTGGCCGCTCGCCACGCGCTGCCGACCGTGGCCACCGGCAACGTCCACTACGCCCGCCCCGCCGACTATCGCCTGCACACCGCGATGTCCGCACTCCGCGCCCGCCGCACCCTGGCCGAGATGGACGGCTGGCTGCCCGGAGCGCCCACTGCCTACCTGCGCAGCGGCGTCGAAATGCTCGCGCGATTCCCCGTGCACGAGTTCGGCCAGGCCGTGGTCCGCAGCGCCGAGCTGGCCGCCGACCACGCCTTCGACTTCAAGACCATCGAGCCGCAGCTGCCCGACTACCCGGTCCCCGACGGCCACACCGAGGCCAGCTGGCTCAGGCACCTGACATACCTCGGCGCGACCGAGCGCTACGGCCCGGAGAGCGGGAATCCCAAGGCCTATCAGCAGATCGCCTACGAGCTCGACGTCATCGAGGAGCTGAAGTTCCCCGGCTACTTCCTCATCGTCTACGACATCGCAGAGTTCTGCCGCACCCACGGCATCCTGGCCCAGGGCCGCGGCTCGGCCGCCAACAGCGCGGTCTGCTTCGCCCTGGGCATCACCAGCGTCGACTCCGTCCGGCACGGCCTGGTCTTCGAGCGCTTCCTGTCCCCGGTGCGCGACGGGCCGCCGGACATCGACGTCGACATCGAGGCCGGGCGGCGGGAGGACGTGATCCAGCACGTCTACGCCAAGTACGGACGCGACCGCGCGGCCATGGTCTGCAACGTCATCACCTACCGCGCCCGGCTGGCGCTGCGCGACTCGGCGCGCGTCCTGGGCTACTCGCCGGGCACCGTCGACGCCTGGGCCGGCAGCATCGGGCCGCACGAGGGCGTCCCGGACGGCTCGCAGGACGTCCCCGAGCAGGTGCTGGAGCTGGCCGGGCAGTTGCAGCGCCGGCCCCGGCACCTGGGCATCCACAACGGCGGCATGGTGATCGTGGACCGGCCGCTGGCGCAGGTGGTGCCGATCGAGTGGGCCCGCCGCGAGGGGCGCACCGTCCTGCAGTGGGACAAGGACGACTGCGCGGCCGCCGGGCTGGTGAAGTTCGACCTGCTGGGCCTGGGCATGCTCGGCGCGATCCACGAGGCGCTGGACCTGATCGCCGAGCACCACGGCACCCGGCTGGGCCTGCACGACCTCCCGCAGGACGGGGACCCGGAGGCGGAGGCGGTCTACGAGATGATCCAGGACGCCGACACCGTCGGGGTGTTCCAGATCGAGTCGCGCGCGCAGATGTCGACGCTGCCGCGGCTGAAGCCCAGGACGTTCTACGACCTGGTGGTCGAGGTGGCGCTGATCCGCCCGGGGCCGATCCAGGGCGGCGCCGTGCACCCGTACCTGCGGCGGCGCAACGGCGACGAGGAGGTCACCTACCCGCACGCGGCGCTGGAGCCGGTGCTGCGGCGCACGCTGGGGGTGGTGCTGTTCCAGGAGCAGGCGATGCAGATGGCGATCGCGGCGGCCGGGTTCAGCGCCGCCGAGGCCGACCGGCTGCGGCAGGCCATGGGCTCCAAGCGCTCGCCGGAGCGGATGGCCGAGCTGCGGGGGCGGCTGCTGGCCGGGATGGCCGAGCGCGGCATCACCGGCGAGGTCGCCGAGGACATCTACGCCAAGCTGCACGCCTTCTCAGGGTACGGATTCCCCGAGTCGCACTCGGTGTCGATGGCCTACATCGTGTGGTGCAGCTGCTACCTGAAGCGGTACTACCCGGCCGCGTTCACCGCCGCGCTGCTGAACAACCAGCCGATGGGCTTCTACAGCCCCGGCTCGCTGATCACGGACGTGCGGCGGCACGGGGTGCAGGTGTTGCGGGTCGACGTGAACGCCTCCGGGGCCAAGGCCACGTTGCAGAGCCCTGATCCGCCGCACCGGAACGGCTCCGGGTCGCGAGGCCGGCGCCGGCACCGCCACGCCTCGCCGATCCCGCAGCCGGCCATCCGCCAGGGCCTGAGCAGCGTGCGCGACCTGGGCGACGACGCGGCCGAGCGGGTGGTCGCCGAACGCGAGGCCGCGGGGCCGTTCACCGGCGTCGAGGACTTCATCGTGCGCACCGGCCTGTCCCGCTCGGCGCTGGAGGCGCTGGCCACCGCCGGGGCCTTCGGCGGCCTCGGTCTGGACCGCCGAGAGGCACTCTGGACGGCCGGAGCGCTGGCCGGCACCACCGCCGGACACCTGCCGGGCACCGCCCCGGGCACGACGGTCCCGGAGCTGGACCCCCTCACCCCGGTCGAGGTCACCCTGGCCGACCTGTGGGCCACCGGCACCACCCCGGAGGACCACCCGATCGGCCACCTCCGGCCCCGCCTGGCCCTGCGCGGCGTGACCCCCGCCGCCGAACTGCGCACCGCCCGCAACCGCAGCCTGGTCCGGGTCGCGGGGCTGGTGACGCACCGCCAGCGGCCGCCGACCGCGCACGGCACCTGCTTCCTGAGCATGGAGGACGAGACCGGCCTGATCAACGTGATCTGCCCGCCTCCGGTGTGGGAGGCGCAGCGCCGCGTGGCGCTGGAGCACGGGGCGCTGCTGATCCACGGGACGCTGGAGCGGACCGACGGGGCGGTGAACGTGGTGGCCGGGCGGATCGAGGCGCTGCGGGCGGGGGTGGGGCGGAAGGCTCGGGATTTCCGGTGAGGGGCGACTTCCCTTGGTCAGCTGAGGGTGGGGACGGCCGCCAGCTCGATCCCGAACAAGTCCCGATAAGCCGCCAGCACCGCCGCGTCGTCCTTCAGCACCCGCTCGCGCTTGCCGTCGGCGTCCGTCACCAGCAGCCTGCGGCCGGTCAGCGTCACCCGGCCGTCCGGGGTCGGCAGCGAGCACATCAGGTTCCGCCGGAACAGCGACGTCGGCGCCGTGACCTGCCACCAGCGGCCCATCTCGAAGTCCGCCAGCGCCAGGGTGCGCGGGTCGACGCGGTACTCCGGTGCGCCGTTGAGCAGTACGTCGAGGTGGCCGTCGGCGCTCTCCACGAGCTGGAACGTCCCGAACGGATCGCGCTGCTCCCCGCGCTCGGCGTAGCGCAGCGGCAGCTCGCTGTGCTTGCCGAAGCCGACGTCGGCCAGCCACACCCCGCCAGCCGCGTCGGTGACCCGCAGGGCCAGGTGGTCCAGGGGCCGGTTGGTGAACGCGCCGAGTTCCGCAGAGTACGTACGCGCCGCCAGCCGGTCCACGCCGAACCCGACCGCCTCCAGCAGAGCCGCGAACAGGCCGTTCAGCTCGTAACAGAAGCCGCCGCGCCGCCGGGTCACGATCTTGTCGACCAGCGCGTCCAGCTCCAGCGAGATCTCCTCGTCAAGGTGGATGCTCAGGTTCTCGAAGGGGATCGTCATCACGTGCGCGCGATGCAGCAGTTGCAGCGTGTCGACGTCCGGCTTCAAGGGGCCGGTCACGCCGACACGGTCGAGGTAGGCGGCGATCTGCTCCGCGCTCAGCTCCGGCATGGCTCATTTCTGCCAGCTTTCACACGTTGTCGCAAGGTCTGGTCATGCCCGAAACCGACTATTGACCCCTACGCCGAATATGAGAACATGCGTGGCGTAGGCAACCCCTGCCCCGAACGCGGCTGGATCGTTCGGCCGTTTCGACACAAGGATCCCCCTTGGGCTACCTCGCTCTCCTCCGCCTACCCTTCATCACCCGCCTGCTCACCGGCTCCCTCATCGGCCGCCTCCCCGGCGGGATGTCCATCCTCATGATCCCGCTGGCCCTGCGCCGCTCCGGCATGGACTACGGCTTCGTCGGCATCGCCTCCGGCACCCTCGCGGTGTCCGCCGCGGTCGGCGGCCCGGTCCTGGGCCGCCTCGTGGACCGGGTCGGGCAAGTCAGGGTCCTGGTTCCGTCCGCCGCGGCCTCCGGCGTCGGCTTCGCGATCCTCGCGCTGGCTCCGGGGAACCGGCCGACCGTGCTGCTCGGCGTGGTGCTGGCCGGGGCCGCCGCGCCGCCGCTGGAGCCGTGCATCCGCATCCTGTGGCCCTCGCTGGTGCCGGCCGAGGGCCTGGCCTCGGCGTACTCGCTGGACTCCGCCGCGCAGGAGCTGATCTTCGTCTCCGGGCCGCTGGTCGTCGCCGGCTGCGTGGCCTGGGCCTCGCCGGTGGCGGCGCTGTGGCTGGGCGCGGCGCTCGGGGCGATCGGCGTGCTGGTGGTCGCGACCACCCGGCCGGTGCGCGGCTGGCGTCCGGAGCCGCGCGCGGCGCACTGGCTCGGGCCGCTGCGCAGCCCCGGCCTGGTGGTGCTGCTGACCTCGCTGATCGGTCTGGGCATCGCGATCGGCACGCTGAACGTCGTGCTCGTCGACTACGCCGAGCACCACAGGTTCCCAGGCGGCGCCGGCACCCTGATGGCGATCAACGCCTTCGGTTCGCTGATCGGCGCTCTCGTCTACGGCTCGCGCAAGTGGCGCGGCTCGGCCACCGGCCACCTGCTCGCGCTGCGCCTCGGCCTCGGCGCCGCCTACGCCCTGCTGCTCCTGGTCCCGGCGCCGCCGCTGATGGTGGCGATCATGGTGGTCTCCGGCGTCTGCTTCGCGCCGTCGCTGACCGTGCTGTTCATGCTCACCGGGGAGTTCGCCCCGGCCGGCACCGCCACCGAGGCCTTCGCCTGGCTGATCACGCTGTTCCAGGTCGGCGCCGCCACCGGCGCGGCGATCAGCGGCTTCGTGATCGCGCACGCCGGCCTGTCCGCCGCGGCCGTGACCGCCGTGGCCGGCATCGGCGCCGCGGTGCTCGTCCAGGTCGCGGGCCGCCGCTACCTGCACCAGCCGGAGACCGGGGGCCCGGTCGAAACTCCGGTATACGCCTGACAAGACTGCATGGCAGGGGGCGTCGTCCAGACGGCAGGATCGCGGACCATGGAACACCTGCTGTGGTACGACGCCCCGGCGACCGACTGGGAACGCGAGGCGCTGCCGATCGGGAACGGCCGGATCGGCGCGATGGTCTTCGGCGGGATCGCCGCCGAGCGCGTCCAGTTCACCGAGAAGACGCTGTGGACCGGGGGACCGGGGCACCCCGGCTACGACCACGGCGACTGGCGCGAACCCCGGCCCGGCGCGCTGGAGGAGGTGCGGCGCCGGATCGAGGAAGAGGGCTTCCTGCCCAAGGCGACCGTCACCGAACTGCTCGGGCAGCCCAAGACCGGCTTCGGCAACTTCCAGAACTACGGCGACCTGATCATCGAGTTCCCGACGCTGAACACCGGCGTCCAGGACTATCGCCGCACCCTCGACATCTCCGACGCCCTTGCCGGCGTCACCTTCGAGGCCGACGGCGTGCGCCACCACCGCGAATACTTCGTCAGCCACCCGGCCGGCGTCCTCGTCGGCCGGCTGGCCGTCGACCGGCCCGGCGCCCTCGACTGCGTCCTGCGCTACGAACCGGGCATCGACGAGGTCACCGTCACCACCGAGGACGCCGCGATCGTCGTCCACGGCGCCCTGCCCGACAACGGCCTGCGCCACGCCGCCCGGATCCAGGTGATCGCGGAAGGCGGCCGCGTCACCGCGCATCAGGGCCCCGGCACCGCGTACGAAGGCTGCCTCACCGTCGAAGGCGCCGACCGGATCGTCGTCATCCTGGCCGCCGCGACCGACTACGCCGCCGCCTATCCCGCCTACCGCAACGGAATCGACCCGTCCGGACCGGTCGCCGACGCCGTCGCCAAAGCCGCGGCCACCGCCTACGAAGACCTGCACGCCGCGCACGTCGCCGACCACAGCGCCCTGTTCGACCGCGTCGTCCTGAACCTCGGCGGCAGCCTGCCGGAGGACGTCCCCACCGACCGCCTCCAGGCGGCCTACGGCACGCCGGACTCGACCCCGGACGCCGACCGCGCCCTGGAGCAGCTGTTCTTCGACCACGGCCGCTACCTGCTCATCGCCTCCTCCCGCCCCGGAAACCTGCTGCCGGCGAACCTGCAGGGCGTCTGGAACGCCTCGCCGACGCCGCCGTGGTCCGCCGACTACCACGTCAACATCAACCTGCAGATGAACTACTGGCCGGCCGAACCGTGCGCGCTGGGGGAGTGCGCCGAGCCGCTGTTCGACTTCATCGAGGCGTTGCGCGAGCCCGGCCGGGTCTCGGCGCGCACGGTGTTCGGCACCGAAGGCTGGGTGGTCCACAACGAAACGAACCCGTTCGGCTTCACCGGCGTGCACGACTGGCCGGATGCGTTCTGGTTCCCCGAGGCCGCGGCCTGGCTGTGTCTGCACCTGTGGGAGCACTACCAGTTCACGATGGACGAGGACTTCCTGCGGGAGCGCGCGTATCCGGCGATGATGGAGGCCGCCGAGTTCTGGCTCGCGAACCTGCGCCGGGACCCCCGCGACGGCAAGCTCGTCGCGAACCCGAGCTTCTCCCCGGAGCAGGGCGAATACACGGCCGGCGGCTCGATGGCGCAGCAGATCGTGCACGGGCTGTTCGACACCGCGGTCGTCCTCGCCGGCAGGTACGAGCTGGACACCGATCGCTGGGATCGGCTCAAGAACGCCTGCGAGGACCTGGACCCCGGCCTGCGCGTCGGCTCCTGGGGCCAGTTGCAGGAGTGGAAGGAAGACCTCGACGACCCGCAGAACCAGCACCGCCACGTCTCCCAGATGTACGCGCTGCATCCCGGCTCGGCCATCGACGGCCGGTACGACGAGGAGTTCGCCGCGGCGGCGCGGACCACTCTGAACGCCCGCGGCGACGGCGGGACCGGCTGGTCGAAGGCCTGGAAGATCAACTTCTGGGCGCGGCTGCGCGACGGCGACCGCGCACACCGGCTGCTCGCCGAACAACTCGCCGGCAGCACCCTGCCGAACCTGTTCGACACCCACCCGCCGTTCCAGATCGACGGCAACTTCGGCGCCACGGCCGGCATCGCCGAGATGCTGGTGTCCAGCGAGCTCGGGGAGATCGAGATCCTGCCGGCGCTGCCCGCGGCCTGGCCGACCGGCTCGGTGAGCGGCCTGCGGGCGCGCGGCGGCGTCCGCGTCGACATCGCCTGGGCCGACGGGAAGGCCACGGAGCTCTCGCTGACCGCCGACCGCGACACGACGCTGCGGATCCGCTCGTCCCTGTCCGACCCTCAGGCACAGACCGAACTGGAAGCCGGACGCACCCTCACATGGAAAGAAGAGATCAAATAAGGGATCCAGCTCTTGTGTCGAGCAAGGGCCCGCGCCAGGGTGTCAGCCATGTGGAGACCCCTGGTTCTGGCCGCAGCCGCGGCCATGTTCGTCGCCGGCACGCTCGCGGGCACCGCCGCGGCCGCCGCGCCGACGGTGGAGATCAACTATCAGAACCCGGTGACGGCGCTGCCGCCGATCGCGCGGCCGGACACCCCGAGCTGCACGGTCACGGCCATGCAGCACGACTTCGCCAACAGCTACGGCCAGCCCTTCGTCGGCACCCTGACACCGCCGGCGGCCTGCCCCGGACCGTGGTCGAAGGTGGTGCTGGACTGGTCCGGCAACGCCGCCGGGCGGCAGTACGACCGGCTGGCGGGGGTGTGGATCGGCGGCTCGGAGGTGTTCCGGACCAGCACCCCCGAACCGGATCCGGCGGGCATCAGCTGGCACGTCGACCAGGACATCTCAGCGTTCATCCCGTTGCTGCGGACGCCCCAGCCGGTGGTGGTGGACCTGGGGAACGTCGTGAACAGCACGTACACCGCCACGTATCACATGACGATGACCGTGACGTACTACCAGGCCGACAAGCACAACCCGCAGGCCGCGCACAGCGATGTCGTCGTGCCGATCTCGCAGAGCACGTCGGCGGCCGGCTGGTACAGCCTGACCAAGGGGCAGACCGCGAGCGCCACGGTGACGCTGCCGCGGAACACCGAGAGCGCTGATCTGCAGCTGTACGCGCGCGGCGGCGGGTGTGAGGAGTTCTGGTACTCGAACGTGCCCGACTCCTACGCCGCGTCGCACTCCAGCGAAGGACTTTGCGGCGGCGGAACGTACCGCGAGGTGCAGGTCCTGGTCGACGGCAAGCCGGCCGGGACCGCGCAGCCGTTCCCGGTGATCTACACCGGCGGTGTCAGTCCGCTGATGTGGCGGCCGATCCCGAGCATCGACGCGTTCCGGACCCAGCCGTACGACCTGGACCTGACGCCGTTCGCCGGGGTGCTGGCCGACGGCAAGCCGCACACCGTGACCCTGGTGCCGCCCTCGGACATCAGCGACACGTGGCTGATGGACGGCAGCCTGTTCGTGAACGTCGACGCCGGCTCGGCGCAGACCTCCGGCGCGGTCACGCAGGACACGATCACGCCGTCGCCGGACGTGAACTACACGGTCGCGACGCAGTCCGACGGCAGCGACCTGATCACCGCGGCGGTGACGCGGGACTGGACCGTCGCCGGCTACGTCGACACCTCGCACGGCCGGATCACCACGAGCGTGGTGCGGCACAGCGCGTACTCGAACTCCGACGACGTCGCGCAGGCCGGCGCGGTACAGACCGTGAAGCAGCGGGACTCCGGCTGGACCCAGACCACCACCGGTCGCGGTCCGGGGCTGGGGAACCGGCAGGTGCGCAACGACAGCTGGTCGTACCCGATCGACATGAGCAGCACCTACGTGCCGGGGGCGAACTCGGACTCGTACACCGCCGACGGGCAGGTCAGCGTCACGCGCCAGCTGACCAGCACCGAGACCGACCACGGCGACGCGTGGAAGCCGATCTCAGCGGTCGACGACCATGTGCAGGCCAAGGGGAGTCTGCAGCGCGTGAACGGTGTGGTGACGGCGGCGGACGGTTCGGACTCCGAGCTGTACGTCGGCGCCGACCGGTCCGGGTGCTACGGGCACTACATCGCCGCCGACCACGGCTACGTGACGCAGGACTTCCGGACGGGGTGCTTCGGCAAGTAGGCGAGTAGGCGAGTAGGCGAGTAGGCGAGTAGGCGAGTAGGCGAGTAGGCGAGTAACAGGGTAGTTCGGGCTCCGAACCGAGATCAGATCGTGGGGCTGGGGCCAGGCCGAGGCGGCCTGGTCCGGGCCCCACGATCTTTCTTTCACCTTGACATGCAGCCTTTCGGCTGCCTAAATTAAAGGCAGCCGAAAGGCTGCATATCGAAGCTCGGCGGACCGGAGGTGTGGGCGGGCATGGACGACGCGCTCGACGACGTGTTCAAGGCGCTGGCCGACCCGAGTCGGCGCGCGCTGCTCGACACGCTCAACGCCCGCAACGGGCAGACGCTGCGTGAGCTGTGCGCCGGCCTGGAGATGGCCCGGCAGTCCGTCAGCAAGCACCTCGCGGTGCTGGAGGAGGCCGGGCTGGTGACCACCGTGTGGCGGGGCCGCGAGAAGTTGCACTACCTCAACGCCGCTCCCGTGCACGAGATCGCCCACCGCTGGATCAGCCGCTTCGACCAGGCCAGGGTCCAAGCCCTGGCGGACCTGAAACTCGCCTTGGAGGAGACCCCGATGGACGCCCCGACCTTCGTCTACACCACCTACATCCGCACCACTCCGCAGAAGCTCTGGCAGGCCCTGACCGAGCCCGCCTTCACCCAGCGCTACTGGTCCACGGAGTTCACCACCGACTGGCAGGTCGGCTCGCCGATGACCTGGGACAACCACGGCGTCGTGATCACCGACCCGGAGCAGGTCGTGCTGGAGGCCGAGCCCTACAGCAAGCTCTCCTACACCTGGCACTCCGTCACCCCGGAGCTGGCCAAGCGCTTCGAGTGGGACGACGAGACGCTGGCCAAGCTCTCCGCCGAGGCCCGCTCGAAGGTCACCTTCACCATCGACGAGGAAGCCGGCCAGGTGGTGAAGCTGACCGTCGTGCACGACGGCTTCGACCCGGGGTCGAAGTTCGCCGAGATGGTCAGCCACGGCTGGCCGGCCGTGGTGGCGAGCCTGAAGTCGCTGCTGGAGACCGGCGAGCCGCTGTCGGAGGGGAACTGAAGCTACCGGCGGGTAACATATCAGGGGCGATCACTATGATCGCCCCTGATGCACGTCCGCGTACATATCCGCCCAGCGCCACCGCACGCTGCACACGCCCAGCAAGGAGACGACCATGGTCTTCTCGGTCCCCGTCACCGTCCGAGGCTACGAACTCGACACCCAGGGCCACCTCAACCAGGCCGTCTACCTCCAGTACTCCGAGCACGCACGCTGGGAACTGCTCCGCGCGGCCGGCATCCAGCAGAACGACCTGATCGCCGGCGGCATCGGCCCGGTCGTCCTCGAGCTGAACGTCAAGTTCCTGCGCGAGCTGCGCGGAGGCGAGGAAGTGGACGTCACCTGCGAGCTCGCCTGGGCCGAGGGCAAAGTCTTCCAGTTCAAGCAGCAGGTCCTGAAGAAGGACGGCACAGTCTGCGCCGACATCATCGTGGTCGGCGGCATCCTGGACCTCCAGGCGCGCAAGCTGGTCCCGAGCCCGGCCGAGCGGCTGGCGGCGGTGGCGAGCGATCCGGCGCTGTTGGGGATCTGAGGGGCGGGGCTTCGGGCGGCGAACGTTGTCGGGGGCTTCTGGTCTCATCGGAGGGTGAGTGTCACAGGGGTTTGGATCGTGACGGTGGCCGCGGACGAGGAGCGCGACGCCGGCCCGCGCCGCGAGGAGCTGATCGAGCGCGCCAGCCGGTGGCTCGCCCTCGCCGCCGACGGTTCGGCGTTCGATGGGGCGGAGATGGTGGACGGAGTCGTCCGGGTCTTTCGCCGCGCCGCCGAACAGCGCCTCGGCGTCACCGCTGTCTCGGCGTTCTTCTGACCAGCGCTCCTCTGGCCGATCCCCGTCGCCGGGCCGGCCGCGGGCCAGGCGCCGCGCCCCGCGTCGCCGCCCGGTTTGTCGTCCAACCACTCACAAGTCGGACCTTCACCAGATCGGTTGATCGGCGGTCGCTGGGCGTTTCGCCCGGTGACAGGTGGTCGTTTCTCCGGACGAGCGGCACGTGATCGGTGCCGCCGCTACACAGGAGGAAGTACCAGTGCTGAAGACCAAGAAGATCGCCGCGCTCGTCGCCGCCACCGGCGGTCTGGTGATGGCCGGGGCCGGCATGGCCAGCGCCGAGGCCACCGCCCACGGCTCCGCCCAGGACTCCCCGGGCATCGTCTCGGGCAACACGATCCAGGTTCCGGTGCAGGTGCCCGTGAACGCCTGCGGCCTCACCGTGAGCGTCATCGGCATCCTGGACCAGGCGTTCGGCAACACCTGCGTCAACGGCTGACAGGCTGCGCGGCGCGCGGTGGGCGGTGGGCGGCCCCGAGGATCCCTGGCGGGTTCTCGGGGCCGCCCCTTTTCGCGCTCTGAGGGCGGTCGTTTCCGTCCCGGGGCGGGCCCTGCGCGCGCGCCGACGACCAGCTGCGCGCAGGGTTGCCCCCGGGGTGCCGGTATTCACTCGTACGAACGATTCCGGGTTTAGTCGGAAAAACCTCCCGCAATCCGCCTCGTTAGCTGGATAGGTCTATCGGCTCGTCTGAAGTAACGACAGACGGAACAAGGCAGGGGCTTTCATGCAATCGCAAGTGAAGCGGCGGATCGTTTTCGGGCTCACCACCGGCGGGCTGCTCGCCACCGGCGGCGCCGGGTTCGCGCACGCGGACGCCTCGAGCGCCGGCTCCGGCGACTCCGGCACCACCACCGCCGGCTCCCCCGGCATCCTCTCGGGCAACACCATCCAGATCCCGGTGGACATCCCGATCAACGTCTGCGGCGTGACGGCGAACGTGATCGGCCTGCTCAACCCGGCGGCCGGCAACCACTGCTCGAACGACGGCGGTGCCACCGCGGGCGGCGTGACCGCCGGCGGCAGCGGCGGCGCCACGGCCGCCGGCAGCTCGGTCGGCTCGCCCGGGATCCTGTCCGGGAACACCATCCAGGCGCCGGTGCACGTCCCGGTCAACGTCTGCGGCGACTCGGTGAACGTGGTCGGCGTCGGCAACGGCGCCAAGGACAACCACTGCCACAACGGCGGCGGTGCGACGACCGGCGGCAGCGGCGGCGCGACCGCGGTCGGCAGCTCGGTGGGCTCGCCCGGGATCCTGTCCGGCAACACCGTGCAGGTCCCGGTCGACGTCCCGGTCAACCTCTGCGGCGACACCGTCAACGTGGTCGGTGTCGGCAACGGGGCCAAGGGCAACCACTGCCACAACGCCGGCGGCTCGGCCACCGGCGGTTCGACCGGCGGCGCGACCGCGGTCGGCAGCTCGGTCGGCTCGCCCGGGATCCTGTCCGGGAACACCGTTCAGCTGCCGATCTCCGTGCCGGTCAACGCCTGCGGCGACTCGGTGAACGTGGTCGGCGTCGGCAACGACGCCAACGGCAACGCGTGTGCGAACAACACGCCGTCCACGCCCCCCACCACGACCACCCCGCCGCCGACCACCAGCACCCCCGGCGGCTGGGTCGCCCCGCACACCACCGGCGCCGAGACCGGCAGCGCGGTCCCGGCGGCCGCGACCACCGGCATGCTCGCGCACACCGGCGCGGACGCCCTGATGCTGGCGCCGATCGGCGCTGCGCTGATGGGCGGCGGCACGTTCATGTACCGCAAGTTCAAGCCGGCCCGCACGCGCTAGGTTCCGGCCGCGCCGGGGCCTGATCGTCGATACCCGCCGACACCCATCGATACCTGCCGATATCCACCGACAGGCGTCCCCGGATATCGGCAGGTATAAAGAGGTAAGTAGTGCGTCCGGGGCTCGGGTCCGTCAGGGATCCGGGCCCCGTCCGCACCACGTTCCCGCGCTTTTCATCGCCTTCTCAGCGGGAAGCTGCACAGTGCTGCTGTGTCTTGGGAATACAAGCACCAAGCGCGAGCACTGATCGGGTGACAAGGAGAAGCGAAGCGATGAGGACCGGCTGGATCGAACTCGCCGCCATTCCGGCGGTGCTGCTGGTCGTGTATCTCCTGCGCACCAACACCTGGGCCAGCCGCCACGTGCGCAGCGTCTGGAACTGGCTCAAGGCCTGGGCGAAGCTGGCGCCGTTCACCACCGTGCTCTCGCTGCTGGTCGCGGTGCACGCCTGGATGCTGATCGGGCTGTCCCCGCGGCTGCGCGACGAGGTCCTGCTGACGCACTCCACCACGCTGGCCCACCTGAAGAAAGAGCCGCTGACCGTGCTGTTCGGCTCGGCGATGTGGACCGACGTCAACGAGCTCGTCTTCATGGCCCTGACCGCCTTCATCTACCTGGCGCCGCTGGAGCGCTGGATCGGCACCTGGCGCACCGTGCTGGCGTTCCTGGCCGGCCACATCGGCGCCACGCTCCTGATAGCGCTGTGGATCGAGGAGACGGTCGTCCTGACCCCGGAGCAGGACCGGGTCTACGCCCGCACCATCGACGTCGGCATCAGCTACGGCGCCTACGCCTGCGCCGCGCTGCTGGCCTACCGGCTGCGCTGGCCGTTCCGGCTCTCGGTGTGGTCGCTGATGTTGGCCTACCTGCTCTACCAGGCCTCGCTGAAGAACTTCGACGCGGCCATCGACTACACCCCGCTCGGGCACCTGGTCGCGTTCGGCATCGGGCTGTGCCTGTACCCGCTGACCAGGACCAACCGCGCCCGGGAGCGAAGACACGATCCCTGGATCAGAATCTCCCGCCCGACCTCGGAGTTTCCGGCAGCCGAGCCGACGTCCGATAATGAGGCCACGAGCCTGGCGCGGTGACCCCGTGAAGCCGGGCGTGTGACAACGACGTCCGCCCCCGAACCGCGAGGGATGCGCCATGCCCGCAGCCGTTCCCCTGACCGACCCGACGACCCCCGCCGACCTGGCCGCGCTGAACGAGATCCAGCAGCGCGTCCTGTGGCTGGCCACCCGGATCGTCGACGCCGCCAACCACGACCGCGCCACCGGCGACGGGGTCAAGGTCGGCGGCCACCAGGCCTCCTCGGCCTCCCTGGTCACCGCGATGACCGCGCTCTACTTCCGCTACCTGGGCCCGGACGACAAGGTCTCGGTCAAGCCGCACGCCTCCCCGGTCTTCCACGCCATCCAGTACCTGCTTGGCGAGCTCGACGCCGGCTACCTCACCAAGCTGCGCGCCTTCGGCGGCCTGCAGTCCTACCCGAGCCGCACCAAGGACCCCGACCGCGTCGACTTCTCCACCGGCTCGGTGGGCCTGGGCCCGGCCGCGCCGCTGTTCGCCGCCGCCGCGCGCCGCTACGTCGACGCGCACTTCGGCGCCCGGCCGCGCTCCCGCTTCGTGGCCCTGCTCGGCGACGCCGAACTGGACGAGGGCAACGTCTGGGAGGCCATCGCCGACCCCGCGTGCGCGGGCCTGGGCGAGGTCATGTGGATCGTCGACTTCAACCGGCAGTCCCTGGACCGCGTGGTCCCCGGCATCCGCGAGGGCCAGCTGCGCCTGCAGTTCGAGGCCGCGGGCTGGCACGTCGTCGAGGTCAAGTACGGCCGCCGGCTGCAGGCGGTCTTCGACCGGCCCGGCGGCGGCGCGCTGAAGGCCTGGATCGACGCCATGCCCAACGAGCGCTACCAGTCGCTGTTCGGCCTGGACGGCGCGCGCCTGCGCTCGGCGTTCCTGGAAGGCGCCCCGCCGGAGGTCGCCCCGCTGATCGCGGTGGTCCCCGACGACGACCTCGGCGCCCTGCTCACCGACCTCGGCGGTCACGACCTGACCGCGATGCTCGACGCCTACGCCGCGTGCGACGCCGTCACCGACCGGCCGAGCGTGGTCTTCGCCTACACGGTGAAGGGCTGGGGCCTGCCGATCGCCGGCAACCCCCGCAACCACTCCGCGCTGCTGAGCACCGAGCAGATCGCGGTCCTGCGCGCGGCCCAGGGCCTGACCGAGGCCACCGAGTGGGACCGCCTGTCCCCGGACACCGCCGCCGGCCGCCTGGCCGCGGCCCGCGCCGAGCAGTTGAAGCGGCCGCTGCCCACCGCGCACCCGGCGATCCCGGTCCCGGCCCAGGTCGAGACCCGCTCCCCGGCCAAGCCGACCTCCACCCAGGAGGCCTTCGGCCGCCTGGTGTCCGGCCTGGCCCGCACCCCGGAGGTGGCGCGGCACCTGGTGACCACGGCGCCGGACGTGGCGACCTCGACGAACCTGGCCGGGTTCATCAACAAGTTCGGCGTGTTCGCCCCGGCCGAGGTGCAGAACTACACCGCCGCCGACTCCCCGGTGCGCTGGACCGAATCGCCGTCGGGGCAGCACATCGAGCTGGGCATCTCCGAGATGAACCTGTTCCTGCTGCTGGGCCAGCTCGGCCTGGCCTGGGACCTGTCGGACCAGCCGCTGCTGCCGATCGGGACGGTGTACGACCCCTTCGTCTGCCGCGGCCTGGACGCGTTCATCTACGGGACCTACTCCGGCGCGCGCTTCCTGATCGCCGGCACGCCCTCCGGCGTCACCCTGGCCCCCGAGGGCGGCGCGCACCAGTCCACGATCACCGCCTCGATCGGCCTGGAGCTGCCGAACGTGGTGTTCTCCGAGCCCGCCTACACCCGCACGCTGGACTGGGTGCTGTGCGACGCGCTGGCCCGGATGGGCCGCGGCGAGGCCGGCTCCTCGGCCTACCTGCGGCTCACCACTCGCCCGATCGACCAGGCCCCGTTCGAGGCCGCCCTGGCCCGGGTGGGGGAGGAGCGGCTGCGCGCGCAGGTGCTGGCCGGCGGCTACCGCCTGCACATCGCCGCCGAGCTGGAGTTCGCCGGCGCGCCGGTGGTGCACCTGGCGGCCTCCGGCGCGGTCCTGCCGGAGGTGCTGGAGGCCGCCGCCGAGCTGGCCTCCGAGGGTGTCGCGGCGCACGTGGTCGACGTGACCAGCCTGGACCGGCTGTACACCGGCTGGCGGCGCTCGCTACAGCAGGACTACCGCAGCGCCTCCGGCCCGCGGCGGCCGTCGGTGCTCAAGGAGCTGTTCCCGGGGCGCGCGCCGATCGTCACCGTGCACGACGCCGCCTCGCACGCGATGGCCTGGCTGGGCTCGGCGGTCGGGGTGCCGGCGGTGCCGCTGGGCGTGGACAGCTTCGGCCAGTCCGGGACCGTGGCGGACCTGTACGCGCAGCACGATCTGGTGCCCGGCGCGATCGTCAACGCGGCGCTGGCTGCGCTCGCGCTGTGATGAGCTGAATCTGCTGGTTCCTGTGGGCCGTCGAGGGATCTTCCTCGGCGGCCCACAGCGTCAGCGACAGGTGGACGCGGATCACGATGCTGACCCACACCATCAGGCCGACGAAGTCGATGACGATGCCGTAGGGGTTGGACGCGGTGTGGCGGACGATCTCCTGCGCGGCGGCGGACATCACGGCGGTGCACAGGCCGGTCGCGGCGGCGCTGAGCCACAGGTCCTTGGTGGCCGGGGCGCCGCCGAGGCGTCGGCACAGCTGGTGGCTGATGACGGTGAACAGCGCCGTGCCCAGTGCGAGGAGCACGATGGAGGCGACGAGTGTCGCCAGGGTTTGCCAGCTCGCGCCGGAGTGGTGCCAGCGCACGCGCAGGCGGCCCCAGCTCATGCCGGAGACGGCGAAGCCGAGGAACATCAAGGGGATCGCGGCCAGGGCGGCGACGGTGTCGCGGACACCGCGGCGCCACGGGACCGGGTCGTCCTCGGTGCCCCAGATGGTGCGTTGGGCCCGGGCGAGGGTGTTCATCCAGGCCCAGGCGCCGTACAGGACGCCCATCGTGCCGATGATCGAGGTGGTGGCGGTGAGCAGGGCGTGGGCCTGGGCGTTGAACAGGGAGCTGACGTCCTGGACCGGGATGCCGATGGTCTTGGCCAGGTTCTGGTCGGCGTTCTTGTAGCGGTGGGGGTGGCGCTGGGCCAGCCAGGCCAGGCCGAGATAGCCGAGGACGAGGACCGGCAGCAGTGACAGGGTGCTGTAGTAGACCACGGCGCTGGCCGCATCGCGCAGGTCGATGCGGTAGTAGCGGGAGTAGGCGGCGAGGGCTCGGCCGGTGTGGGGGGCTCTGCGCAGGGCGCTTTGGGCGTCGCGGATCTTCACACGCGAGCGTTCTAATGACACGCAGGTCAGGAAACTGTATGCGGTGGCCCTTCCAGCTGCGACACGCCGTTGGGTAATCTGACGTACCGTCAGATGGGAGCGCCGATGTTCCGGACCGAACCGGCTTTGCCGGAGCAGGAGTGGCAGCTGCGGCTGGAGATCGGCGACTCGCCCGATGGGGTCGCCACTCTTGTCCTGGACCGCCCGGAGAAGCTGAACGCTTGGAGCTGGGAGGCCTCGCGCCAGTTGGCGCGGATCGCGACCCGGATCCGGTTCGACGACCGCATCAGGGTCCTGGTGGTACGCGGATCCGGCCGGGCTTTTTGCGCCGGCGTGGACCTCGGGCTGCCCGAGGACCGCATCACCGGCCGCTCGGACGCCGAACGGGCCCGCAACTTCGCCGAGGGCCTGCGGTGGGTGCACGAGCAGTTCCGGGCTTTCGCTACACTGCCGCAGCCGATCGTGGCGGCCGTGCACGGCTACTGCCTCGGCTTCGGCTTCGAACTGGCCCTGATGTGCGACATCCGGCTGGCCGCCACCGATGCGGTGTTCGCCCTGCCCGAGGCCACGATCGGGATGGCGGTCGACGCCGGCGGCGAGATGCGCCTGGCCCGCGACGCCGGCAGCGGCTGGGCGAAGCTGCTGGCGCTGACCGGCCGGCGTATCGATGCGGCGACGGCGGCCCGGATCGGCGTGGTGCAGGACGTGCTCGCGCCGGAGGAGCTACTGCCGGCGGCTTACGCGCTGGCGGGGGAGATCGCGACGAACGCACCGCTGGCGGTGCAGGCGATCAAGCGGTCGGTGGACGCGTTCGCCGATCGCGGGCTCGCCGAGGCGATGGCGCAGGCGGCGCTGCTGGCGGCGACGACGTTCGTGTCGCAGGACGCGCCGGTGGGGTATGCGGCGAAGGCGGCTCGGCGGGCGGCGGAGTTCGAGGGGAAATGAGGGGGCCGGCCGGGCAGGTCGCCGTGGGTCGGCGTCCGGGTGAATCGCTTCGCAACCGCTGTGGTTGCGCTCGGCGTCCTCCCGGCATGTCTACTCCTAAGACTGTCGTCGCCTTCCATGCCCACCCCGACGACGAGGTGCTGCTTACCGGCGGGACGCTCGCGCGCCTCGCCGCCGAGGGGCACCGCACGGTCGTCGTCGTGGCCAGCGACGGCGCCATGGGCGACGCCACCGAGCCTGGCGCGCTGGTGCGGCTCGACGAGCTGCGGGCCAGTGCGCGGGTGCTCGGCGTGGCACGCGTGCACCACCTCGGCTACGCCGACAGCGGCCACGGCGCGATTCTCTACCCCGACCCTCCGGACCGGCCGCGGTTCATGCGCGCGCCGGTTGAGGAGGCGGCGCGGCGGTTGGCCGCCGTCATCGAGGAGGAGCGTGCCGATCTGCTCCTCAGCTACGACGCCGCCGGGGGCTACGGGCATCGCGATCACGTGCGGGTGCACGAGGTCGGGGCGCGTGCCGCCGAGCTGACCGGCGTGCGCGTGCTGGAGGCGACGGTGCCGCGCGAGCCGGTGGTGCGGCTGGGCAAGGCGCTGCAGGCGGTGCGGGTTCTGCGGCGCTACGACTTCTCCGACGCCAGCTGGTTCGGCAGCCCGCGTGCGGCCATCACACACCGGTACGACGTGCGCCGGTACGCCGGGGTGAAGCAGGCAGCGCTCGCCGAGCACCGGACGCAGCTGGGGAAGGGGCGGGGCGGACTGTTCCACCGCATGTTGGTCCGGATGCCGACGCCGCTGTTCGCCGCGCTGCTCGGGCGCCGTGAGTGGTACGTCGAACCGCGGCGCGACTGAGTGTTGTGTTTGCCTCTTCCTCCTTAAGGAGCCCCATGTATCCCGGCCTCCCCGAACCGCCCCCGCCCGGCACCGCGATGCTCCCGCCCGGCGCGTTCGCCGGCGTCACGGTCTTCATCACCGGCGGCGGCACGGGCCTGGGCCGCGCGATGGCGGCGGAGTTCGCCCGCTGCGGCGCCGCCGTCGCCATAGCCAGCCGCGACGCCGGGCACCGGGAGCGGGGCGTCGCGGAGGTGCGCTCGGCGGGCGGCGCGGCCATCGGCGTGCCCTGCGACGTGCGCGACCCGGCGGCCATCCGCGCGGCCTTCGACGCCGCCGAGGAGGCGCTCGGACCGGTGACGGTGCTGGTCAACAACGCCGCCGCCAACTTCCCCATCGCCGCCGCAGACTTGTCGCCGAACGGCTGGCGCGCCGTGACGGACATCGTCCTGGACGGCACCTTCCTGTGCTCCCAGGAACTCCACCGCCGCTGCACAACCCGCCAAAGCCCCGGCGCCATCCTCAACATCCTGGCAACCCAGGCCCTCACCGGCGGCCCCGGCATGTCCCACGCCGCCGCGGCCAAAGCCGCCGTCGGCAACCTGACGAAGTCCCTGGCCGTCGAATGGGCCCCCGACGGCATCCGCGTGAACGCCCTGGCCCCCGGCCTGTTCCCGCACGAGGACATGCGCGAGGACCTGAAGGCCCTCCGCCCCTCGCCCGACACCGACGCCACCCGCCAACCAGCCCTCCGCACCGGCCGCCGCCACGAACTCGGCTGGGCCGCGACCTACCTGTGCTCCCCCTACGCAGCCTTCCTCACCGGGCACACCCTGGTCATCGACGGCGGCAACCACCTGCGGCGCGACTTCGTGATGCCGCCGCACACACCGATCCGGGAGCAGCTGCCGCCGCGTGGGTAGCGGTTCGCACCGCAGACTTCGACCTTGCCGCCCGCGTGCCCCGCCGCTTGCCGGTTCACTGCGCCGAGTGCGATCGGCCCGGCCAAGGCTCTCGCGGCGGCATGCCTGCTCCGGCGCACCGCGTATCCCCGCCTACCGTGCGCGACGCCGGCCCTGCCGCACCCTTGTGTCAGCCGTGCTTCGCCGCCCTGCTCGTCGCATTCTTGGCTAGCGCCGCGCTGGCCCCCGCCTCACCCACCGCGCGCCCGGCCACCCCGGCCGGTAAGTTGCGCATGTGCAACCGAGCGAGCAGGCACCGGCCGCCCCGAACCTCGCCGTCCTCGACCGCGAGCTGTGCGACTGCCGGGCGTGTCCGCGGCTGGTCGCGTGGCGGGAGGAAGTCGGGCGGGTCAAGCGCAAGTCCTTCGCCGACGAGACGTACTGGGCGCGTCCCATTCCCGGCTTCGGGCCGGCGGATGCGCGGCTGCTCATCGTCGGGCTCGCGCCGGCGGCGCATGGCGGTAACCGGACTGGTCGCATGTTCACCGGCGATCGGTCCGGCGACATCCTCGTCGAGGCGCTGCATGCCCTCGGCCTGGCGAGCCAGCCGACCTCGGTTGCCGCCGACGACGGCCTGGAGCTGCGCGGCGTCCGCTTCACCGCCCCGGTGCACTGCGCGCCGCCCGACAACAAGCCCACGCCCGGCGAGCGCGACACGTGCCGGCCGTGGCTGGTGCGCGAGTTGGAGCTCATGCGGCCGAGTGTGCGGGCGATGGTGGTGCTCGGCGCGTTCGGCTGGCAGGCGCTGTTCCCGGCCATCGCCGCCGCCGGCTCCTGGACGGTCCCGAAGCCCCGCCCCGCCTTCGGGCACGCCACCCGCGTCGAGCTCGGCGCGGCCGACGGCGGCGCCGGCCTGGCGATCCACGGCTGCTACCACGTCAGCCAGCAGAACACCTTCACCGGACGCCTCACCCCGCAGATGCTGCGCGACGTGATCGGGGCCGCGGCCGCGGAGGCGGGTCTATAGCAAGGGCTACCGGGACCGCCAGCCGATCAAGGCGCCGCGTCCAAAGCCTCCAACCCGCTGGCCTGCGTCCGCCAATCGCTCACATTCGGGTTCGAACCCGACCCCTGCCCCGACCACCGCTCCCCGATCCGGTTCAGCGAGTCACGGTCCGAAGCCCACAGCGAACCCGTCTGAGCCTGAATGAACGAGCTGTAAGCACCCCCGACCGAGCCGTCCCCGTTCAGCTGCCCCAGGAACCGCATGAAGATCCCCTTGAACTGCTTCTGATTGTCATCGCACGTCGCGGTCAGCGCATCGCACGACTCCGTGAGCAGCCCGTTCGACACCAGTGTCGGCGAGTTCACCGCCGAATCCGCCAGATACCGCGCCTCGCTCAGATCGCCGCCATCGCCGGTGGCCCGGTACATCTCCTGCGCCGCCCCGATAGCCAGCCCCTGGTTGTACGTCCAGACCGTCTGCCCGTTGTTCGTGCACGAACTCGTCAGCCCGTCGTTAACCAGTCCCGACCCGTTGATCAGCCCGCTGGACCGGAACCAGTTCCACGCCGTCGTCGCCTGCGCCAACCAGGCCGTGTCGCCCGGAATCCGGTTGTGCAGCGCGGCCGTCAGGTCCACATACAGCGCGTTCGTCACCGAGTTCTTATACGTCTTCTGCGTGTTCCACCAGACGCCGCCCCCGCAGCTGCTCGTGTCCCACAGGGAACTGACATAGTTCATGATGGTGACGGCCTCGTTGAGATACGTCTGGTTCCCCGTCAGGTCGTAAGCGTCGATCCAGGCCAATGCCCACCATTCGGTGTCGTCCGTGGCCTGGCTGATGAAGTCGCCCTGGATGGCGTCCGAACTCCGCGCCCCGGCCGGGAACGCCACCTTGTTGACCTGGAACGTCCGATCGACGATCCACTGGTACGACGTGTCCCCCGAAGCCCGCATGTAGTCGATCACCGACGTCAGCGCCACCGCCGAATTCCACCAGCTCGACGGCCACCACGCGGTGTACGGATCGTACGACCACATCAGCGCGTCGGCGGCGGCTCGCGTCGGCACGGCATCGGCGCGCGCCCACGACGTACAGCTCCCGTTCTGCCCGGTCACCGCACGCCCGCAGGCCCGCACCGCGCCGCCGTACAGCTTGCCGAGCGGATCGTCGATGTTGATCTCAGCAGTCTGAGTCCCCGTCGCACCGGACGGCGTGCTCACCCGCCCCTCGCTCGACCCGTCCGGCCACGTCGCCCCGCCGTCCCACGACCGGTCCATCCAGACCTCGTCCCCGGCCGCGCCGCCGGAGATCGACGCCCACGCCATGCCGCCGGAGTCGACGTGCAGCGCGATGTCGCGGCCGGCCAGCGTGGTGTCCGGCACCGGCGAGGTGTTCCCGGTCGAGCCGCCCGAGCCGGCGCCGTCACACTGTGCCGCGCACACCTGCAGGTGAACCCAGGCGGTGCACACCACGCCGTTCGCGTCACCGCAGGCCCGCACCACCGCGCGCCGGTGGTTCGACGGGTCGGCCATGTTGTACATCAGGGTTCGAGTACCGGTCCACGTGCTCGGGATCCACGCCTTCCCCAGCAGGCCGTCCCAGCTGCTGCCGGCGTCCCAGGACCGGTCGATCCAGACCGAGTCGTTGAGCTGGCCGTCGTCGATGCTGGCCCAGGCTATCCCGTCGACGTCGTCCACGTGCAGCTCGACCACGCGGCCGTTCACGTACACGTTCGGAGTCGGGAACGTCTCCTGCTGGGCCAGCGACGGATCGCGGGTGTCGCAGTACAGCGCGCACACGGTGGTCGCCGCGCCGGCCCGCGTCGGTGTCCCGAGCAGCAGCGGAGCCATCGCCGTGACCAGGGCCGTGATGAGAATCAGGATCCTGCGCATGCCGGGCACCTCCTGGGACGCCGGACTGGAACGGGGACGTGCGGAGACGGGAATCAGGACTGCGCGAAGGTGAACCAGTGCACGTTCACGAAGTCGGCCGGCTGCCCGCTGGAGAACACCAGGTAGACCGTGTGCACGCCGGTGACCCTGCCGATGTTGGCCGGCACCGTCTCCCACGACTGCCACCCACCGGTGTTCCCGAGGGCGAAGCTGCCGATCGGCGCGGCCGTCGGGCTGTCCAGCGCCACCTGAACCAGGCCACTGACACCGGACGCGGCACCGGAGGCGACCCGCGCCTTGAACTGCGTCGCGCCGGCGCTGCCGAAGTCGACGTTCGAGTACGCGAGCCAGTCGCCGTTCGCGATCCAGCCGACGTCCTGGCCGCCGCCGGAGTCCGACGTGGCCTCGTTCTGCGTGCCGTTGTGCGAGTTGTAGCTCACGGCCTGGATCGTCGAGTACGCGCTGACGCTGCCGCCGCCCCCGCCGCTGGAGGGGCTGGAGGAGCTGGAGCTCTGGCTCGGCCCGCCGCCGCCCGGCCCGGTCGCGGTGCCGCCGCCGACTGCCACCGTCAGCAGCGTCGGGTTGCCGTCGGACACCGCGCCGGACTGGTCGGTGCCGCCGTTCGGGGCGACGTCGTCGTACGGGAAGCCGTAGCCGCGGCCGTCCAGGCTGGCCGCGTGCGCGATCCGCGAGTAGTGGTTGGTGATCGCGTTCCGGTAGTAGTTCGCCGGGTTCTCGCCGTCGGGCTGGTTGGCGTCGATCAGCAGGGTGCTGCGATTGAACGCGGCGCTGATCCGCGCGATCAGCGTGCCGAACTCGCCGGCGGCGTTGGCGAACGGGCCGGTGCTGCAGCTGAAGATGTCGGCGGCCGAGGGCTGGGAGAAGCTGCCCACGCCGGGGAAGTTCAGCTGCCCGCCGGAGACCTGGCCGGTCACGGTGCCCCAGGAGGCCTGGGTGTCGATGGTCAGGGTCTGGTTCGAGTACTGCGACCACACCTGGTTCACGTAGGGCTGGTAGTACCCGGAGAACAGCGAGCTGTTGATGACGATCCCGTTGTTCGGGCTCAGCGCGCGCAGGTTGGCCCCGCCGGAGGTGACGACCAGCTGGTCCCAGCCGGCGCCGTCGGAGGCGTGCTGCGCTTTCAGGCCGGAGCAGACGGTGTCCAGGCCGTTGGCCGGCAGGCCGGCGGCGGTCTGCGTGCCGCCGGAGCCGTTGGTCAGGGTCAGCGAGATCGGCAGCGAGACGAAGTCGACGAAGCTGATGTTGGCGTACATCTGCGCGTCGTTGTAGGTGAACTCGCAGAAGTCCCACATGATGTTGATGTTGGGGTCCGACTGGTTGCTCACCGACGGCTCGACCAGGCCGGGGCCCGGGTTCAGCAGGAAGGTCAGCGGGGCGCCGACGGAGAACCAGATCCGGCCGCCGGCGATATGCGGGATGGTGATCGTGGTGGCGCTGCCCGGCGCGCCGAGGGCGATCGCGCAGTTGGCGCCAAGCGGGCTGCCGGGGGAGCCGGGCGAGGACGGGTAGTAGACCGTGTGCCCGTCGGACTCCAACAGCATCAGGGCATTGTTGTTGTCGATCGCCTGGCCGGTGACGTAGGCGTAGACCTGGTTCGAGGTCGTGGTGTTCTGCAGGGCGATCTGCAGCGTGGGGGTGGTCGCCGAGGCCCGGAAGGCCAGTGCGCCGGTACCCAGACCGAGCGCGGCGCCGCCGATCGCGGCGGCGGAGGACAGCAGCTTTCTGCGATTCATCATGAGGCGCTCCTCGGGAGCGGTGTGCACCGATTGTGGGGGAGGTGCGTGTGTGGGGGTGTGGGGGGCGAGCCGGAAACGTTTACGAAACGCGGGTCGCCTCAGAGTATGGAAACCCGGCAGTCTTGCGTCAATGTCCCGGGACCCCATGGATTCGTAAAGATCGAACATCGATCTGCAAAACAGAGCACTTATTGACGGAAAGCAACGCCCGCCGTACCGTGCCGTTCGGACGCTTACCCACACCCTCGGGGTGTCCAGCCGCGCGTGCCGTCGACCGGCCGCGTGGTTGTAAGGCTACGTGTATCCCCGTCCCCAGGGAGCATCGCCCATGCGTTCATCTCCACCTGCCCGCCCCGCCGACCGGGGCGCCGTGCCGCACGCGCGCCTCTGGCACCGCCTCGCGATGTCGATCGGCGCGGTCGTGCTCCTCATCCTCGGCGTCCTCACCACCGGCCCCGGCGCCGCCCGGGCCGCGGGTTCGCAAGAACCCTGCGACATCTACGCCTCCGCGGGAACCCCGTGCGTGGCCGCGCACAGCACGGTCCGGGCGCTCTACGCGTCCTACAACGGGCCGCTCTACCAGGTCCGGCGCGCCTCCGACGGCGCCACCATGGACGTCGGCCTGACCTCGGCCGGCGGCTATGCGAACGCTGATTCGCAGGACGTCTTCTGCGTGCAGACCGCCTGCACGATCAACAAGGTCTACGACCAGTCGCCGCAGCACAACGACCTCACCATCGAGGGCGGCGGCGGCGCGGCACCGAATCCGGACGTCGCGGCGAACGCCAACGCCGCGCACATCCTCGTCAACGGCTCCAAGGCCTACGGCCTGTACGTCGGGCCCGGCGTCGGCTACCGGGACGACAACACCAGGGCGGTACCCGTCGGCGGCCAACCTCAGGGCGCGTACATGGTCGCCAGCGGCACGCACGTCAACAACGGCTGTTGCTTCGACTACGGCAACGCCGAGACCAACAACCAGGACACCGGCAACGGCCACATGGAGTCGGTCTACATAGGCACCGGATGCGGGCAGAGCCCATGCGCCGGCAGCGGTCCGTGGGTTCAGGGCGACCTGGAGAACGGGCTCTACACCGGTGCGGGCAGCAACCTCGGGAACACCGGCAACAACAGCGAGTTCGTCACCGGGATGGTGAAGAGCAACAACCAGTCGACGTTCGAGGTCGAGGGCGGGAACTCGCAATCCGGCGGGCTGAGCATCTGGTACAACGGCTCACTGCCACCGAACGGCTACACGCCGATGTCGCTGGAAGGCGCGATCGTCCTCGGCACCGGCGGGGACAACAGCAACAGCGACATGGGGACCTTCTTCGAAGGCGTGATGACCGCCGGCGTGCCCAGCGACGCCGCCGACGCCGCCGTCCAGGCCAACATCGTCGCGCAGAACTACAGCGGCAACAGCGGCGGCAGCCCGCAGTCCTCCGGCGGCACCATCACCCTGACCGGCGGCCAGTGTGTGGACGTCCTCGGCGACGACTCCGGCCGCGACCTGACCCAGGTCAACCTCTGGAGCTGCCAGCCGAACGCCATCGACCAGCACTGGACGCACAACTCCGACGGCTCGCTGGAGACCCTGGGGCGCTGCCTGGACATCGACGGCGACGGCACCGCGGTCGGCACCAAGGTGGAGCTGTGGGACTGTAACGGCGTCGGCGGCCAGAAATGGATCCAGCAGAGCAACGGCTCGCTGCTGAACCCGCAGTCAGGGCTCTGCCTCGACGACCCGAGCGGCAACACCTCCAACGGCACCCAGCTGCAGATCTACACCTGCAACAACACCACCGCGCAGCAGTTCTCGGTCAACGGCGGCGGCACCGTCAACGGCCCCGGCAACCAGTGCGTGGACGTGGCCGGCGACGACAACGGCGGCAACCTCACGCACGTCCAGCTGTGGGACTGCCAGCCCTACGCCGCCGACCAGCACTGGTACCACAACGCGAACGGCTCGCTGGAGACCCTGGGCCGCTGCCTGGACATCGACGGCAACGGCACTGCGGTCGGCACGAAGGTCGAGCTGTACGACTGCAACGGCGTCGGCGGCCAGGTCTGGCAGTCGCGGTCCGACGGCTCGCTGTTCAACCCGCAGTCGGGCCTGTGCCTCGACGACCCGAGCGACAACACCGCGAGCGGGACGCAGTTGCAGATCTACACCTGTAACCAGTCCGCGGCGCAGAAGTTCTCACTTGAGTAGGAACTGTTTGAGGAGGAGCTAGAGGAACGCGAGCAGGCCTTTCGCGGTCGGCTCGGCACACGCGGCGTGCTGTCAGGCGAGAGCTGACGGCACGCCGTCGGTTATCGTCAACCAGGTGGACGTGACTGCGACGGATCTCCTCGACGAGGACCCGCCCGAAGATCCGGCGTCGTCGGCGGCGGCGTCGACCGAGCCGACCGAGCCGACCGAGCCGGTCCGGCTCATTCCCTACCGCAGCCGCCGCAGACGCTGGCTGCGCCGGGCCGCGAAGACCGTCGCCGTGCTGTTCGTCGCCAGCACCTTCCTGTCCACCGCGTACAACGCCGCCACGAACGGCCGCGCCTCCGTGCCGGCCGGCCTGACCTACGTCCAGGCCGGCGACGTCTCGACCCGCTACCGCGAATGGGGCACGAGCGGCACGCCGATCGTCCTCGTCCACGGTTTCGTCGAGTCCGCCGACACCTGGCAGTACCTCGCGCCGCTCCTCGCCGCGCAGGGGCACCGGGTCTACGCGCTCGACATCGACGGCTGGGGCTACACGCAGCGCGTCGCGCCGTTCGACGTCGGCCACCAGGCACGCCAGCTCGACGCGTTCATCGAGGCCCTGCACCTGGACAAGCCGCTGCTCGTCGGCCACTCCAGCGGGGCGGCCGTGGCGGCGCTCGCGACGCTGGACAAGCCCGGCGAGGTCAGCGGCGTCATGTTCCTCGACGGGGACGGTCTGGCGACCGGCGCGGGGCAGAAGACGCCGCTCACGCACCTGTTCCTCAACCCGTATCGCACGACCCTGATGCGGCTGGCGATCCGTTCCGACACAATCGTCCGCGCCATCTATGGCGCCACGTGCGGCTCGGGCTGCCCCAAGCTGGACGCCGCGGGGCTGGACCAGTGGCGCCGTCCGCTGGAGGTGCCCGGCGCCGAGGAAGCGTTGTGGAGCATGGTCAACCTCGGGGTCGCGGGGCTCCCGCCGGCCCGCCTCGCCGAACTGGCCACGCTGCCGATCCCGAAGTCGGTCGTGTTCGGCGGCGCCGACTCCTCCTACGACCCGAGCTCGCCGCAGACCACCGCGGCCCGGATCGGCGCCCCGGCCCCGACCGTCATCCCCGGCGCTCAGCACCTGACGTCGGTCAACAGCCCCGGGGCCGTCGCCGAGGCGGTCGCGGCGCTGGAGGCGCGGGCCGCCGGCTAGACCCTCTCAGCTCCGGCCGGCGGTCCGACCCGCCCCGGACGACGGCCCGCCGACCCCGGCCGCACGCAGGACCGCCAACGCGGCGGTCACCGCCACCGACAGGCCGCCGACAGCGGCGCCGACCTTGCGGTTGCGCAGCTGCCGGGCCTGGCGTGCTTCGAACTCGCGGCGGCTGGCTCGGCTGGGGTGCCTGTACTGGACGTCCATCGAGCCAGCTCCTGTCCTGCCGGGGTGTCGGGCTGGTGCCAACATGCCGCGCGCGGTGGCGGTCCGCCGCCGGGTGGTACGCCGTTCGGGCTACGGGACCCGCTCACCCCTTGGCGACCGCGCCGGCCCAGTCGAGGTTGACGCCCATCTGCGCGTACATGTCGGTGTAGCCGACGAAGCAGTCGAACTTCGTGATCTTCCCGTCGTGCAGGTACCAGAAGTCAGCGGTCGGGGCGTCGATCCGCGCGCCGTTCGGCTTCAGGACGCCGGCCGGAGTCTGCGCCGGACCCTCGAAGGTGCCCTGGATCGACAGTTCGAGCGTGACCGTGTCGCCGTTGACCGTGATGCTCTTCAGGTCGCGGTGCACGTCGGGGAAGATGCCGGCCATGCGGGTCAGCACATCGCCGAGGGCCTGGCCCTGGTAGCTCTGGCCGGCGACCTTGTCGTTGAAGACGCCGTCCTTGGTGAAGCTGTTGATGAACGCCTTCACATTCAGGCTCTTGCCCTCGGCATCGTGGTAGGCGCCCAGCACCACAGCGAGGTTGGCGATCTCGTGCGCGGTCAGGTGCCGATTGGTGAGCGGCAGCGCGGCAAGCTGGCCGCGGCTCAGGGCCGCGTGCGACTGCGTGACGCCGGCCGGGCTCGCGGCCTGCGCCGGCGCGGCGGCGACGGCCACGCCGGTCAGGCTGGCGACGGCGGCGGCGGTGACGATCGTCTTGCGGGTGAGCGACTTCATGGCCTTCTCCCAAGTTATTAAATCAAGCGCTCGCTTGAACAGTTAGAAGCATGGCCCGGATCGCGCAACCCTGTCAAGCGAATGTTTGAACTCTGGATGTGACCTGGGGGAATGCTGATTTGCGCGGAGGTAGGGGAGCGGCGCGCGGCAGGATCCTGCGACGCTAGGCGAGGCTCCGCAGGGCGCGGCGCGGCGCGGCACGGCCCGGCACGGCCCGGCACGGCACGACGCGGCCCGGCACGGCACGGCCCGGCACGGCGAGGCACGGCGAGGCACGGCGGGGCACAGCGCGGCACAGCACGGCGAGGCGCGGCGATGCGACGCGCAACGGCGAGGCGAACTGCGGCGGCACGAGGTGCGGTGCGGGGATGCACAGTGCGGTGCGCGGGGGTGCACAGTGCGGTGCGAGGTAGGCCGTGCGGCGTGCGGCGAGAAGCGAGCGAGCGCGCCCTGCCTACTTGGCCCGCTCCGCCGCCATCTCCGCGACGAACCCCGTCGTATGCCGCCCGGCCCGATGCGCGGGGTGCGCGAGGATCTCGCGCAGGAACCCGATCGTCGTCCGCAGCCCCCGCCCCTCCACGCGGAACTCCCCGAGCGCGCGGTCCATCCTGGCCAGCGCCTGGTCCCGGTCGGGCGCCCAGACCACCGTCTTGGCCAGCAGCGAGTCGTAGTCCGGCCCCACCAGCCACCCCGGGTAGGCGTGCGAGTCCACGCGGACGAACGGGCCGCCCGGCGGCACGAACTCCGTCAGCAGCCCCGGTGCCGGTGCGAAGTCCTGGTCCGGGTCCTCGGCGTTCACCCGGCTCTCGATCGCCCAGCCCCTCGGCGTGACGTCCTTCTGTTCGAAGCCCAGCGGCAGCCCGGCCGCGATGAGCAGCTGCTCGCGCACCAGATCAATCCCCGTAGTCATCTCGGTGACCGGGTGCTCCACCTGCAGCCGGCAGTTGACCTCCATCAGGTGGAACGCGCCGTCCGCCGCGAGTACGAACTCGAACGTCGCCGCGCCGACATACCCCACCGCCAGCGCCCCGCGCACCGCCGCGTCGCACATCTCCGTACGCAGCGCGTCGGGCAGGTTCGGCGCCGGCGCCTCCTCGATCAGCTTCTGATACCTGCGCTGGACCGAACAGTCCCGCTCGCCGAGATGCACCGCCGCCCCGTGCCGGTCGCACAGTACCTGCACCTCGATGTGGCGCGCGTCCTCGACGAAGCGCTCCACATACAGCCGGTCGTCGCCGAAGACGGCGCGAGCGTGCGCGCTGGTCTGGCGGAAGGCCTGCGTCAGCTGGTCGCCGGCCCGGACCACCGCGATGCCGCGTCCGCCGCCGCCGGCCACCGCCTTGAGGATCAGCGGGTATCCGATCTCGTCGGCGACCTTGCGGGCCTCGGCCAGCCCGGTCACGGCGCCCACCGAGCCCGGCAGCACCGGCAGTCCGGCCTCGGCCATCAGCGCCCGGGCCAGGGCCTTGTCGCCGAGCTTCTCGATGACGTGCGGCGGCGGACCAATGAACGTGATCCCGTGCGCCTCGCAGACCTCTGCGAAATCAGGGTCCTCCGACAGGAAGCCGTACCCGGGGTGGATCGCGTCGGCGCCGGTGCGTAGCGCCGCCTCCATGACCGAGGGCATGTGCAGGTAGCTGGCCTTCGCCGGCGGCGGTCCGATCTGCACGGACTCGTCGGCGAAGCGCACCACCGCGGACTCCCGGTCCGCGGTGGAGTGCACGGCCACGGTGCGGATGCCCAGCTCCCGGCAGGTGCGGGCGACCCGCAGGGCGATCTCGCCCCGGTTGGCGATCAGCACGGTCCCGAACACGGCGCTCAGCGCTCGCTGGCCGGCTCGACGACGATCAGCGGCTGTTGGAACTCCACCGCGCCGCCGTCCGGCACCAGGACCTCCCGCACGATCCCGGCGACCTGGGCCTCGACCGGACTCATCATCTTCATCACCTCGAGGATCCCGATCCGCTGCCCCGGCACGACGCTGTCGCCGACCGCCACGAACGGCGGCGCGCCCGGCTCGGGGGAGTGGTAGAACGTGCCGATCATCGGCGCGCACACGCGCTGGAGCCCGTCGTCGGCAGCATCGGCAGCGACAGAATCCGTGTGTGGTGAAGAAGGTTCCAGATCAACTCCGGGCACTGATACAGGCGCGCCTCGCTCTACAGGCGGCGAAGGCCACTCGATCTCCAATGCCGTCCCCAGATGCTCCAACCGGATCCGGCTCGGCGGCTCGGGCCGCGTCCGAGCCAGATCCGCGACGTGGTGGCACATCGCCGCCAGATCAGCCGTCTCCGGCCCGACCGCCGCAGCCCGCATCACCCCCGTCGCGTGGCGTCGCACCACGCCGTTCTTGGCAGCCTCGTCCCTGAGGTCGGTGGTCACGGCCTGCTCCTTTCCTCGGGTCCCGCCGGCAGGACCGCTTCGGTCCCGAACCGGTGGAAACGGTCTCTGCGCTCGGCGATCAGCCGCTTCGGGTCCCAGGGCATGAGCTCCTGAAGCGTCGTCTTCAACGCGCTCTCCAGCAGCACCGCCGCCCCGGCGGAGTCCCGGTGCGCGCCGTCCGGCGGCTCCGGCACGACCCCGTCGACGATCCCGAGCCGCAGCAGGTCGCCGGCCTGCACTCGCAACGCCGCGGCCGCCGCCGTCGCCGCCTCCGGCGCCTTCCACAGGATCGCGGCGCAGCCCTCCGGGCTGATCACCGAGTACATCCCGTTCGCGCTCACCAGCACCCGGTCGGCCACCGCCAGCGCCAGCGCCCCGCCGCTGCCGCCCTCGCCGGTCAGCACGGCCACGATCGGCACCGGCAGCCGCGCCATCAGCCGCAGGTTCTCGGCGATCGCGACCGCCTGCCCGGCCCGCTCGGCATCAGGACCCGGATTCGCCCCCGGCGTGTCGATCAGCGTGACGACCGGGAGCCCGAGCTTGGCGGCCATCCGCATCAGCCGCGCCGCCTTGCGGTAGCCGGCCGGGGTCGCCATGCCGAACCGCCGCCGCCGGCGCTCGGTGAGATCCGGTCCGCCCTTGTGGTGGCCGATCAGCATCACCGGGATCCCGGCGACCAGGCCGGTCCCGCCGACGATGGCCGGGCAGTCCTCGGCCAGGCGGTCGCCGTGCAGCTCCTGGAAGTCGTCGACGACGTGCCGGATGTAGTCCGGCGTGGTCGGGCGCTCGGGATGGCGCGCCAGACGCACGGTGTCCCAGGGCGGGCGCTCGATCAGCTGGTCGGCCGTGCGGAAGATCGCCTCATCGGCGCCCCCGACGACGGTGGGAGGTGTGCCCGGGGCTGGATCGGATCGATCGCCGATGCTCAACACCCGGGCCAACGCCGGCCGAAGCCCGGCCCGAGGCACGACGTCGTCCACCATCCCGTGCCGCAGCAGGAACTCAGCAGTCTGAAACCCCTCCGGCAGCCGCTCGCCGATCGTCTGCTCGATCACCCGCGGCCCGGCGAACCCCATCCGCGCCCCGGGCTCGGCGAAGATGACGTCGGCCAGGCTCGCGAACGACGCCGCCACCCCTCCGTACGTCGGATCCGTGATCAGCGACACCGTCAGGATCCCGGCCTCGTCCAACGCCGCGAACGCCTGCGCGGTCTTCGCCATCTGCATCAGCGATAGCACGCCCTCCTGCATCCTGGCCCCGCCGGAGGCGGTCACGACCAGCAGCGGGACCCGGCGTGCCAGACTCGTCGCAGCAGCCTGAGCGATCATCGCGCCGACCGCGCACCCGAGGCTGCCGCCGAGGAACCGGAAGTCCATCACCGCGGCCACCACCGGATGCCCCTCGATCAGGCCACTGGCACAGACCGCGGCATCGGACAACCCGGTGTCGGCCCTGGCGTCCCGCAACCGGTCCGGATACGGCCGGCTGTCCACGAACTCCAGCGGATCGTGCACCGTCGGACCGCCCCGGATCGGTACGGCCGATCCGGGGTCGAGCAGCTGGTCGAGCCGTTCGGGCGCGGTCAGCCGTCCGTGCCGCGCGCACTCCGGGCAGACCTTCAGCATCCTGATGAAGCGCTTGGCGTAGAGCAGCCCTTCGCAGCCCTCGCACCGCACCCAGTGCGACGCCGAAGACTCCCGCGCGCCCTCGACGGCGGTCATGGCCCGTGGCCCGAGCCGGCCCGGTCCCAGCGGTAGAACTCGCGGGCCATGGCGTCCTTGGGCTCGCGCCAGGTCTCCGGGTCGTAGGCGTTGACGTACGCGGCCAGCCGTTCGCTGACGGACCGGAACTCCGGATGCCCCGCGTGCCGCGCGACCTGCGGCCCGGCCGGCTGCTCGGACTCGATCAGGTGCAGGTACACGTCGCCGAACTGGAACAGGCTGCGACCCCGGACCCCGATCAGGTCCGGCAGCTCTCCCCGGTCGGAGTCGGCGAAGACCTCTGCGATACCGTCCGCGGAACCCGGCTTCATCCGGGCCACGATGAGGGTGCGATGCACGGCTGTCACACCTCCGCCGCGCGCTTCTCGACCTTCTCGCGGATCAGGTCCATCTGGATCAGGGAATTCTTGTTGATCCGCTGGGTCATTCCCGCGTCGTCCACCGGCGCGGTCGGCTTCATCGCGAAGTCCTGGATCCAGCGCATGCTGGTGCCCTCGGGGACCTCGCCGTACTCCCACCGGATGTCCATGTACTCGAACGGCCCGGGTTCGACCCGGCGCGCGCGGACGGCCTGCGCCTCCCGGTCCGTCTCGCGCTCGGAGACCCAGCTCCAGACCTTGCCGTTCTCATCGGGATGCATCGTCAACCGGAAGCGCGTGTGCTCGCCGGTGCGGTCCAGCACCTCCACGGAGGCGTACTCGCTGAACAGGCTGGGCCAGTTCTCCAGATCGTTCGTGATCTGCCACACCAGATCCAGCGGGGCGTTGATGACGACGGTGTTGTCGGTGTGTCCGGGCATGTCAGGACCCTTCCTTTAACGAGAGGTTCACGGCTTGCAGGAATTCGGCCGAGGACTTGGAGGTCTCCGCGGACGTCATCGACCGGCCGTGCCGGTTCTCCAGCTCCCCGACGACGGCCAGCAGCCCGAGCGAGTCCACCCCGAAGTCCTCGAAGGTGGCGCCCGGCCGGTCCAGGTCCAGCGGGCTGACGGTGACCCCGGCCTTCTGCTTCAGCAGTGTGGCCAGGTCCGTGGAGGTCAGTTCGACGGTCATGGGATGGCTCCATTCGTCATGTCCCTGCCGGGACGGTTGTGGGGTCGTCGGGACTGTCAGGACCTTGAGTCGGCTCTGAGGACCAGAGCGGAGTTGGAGCCCATCAGCCCCCTGCTGAGCACCAGCGCGGTGCGCGGCGCGGTGGTCCGGGCGAAACCCGTGACCAGGTCCAGGTCGTACGCGCAGCCGCCGGCGTTCGGCGTCGGCGGGATCAGCCCCTGTTCCAGGGCCAGCGCGGCGGCGGCCGTGTCGAGCGCCGAGGCCCCGCAGTAAGCCCGGCCGATACCCGCCTTTGGTGCGGTCACCGCGACCCGCGCGGCGTGCGCACCGAGCACGTCGGCCAGCGCCAGGGCCTCGGCACGGTCGGCCTCGGGCACCGCGAGCGCGTCGGCGAAGACGACGTCCACGTCCTCCGGCGGGCAGTCGGCCTCGGCGAGCGCACTCCGCATGGCGTGCGCGAGTCCTTCCCGCGACTCGGCCCACCGGGACGCGCCGGTGAACGTCGCGGCGTGCCCGGCGACCACCGCCCTGATCCGTGCGCCGCGAGCCCGCGCGGTTGTCTCGTCTTCGAGCACGAAGAAGGCACCGCCTTCGGCCGGCACGAATCCGTCGGCCTGCTTCGCGAAAGGCAGATACGCCTGCTCGGCCTCGGCGGCGGTGCTCAGCTCGGGATACCCGAGCTGACACACCATCGAGTACGGCGCGATCGGCGCCTCGGCCGCGCCGACCACCACCGCGCTGGTGCCTCGCACGACGTCACGAGCGGCGTGGGCGAGCGCGTCCAGGCCGCCGGGCTCGTCGCTGGCGACCACCCCGCAGGGCCCCTTGAACCCGCCGCGGATGGAGATCTGCCCGGTGCTCGCCGCGTAGAACCAGGCGATCGACTGGTACGGCCCGACATGGTGCGGGCCCTGGCTCCACAGCTGCTGGAGCTCGCGCTGGCCGAACTCGCCGCCGCCCGAGCCGGCCGCCGTCACCACGCCGATGCCGAAGGGGTCGCCGTCCGGATCGATCGGCAGTCCCGAGTCGTCGAGCGCCATGCCGGCGGCGGCCAAAGCGAAGTGCGTGAAGCGGTCGGTCGCGACCAAAACCCGGTCCTCGACGAACTGCGCCGGATCGAATCCCCTGACCAGGCCTGCGATCCGCAGCGGGAACTGCTCGCAGCCCTCCCGATCGATCGGGGCGAGTACGGAAGTGCCCTGACACGTGGCCTTCCAGAAGTCGTCGGTGCCGACGCCGTTGGGCGCCACCACCCCGATCCCGGTGATCGCCGCGCGTCGGCGGCCCGCGGAGCCGTTCATAAGGAGGCTCCTTCGCGGCTGAGCACCACGGCCGACTGGAAGCCGCCGAAGCCGCTGCCGACCGACAGGACATGGCGCAGCGGGAGTTCGCGTGCGCTGCCCGGGACGTAGTCCAGATCGCACTCTGGATCGGGCTTGCTGTAGTTGGCTGTCGGCGGCACGACACCGTGGCGCAGCGCCAGCGCGCAGGCGGCCAGCTCGATCGCGCCGATGGCCCCGAGCGAGTGCCCGACCATCGACTTGATCGAGCTCATCGGGGTCTGATACGCGTGCGCACCGAGTGAGCGCTTCACGGCGGCGGTCTCGTGGCGGTCGTTCTGCTTGGTGCCCGAGCCGTGGGCGTTGACGTAGTCCACGTCCGCCGGGTCGAGCCGGGCGTGGTCCAGGGCGCGGTCGATCGCCTCGGACATCTCCCGGCCCTCCTGCGTGAGCCCGGTCATGTGGTGCGCGTTGCCGAATGTCGCGAAGCCGTTGAGCACCGCGTAGATCTGAGCGCCTCGTCGGCGTGCGTGTTCCAGCTCCTCCAGGACCAGCACGGCGCCGCCCTCGCCGAGCACGAAGCCGTCCCGGCCCGCGTCGAACGGCCGGGAGGCGTGCTCGGGGTCGTCGTTGCGGGCCGAGGTGGCCTTGATCGCGTCGAAGCAGGCCACGGTGATCGGCGAGATCGGGGAGTCACAGGCCCCTGCGATGACCACGTCGGCCCGGCCGTCCTCGATCGCCTGCGCGGCGTAGCCGACGGCGTCCAGGCCGGAGGTACAGCCGGTGGAGACCGTTTGTACGGGCCCTGAGGCACCGAAACGCTCGGCCACCGCCGAGGCCAGGGTGCTCGGCGCGAAGGCGCGCGCGAGGTAGGAACCGGCCTTCTGGTGGTCGACGTCCCAGGCCCGGCCCTCGGCGCTGACCGCGACGTAGTCGTGCTCCAGCCGGGTCGTGGCGCCGACCGCGGTCCCCAGCGACACCGCGAGCCGCCACGGATCGGCGGCGGCGAGGTCCAGGCCGCTGTCCTGGATCGCCTCGGCCGCGGCGGCCAGCGCGAACCAGACGTAGCGGTCGTTGCGGTCGATCTCCTCGGCGCTCAGGCCGCCGGCGGCGGGGTCGAAGTCGCACTCGGCGGCGATGCGGGAGCGGAAGCCCTCGGCGTCGAAGAAGGTGATGGCGCGGGTGGCGGTGCGGCCGGCCGAGAGCAGGTCCCAGAACGCCGGGACGCCCGTCGCCCCGGGCGCCACCACGCCGATCCCCGTCACCGCCGCCCGGCGGGTGGCCATCGCGGGGCTCGTCATCGGACAGCCTCCGCCGGTACCGGCGCGTCCTCCTGCTCGGTGTCCACGTGGCCGAGCTCCGGGCTCGGGGCCAGCGGGCCGAGGTGGAACACCAGGCGCGCCTCGGTGGTGCCGACGTTGCGGAACCGGTGGCGCATGCCGATCGGGATCATCAGGCCCTGGTCCGGGCGCAGCGGCTGGGGCGTGCCGTCCAGATCGACCACGAGGTCGCCGCTGACGACGAAGACGAACTCCTCGGAGAAGGGATGGTAGTGCTCGCCGATGCGTTCGCCGGGCTGCACGATGGCGACGCCCATGAACCCGCTCGTCGCGCCGACCGCGGACGGCGTGAGCATGGCCCGCAGATCTCCGCCGCGCCGGCGGTTCGACGGAGCGTCGCTGACATTGACGACGACAGGCAGGTGCGTGGTCATGGCAAACTTCCCCTTGCGCTTCGGGTGGCCCGGCACCGGGTGTCGGGTGTTCGCGGTTTCGCAGTGTTCGCAGTGTTCGCAGATCGGGCGTCGGGCCCGCTTGTCAGGTCCGCTGTCAGGCCCGTTTGTCAGGCCGGCTTGTCGGGCCTGCTTGTCGGGCCTGGCCGTCAGGACTGCGGCGAGCGCCGGTCGGTGATCGGCGTCAGCTCCCAGCCGGCCAGCGCGGCCCGGCGGCCGGCGTCGTCGCGCAGCTCCGGCGCGGACCTGAGCAGCCGGGCCAGCACGGCGCCGGCTCGCGGAGCGGTGATGCCGAGTGCGGTTGCCGGATCGGTCTGCGGCGGCACGGTCAGGTCGACCAGCCGGACCACGCAGTCCTCGCGCTGGAACACGGTGCTGCGCACGAGCGGCGAGCCCGAGTCGTTCACGGCCGCCTTGTCTTGGCGGGACAGGAATTCGGCGGTCGCGGCGCCGCAGCCCGGCCGCGCCGGATAGGAGAACGCGTACCGGCTCGGCTCCTGCGCGGACGCGGGCTGCTTGGCGCGCGCGTGGTGACGGACGGCAGGAAGCGCGGCGCGCAGGAAGAAGCCTCTGGCTGACAGCGGGTCGCTCAGATCCCGGGCCTGTTCCAGATACGGATTGATCGCTTCCTCGACCGCCCTCACCTCGGGCTGCGCGGCGACGTGGCGCAGGGCCGCGACCAGGTCGCCGATCACCTCGACCGAACGGACCACCTGGTTGCCGCGCATGAACAGGGAGGTGCGGACCAGCCGGGTGGTGTCGTCGACCTTGGCCGCGGGGGAGGCGTAGCCGGCGAGGATGCCGGCGACGGTCTGTTCGCTGCCGGGCTTCACGGCGAAGGTGAGTGCGTGCCGGGTGATGCCGTCCGGTCCGGGCCCGAGCGCCACGGGGTGCGCCGATCCGCTGCGCTCCCTCGGCGGCAGGGCGCTGTCGACGCCCCGCTTGCCGAAGGTCTCCCGGAACACGGTGAAACGCAGGGATCTGGTATCCCGGACGCAGCTGCTCAGGGGTCTGACGACCTCGCGGTGCTCCGGGCTGTCCAGCCAGCTCAGGAACGGCTCGGCGGCCTCCCACTCGCTGGTGATCAGCCAGCGCGACGGGTCCTCGGTGGACTGGCAGAGCTGGTCCATCACATGTCCCGGCACGGCCGAGACCTGGTACCGCATCTGCTCGTAGGCGTCGAGGAAGCGTTGTTGCGCGCCGTCTTGCACATCCAGCAACAGGACGACCCGCAAGCGGGAGTCGGTCGTCGGGCGGGCGCGCTCGTCGAGGACGGGAGACGGCTGAGCCATGGTCGGTCTCTCTTTCGGGTTGCCTGACCACCAGATCGTTTCCGAGGTATCCGGATGGCGCGACGATTCGCATCCATCCGGGCGAAATTCGCACAATCGGGACGCTCGCGGGGGATGGAGAAGGGGAGAGGTCTGCCGGGAGCCGCCGAGAACTGCCCGGCGGTCGCCGGCGACCGCCGGGCAACGCCACGAATGGAGCCACGCCGTGAACCAGCCAAGCGCGCACCGGGTGCCGGTCCTCGTCGTCGGAGGCTCCCTCGTGGGCCTGTCGACGTCGGTGTTCCTGGGCCGCCTCGGCGTCCCCCACCTGCTGGTCGAGCGGCACGCCCGGACCTCGCACCACCCGCGGGGCCGCGGCAACAACCTGCGGACCATGGAGCTGTTCCGGGTCGCCGGCGTGGACGCCGACATCCGGCAGGCGGCGTCAGTCCTGCGCGACAACCACGGCATCCTGCAAGCCGACACCCTCGCCGGGACCGAGCAGGAGTGGTTGTTCCGGCAGATCGATCCGGGCGGCCGGACGGCCGGGTTCAGCCCCGCCGCGTGGTGTCTGTGCAGTCAGAACGATCTCGAACCGGTGCTGCTGCGGCACGCGGAGAATCTGGGCGGCACGGTCCGCTTCGGCACCGAGCTGGTCTCGTTCGAACAGGACGGCGACGGTGATGGCGGCGGTAGCGGTGATGGCGGCGGCGGCGTCACCGCGGAACTGGTTGAGCGTTCTACCGGAAAGCGCAGCACGGTCCACGCCGACTTTCTGGTGGCCGCCGACGGACCCCGCAGCCCGATCCGGGAACGGCTCGGCATCAGCCAGAGCGGACGCGGCGACCTGTTCCACAACGTCAGCGTCACCTTCCGGTCGAGCCGGCTCGCCGAGGTGGTGGGGGACCGGTTGTTCATCGCCTGTTACGTGACCAACCCCGACGGCGCCGGCGCGCTGCTCCCGGTGGACAACCGCGAGAACTGGGTCTTCCACCTGCCGTGGCATCCCGACCGCGGCGAGACGATCGAGGACTTCACCGACGAGCGGTGCGCGGCGCACATCCGAGCGGCCGCCGGCGTCCCCGATCTACCGGTGGAGATCACCGGCCGCGCACCCTGGCACGCGGCCGAGCGCGTGGCCGACCGGTACCACTCCGGCCGGGTCTTCCTAGTCGGTGACTCAGCACACGAAATGCCTCCCACCGGTGCGTTCGGTTCGAACACCGGCATCCAGGACGCGCACAATCTCGCGTGGAAGCTGGCCGCGGTGCTGGGCGGTTGGGCGGGACCGGAGCTGCTGGAGTCGTACGGGGCCGAGCGTCGGCCGGTGGCCGTGGAGACGGCCTCGCGCGCGGTGCTCCGCTCGGCCGAGCACCGCCACCCAGGCTTCGACGCGCCTGGCGGTGGTCCGGGTCGGACGTCGATGCTGCCGGCCGTGCTCGGCTATCGGTATACGGCAGGCGCTCTTGTCGGGGCGAATGTGCAGGCGCCGACCGTTCCCGAGAACTTCGCGGCTACCGGCGAGCCCGGGACGAGAGCCCCGCACCTGTGGCTGGACGGGGACGACGCGAAGGTGTCGACCCTCGACCTGTTCGAGCGCGTCCCGGTGTTGCTGACAGCGCACGACAGCGCGTGGCACGCGGCTGCGGCGCCGGTGGCGGCGGAGGTCGGGGTGCCGCTGGAGTGCCACGCGCCGAATACGGACACTTATTGGCAGCAGGCCTACGGCATCGAGCCGGACGGTGCGGTGCTGGTGCGGCCGGACGGATTCGTCGCTTGGCGCTCGGGCGGCGGGGCAAGCGATGCGAAGGCCGAATTGGCGGACGTGCTGCGTGAGGTGTTCAGCCTCTGATGCTCACTGACATCCCCGGGGGCGATGGCGTGAGGGCGCCATCGCCCCCGGGAAGAAGAGACGATCGCTGCCTAGTGCAGCGACATCACCGGATCGCCGTTACCGTCCAAACCCGTCCCGGCGATCGTGCAGCTTCCGCCGCGCACCGCGCCGTTGTTGTAGGCCTGGCGCACGCAGCTGCGCAGGGCGAGCTGGCCCCAGTAGTTCGGGTGCAGCGACTCCTGGATGTAGTACGGGCTGCTGCCGATCGTGGTGACCGTGCGGATCTGGTTGACCCACTCGGTCTGGTTGACCGCGCCCGGGTTGGTCCAGGAGTTCAGGCCCTCCTCTTCCAGCAGGCCGACGGTGTTCTCACAGAGCCGGCGGCCGTTGAAGGCCGAGGAGATGTCGAGCTTGCGCACGTTGCTCAGCCCGCTCTGCGCGACCGCGTTGGAGACCGCGCCGGAGATCGTCGGCAGCGCCGTGCCGTCGGCCCAGTTGGCGTCGGTGTTCCAGAATCCGCAGCCGCCGGTGGACTGGCGCGTGAAGCCGGACTGCGAGTAGCGGAAGCCCGAGCCGTTCGGGATCGGCGAGGGGTAGTTCTGCACGAGGATCGTGTAGTCGCCGTCGGCGTAGCCGTCGTTGGCCATGGCCTGGTGCACGTTCTGCAGCGCCTGCGCGATGTGCGTGGTGACCGTGGCGACGTTGGACGCCGAGAAGTTGCCGGTCACCGAGGAGTCCTGGCTGCAGTACGAGGGCCACCACGACGGCGTGGTCAGGAAGTCCTCGACGCAGGTGGTGACGATCGAGGAGAAGTTGAAGTCGTTCCCGCCGATCGACACCGCGACCATGGTGACCTTGTGCGTGGCGGCGAAGTTCTGCAGCATCAGGGCCTGGCCCTGGTTGCCGCCGGAGTTGTAGAAGTCCAGGCCCGGCTTGAAGTTGCCGCTGTCGGTGTACGTCGCCGTCTCGGCGCCGCTGCACGCCAGGTTCAGGCCGTTCACGCCGCCGCCGATGTAGATCTCAGCGGACTGCGACCGGTGGCAGCGCGGGATGGTCTCGGCGGTGTGCCCCGGGTTGTCGTAGTAGGCCGTCGGGCCCAGCGCGTCGATCTCCGAGCTGCTGTCGTTGGTGTTGCCGGCCCACCGGCCGGCCTCCCCGGAGATGTAGCTGTCGCCGACGGAGACGACCCACGGCGCCCCGCCCGGCGTGGCCGCGTGCGCGGCACCGGTGCCGACGACGGCGGTGGTACCGGCGAGAACGGGGACCAGGATCGCGCCGGTGACAAGAGCGCGCAGACGAGTACGCGCCCGATGAAGCCTGCTCATGCTGTGACCTCTCAAGAACCCGACAGGTGGTTGTTCCTTGCCGGGACCGATCGGCCGCGTCGCGTCCCTCGTTCCGTGAAACTGGCAGACCGGTCCGGCGCTGGCAAGGGCTGCGGCGAGATTGTTACCGTCGGGTATCCGGGAGGTGGGATCGCGGGGGAGGCCGGGGTGAGATCGCGTTAGCCGGTGATGTCGGCGGCTTGGGCCTTCTTCTCGGCCGCGGCGATCAGCGAGGCGTCGACCGGAGGCGGAGGTCCGTCCAGCGACCAGGCCGAGAACGTCAGCAGCAGGCCGCCGACCTGATCGACGACGTAGCTGTAGTGCGGCTGCTGGCCGGCCTTGTCGAAGTAGTACTCGACGCAGTTCTCTGCGACGTGGTCAGGCGTCGGCTGGACCGTGTAGGAGTCCGACGGGGAGCCGGCTTCGGGGGCTTGGAAGGGCTTCTGGCATTGGGCTTCCATCGCGTGGAACTGGCTGATCAGTGCTGCGGCCTCGGTGCTGCCGTAGCACTCGACGCTCTCTCCGAGCAGGTCCGACGAGGAGCCTCCGTCGGGCGAGGGGAGGTCGAAGCCGATCGACGCGGTGGGGGCTGGGAAGTCGGCGCCGCCGTCCTGCATCTTCTGGGCGAGTTGGTCCATGGGAGCGCAGGTGCCGTTGGTCGGGTAGAGGTTCATCCCGATGCGGTAGTCGAGGGAGTGGCTGGTTCCGAGGGCGGGGGAGTCCGTGCTGGCCAGGAGCGCTGCTTGCAGCTGCGCTGCCGAGGGCGCGTTGGAGGCCCTGTTGGTGCTCGTATTCGTGCTCGCAATTGGGCTCGTGGGCACGGCGGATGTGGACGCGCCGATGACTCCGGAAGACGAGCATCCGGCGACCGCTAGCGCTGCCATAAGCCAGGAGTACCGGATAACCCGTCCCATGGCGACTCCTTCTGCACGTCATAGCCTCGTTGTACGAGTTCTGAGGCTATGCGGAGCGCGAGAGGACCGGTCCTGAAAAACAGTTACGCGCACCGCCACCGCATCGAGTAACGTCTCCTCCAGGCCGTGACAGATCATCAAGGGAGGTGGTACCCGTGAACACTCGTTCGACGTGGGTGCTCCTCCTGCCGGTCACGGCCGGCGACTGACGCAGCTGTCGCCGGAGCGCCCCAAGGCACTCCTGGAAGGCGACAGCTATGAACGCCATCGCACATCTCATTCCCGACCCCGTGACGCCTGTGATCACGAGGGTCGCGGCAGATCAGTGGCACGCTATCGAAGACGACCTGACAGTCGGCCGCGGGAACACCTCGCGCCGTCCCGACGGACGGCTGTTCATCAGCATCGACGCGTGGCACGACACGGTCTTCGACCAACTCGCCGCCGTCATGCTCGCGGAACTGCCGGCGCCGCTCTACACGGTGCTCGACGCCGAGGACTCGGCGACCGCCGAGAACTGGCGCCGCGTCGGCTTCGTCGAACGGCGACGTGAGCGGCACTATCTGGTGCCTCTCGAAGCGCGGATCACTGTGCAGCCTCCCGCCGGCGTGACCTTCGGTGGCGGTGACGACGTGTACCGCGCCGAAGTTGATGCTTCCGAGGTCGGCCTGGTCCGTCTCATCCCCCTGATGAGCAGCGACGGGACGCCGCGCATCGCGCGGATCGCGTCCATCGAGGTCCACGCCGATCACCGGCGCCGCGGCATCGGCCGGGCACTCCTGGCCCACGCGCTGGACGCCCTGCGCGAGCGCGGGTTCCGGCTGGCATCGGCCGACGTCGCCGAGGACGACACCGCGGCGATCGTTTTGGCAGAAGGCGCCGGCGCGCGCCGTACGAGCAACAGCATGGAGTTGATGTGGCAAGACTGAATCGGGGCATCGAGGTTGAGGGCACTGTCATCGAGTGCTTGTACAACGCCAACTTCCGGGTGCAGCTCGACAACGGACACAAGGTGCTCGCGCACATCAGCGGGAAGATCCGCAAGAACTACATCAGGATCATGCCGGAGGACCGGGTGTTGGTGGAGCTCAGTCCTTATGACCTGACGCGCGGCCGGATCACGTTCCGCTACCGGTCGTAGCCGGCCGGTCCGGATCCAGGTCCGCGGCCCAGTCGTCGAGGCCTGATTCGCTCAGCACCACGTCCAGTCCGGCGGCGGCGGCGCCGATCAGCGCGCCGTCGTCGCCGAGGGAGGCCGCCCGCAGCGGGATCGGGTCGGCGCGGCGGAACTCCATCAGCCCGTCGAGGTAGGCGGCGTCGAAGTCGGGCTGCGCGGCCGCTCGGATCAGCGGGGCCAGGCCGCCGAGGGTGACGACGTCCGGGTCGTGGGCGTTGACGAGCCCTGCGATGCCTGTGGCGAGTGCGTCGGCGACCTTGCGTACCGCGCCGGCTGCTTCGGCGTCGTGCTCGGCGCGCTGCAGGACGTCCAGCGCGAACGCCCGCGGATCGTCGGGCGTCCCGGCGCCGAGATGGCGAGCCAGGGCCCTGCCATCGACCTCGTTGTCCCAGCATCCGCGCGCTCCGCACGGACAGCGCCGCGACCGGTCGCCGAAGGGCATGTGTCCGTACTCGCCGCCGGCGCCGCTGCCGCCGACGGCCGGGACGCCGTCGATGACCAGTACGCCGCCGAGGCCGACCTCGACGGTCAGGTGCAGCACGGTACCGGCGCCGAGGCCGGCGCCGCCGCGCGCCTCGGCGAGGCCCGCGAGCGTGGCGTCGTTGCCGATCACCAGGGGAGTGGCGCCGGCGCCGTCGGGGAGGATCCCGGACAGGTCGGTCGGGTCCCAGCCGAGGATCGTGGGGCGGACGAGCCGGCGGTGGCGGACGGCTGCCGCCACGCTGACCGAGACGGCGCGCAGGCGGTGGCCGTGGCGTTGTCTCAGGTCCCGCAGCGCGTCGGCGATCTCTCGCACGACCTGCTGTTCGGCGTCGTGCGCGGGCCGTCCGGCGGCGACCGCGGCCGGCCGGCCGTCGATGCCGGCGAGCGCGCAGCGCCACCCTTCGTAGCGCACCTCGACGACGGCGACGAGCGGGCCGCGCGGGTGGGGGAGGAGCCGGGTCGTCGGGCGTCCGCGGCCGACCGCCGGCGCCGGGACCTCGTCGAGCAGATCGAGGGCGCGCAGGCGTGCGGTGATCTCCGTCGCGGAGCCGCTGCCGAGGCCGAGGCGGCGTGCGGCCTCGGCGCGGGTGACGCCCGGCGTGCGCCGGACCTCGCTCAGGACCGCGAGGGGGCCCGGCCAGCGTGCGTCACGCGGTCTTGTCATCCGGCTCGCCCCCTTTTAAACTCGGTGATCGAGGATAATACTCGTCAGGAGTGGCCCATGCACGTCATGCACCTCATCCACGGTTCCCGCCGCTTGACCGTCGCGGCCGTGCTGTTCGACATGGACGGGACGCTCGTCGACTCCGACGCGGCGGTCGACCGCTCCTGGATCGCCTGGTCGAAGGAGTACGGCGTCGATCCGGCGCTGCCCCTGGCCATCGCCCCCGGCCACCCGGCGGCCGACACCATCGCCAAGATCCTCCTCGACGCCGACCCCGCGGCGATCGCCGAGGCCGCGGCCCGCCAGCTGGCGCTGGAGTACGAAGACCTCGCCGACGTCACCGCCACCGACGGCGCCCCCGAGCTGATCGCGGCCCTGGACTCGCGCGGCGTCCCGTGGGCCGTCGTCACCAGCGCGGATGAGCGCCTGGCGAAGCTGCGCCTGGCGGCGGCGGACATCAGCCCTCGCATTCTCATCACGACCGACGACGTACCGGTCGGTAAGCCGGACCCGGCGGGCTACCTGCGCGCGGCGGATCTGCTCGGCGTGGCACCTGGCGACTGCCTCGTCGTCGAGGACACCGAACCCGGAGTCGCGGCCGGCCGGGCCGCCGGCGCCACCGTCGCGGCACTCAAGGGCGTCATCGGCGACCTGCGGATCGACAGCCTGCGCCGCATCACGGAGTCGATGGTCGGGCGCGAGACATGACGACGTTGCTGCTGTCGCTGACGATCGTGGCGGCGTGGGGGTCGTGGATCCCGCTGGCGCAGGCGGTGCCGGGGGCGAAGCAGGCCACGCGAACGTTCTACGTCACGGCGGGCAACCTCGTCTTCGCGGCGATCGCCCTGGTGGTCGGCGGCAGCGCGGGCCAGCTCACCCTCGGCTGGAAGGTGTTCTGGCTGCCGCTCGTCGGCGGGATGGTGTGGTCGCTCGGCAGCTTCTGCGCGTTCCGGGCCACGGAGCGCATCGGGCTGGCGCGCGCGGCGGGGACGTGGACGCCGCTGAACATCGTGGTCGCGTTCATCTTCGGGGCACTGCTGTTCAGCGAGCTCAAGGGCTTCGGGGCGGTGCGGTACGCGCTACTCGGCGGGTGTCTGGCGCTGGTGCTGTCGGGGGTGTTCCTGATCATCGGATCGCAGGGTTCGAACGCGGCCGGGACGCCTGCCGCCGCTGCGCCCGCAAACGCGCCCGCCGACGCCGCCGCCGGGCTGCCGCGACCCCACCGATCAGGCATGATCTACGCGCTCATCGCGGGCATCCTGTGGGGCGGCTACTTCATCCCAGCCCAGTGGGCCCACGTCCCATCCCAACTCGGCAACTTCCCCCTCGCCATCGGCATGTTCCTCGCCGCCGCCGCCCTCGCCGCCCGCGAAAACGCCCTCACGCTCCCATCGCGCCGCCACCTGCCCGCACTGCTCGCCTCCGGCCTCCTCCTCGGCGTCGGCAGCGTGGCCCTCCTCGCACTGGTGACCCGCGTAGGCACCGGCGTCGGCTTCACCATCGCCCAACTCAGCCTGCTGGTGAACGCCGGCGTCGGCATCTGGCTCTTCAAGGTCCCCGCCCCCGGCTCCCCAGCCGCGCGCACGGCGCTCGCCGGCATCCTGCTGGCCGGCGTCGGCGGGACGGTCATCGGGGCTTTGCGGTAGCGGGGCTTTTAGACGTACCCCCGCCGCTGCACGATCTGCAAAGCGACCGCCCCCACCGGAATGTTCAGCCAGAAGCTGATCAGCCGGTACACCAGCACCGCCGACGTCACCGGTCCGGCGGCCGCGCCGAGCGCCGTCATGCCCGTGATCAGCGCGGCCTCCAGGGCGCCGAGGCCGCCGGGGGTGGGGGTGGCGCTGGCGACTATGCGGGAGGCCATGTAGACGGCGCCGACTTGGCCGAGGGGGATGTGGACGCCGAAGGCGTGCAGGCAGATCGCCAGGGCGCTGATCTGGATCAGGGGCAGGCCCAGGGCGCCGCCGGCGATCTCGGTGAGGCGGGTGGGGCTGGTCGCGACCGCGGCCACGGTTTGGCCGGCCGCTTTCAGGAAGTGCCAGACCTTGTCGTGGACGAAGCGGCGGCCGGGGCCGGTCAGGGCGAGCAGGCCGGCGGCGACCAGGAGCGCGCAGATCGCGGGCAGCAGCCAGTGGCCGGAGGGCGTGCCGAGGTGGACGCCGGAGTGGCGTTGGCCGGTCCAGGCGAAGAAGGTCACTGACACGATGCCGCTGGCCAGCGCGCCGGCCACGCTCTGCAGGCCGACGGCCGCGGTGGCCGAGCCGGTCTCGACGCCCGCTTTCTGCAGGAACCTGAGGTTCAGCGCCATGCCGCCGACGTTGTTCGGGGTGATGCGGTTCAGGAACGAGGACGCGAACTGCACCAGCACGTTCGGCGGGAACGGCAGCCGCTCCGGGATCGTGCCGGCCTGCAGGAACGCCGAGAAGACCTGCGACAGCAGCACGATCGGCACCGCCGCGAGCACCCACCACCAGTCCGCCGTCTTCAGCGCCGCGGTCGCGGTCCCGGCGTTGGCCAGCTGCGGCAGGATCAGGTGGATCACCAGCAGCGCCCCGACCAGGGCCAGCGCCTTCTTCCAGGTCAGCCGCGCGAGGTGCGCCTTCTTCGGCTCCTCGACATGGCACGCCTCGCGCACCGCCGCGGACAGGTCACGCAGCAGGCTCGGCCCGCCGCCGGCGCGCAGCGTCCGGTGCTTCGCCGCCGCGCGTGCCGCCTGGGCCGCGGCGCGGTCGTGTTCGGCGACGGCGTGCCGGGCCGGGCTCCCTATCAACGCCAGCGTCTGCAGGTAAGGCAGCACCGTCGCCAGACGGTCCGGGCCCAGGCCGGCCAGGGCGCAGGCGACCGCGCGTTCGGGCCCGATCCGGGCGCCGGACGTCGCCAGCAGGACGGCCAGATCGGTGCCGAGCTGCGTGGGGGAGGCGTCCAGGCGGGCGCGGGCGAAGGCCTCCAGCCGGGTGCTGCCGTCGGGGGCGACGAGGATGTGGTCGGGTGTCAGGGCTCTGTGGGCGATGCGGTGCTGTTGGAGGTGCGCGACCGAGCGCCAGGCGTCGGTGAGGGCCGCGTCCTCGGAGTCGGGCGAACCGGCCGCATCCTCGGGGCCGGCCGAGGAACCGCCGGAGGAACCGCCGAACGAGCCGGACCAGGCCCCGCCCGCCGCGCCCCCGAAAAGCACCCGCTCCCGCGAATCATCATCCGTGACCAGCATCGCCCCGCCCCCGGCCACCGGGAACGCCGTCACCGGCTCCACCACCCGCGCCCCGGTGTGCCCGGCCGCGACCAGCATCACCAGCTCATGCTCGGCAGCCGCCAACGGCTCGATCGCCAGATCCCCGGGCTCGGTCAGCAACAGGCGCCGCCACAGCCGGTGGAACAAGTCCCGGTTGTGGTCCTCCCGGCCCAGGACCCGCACCGAGTTGCGTCCCTCAGTGGTCTCGGCGAGGTAGCGGATCCCCTCGCTGTCCCGCTGATCGGAGGCGGGCACTTCGTGCAGCACCGTGATCGGCAGCCCGCAGGCCACCAGCGCGTTCGCCACAGCCCGAGGCCCCGGCCGATCCGGCGGCGCCCCGCCGAACAGCAGCACGATCGAGGCCGCGACGCCCCCGATCGCCAACGCCGCCACCCCGTCCATCGGCAGCACCGCGGCCGCCGCCGCACTGAGCACCACGCTCCCCGCGACCGACTGCCACACCGCATGCCGCCACCGCCGCGACAGCCACGGCCCGGCCGTCACGGCGGCAGAAGCGCAGCTCGCCAGGTACACCGCCGACGGCCACCCCACCGGAAGCAGGGCCCGGTGATCGGTGAGCACCGCGGGCCACTCCGCCGGCCGGCTGTGGGTCAGGACCGTGTGCACCAGCGCCCCGGCCAGCAGCGCGCCGAGCGCCGCGGCCGGCAGCACCCGCAGCAGCGCATCGCCGCGCCGCCGCCGGACCACCACCACGACGGCCGCCACCGGCCCGAGCACCGCGGCGATCTGCACCACCGCGACCAGCACGTCCCGCACCCCGACCGGCAGCGCCGCGACCGCCGTGATCAGCCCGTGCTGCACCTGCCGCGCGAACGACCGCGTCGCCACTGCGAGCAGCACCGTGGCCACGAGCACCGCACCGGACACGATCAGCCGCACCGCATCGGCGGCCCTCCGCACATCCCGCTCCGGCGGAACGTCGAGTACCGGCGCCTGGGGCGCTTGCGGCAGGGGCGGAGCCGTCATGGGGCTGAATTCTGCCAGGCCGGATCACGACTACGGCAGCCATCCGGTTTCCGGCGACGGCCGCCGCATCGCGCGCCCTCACCCCTGAGCCGTCGGCCGGACGACGATCTCGTTCACATCCACATCAGCAGGCTGCGAAACGGCGTACCGGATCGCCTCGGCGATCGCGGTGGCCGGGATGGCGATCGCCATCATCTCGTCCACCGCGCCCTTGATCCCGTCGTCGCTGATGGACGCGGCCAGCTCGCTGCGCGTCAGCCCCGGGTGGACCACCGTGACCCGGACGTCGCGGCTCTCCTGGCGCAGCCCCTCCGACAGGGCGCGGACCGCGAACTTGGTGGCGCTGTAGACCGCGGAGGTCGGGTCGACCCGCAGGCCGGAGACCGAGCCGATGTTCACGACGTGTCCCGAGCCCTGCTCCTGCATGATCGGCAGGACGGCCGCGATACCGTGCAGCACCCCGCGCAGGTTCACGTCGATCATCTGGTTCCACTCGTCGACCCGGAGCGCGGCCAGCGGCGACAACGGCATGACGCCCGCGTTGTTGACCAGGACGTCGACGCGCCCGAACCGCTCGCGCGCGGCCGCGACGAACCCCTGCACGCTGCCGAGGTCGGTCACGTCCAGCTCGTGCGCGAGGGCGCTGCCGCCGTCCGCCTCGATCTCCTCGGCGAGGACGGCGAGCCGGTCCGTGCGGCGCGCTCCGAGCGCCACGCGGTGGCCCGCGGCGGCGAGCCGTCGGGCGGTGGCCTCGCCGATTCCGCTGCTGGCCCCGGTGATCAGGACCGCTTTTGAGATGGTTTCGGTGGACGGCTGGGACATGGTCTGCCTTTCGGGGCGTCGGTGGTCGCGTCGTGCGCTGACCGCTACCGAAAGGATGAGTCTGCTCCGGCGAAAGCGGCAGGACAGGCCTTCCTAGGTGCCCGACTCCTAGGATCACCGGCGTACGATCAACAGCATGAGCGGCAACGAGCTGGGGGAATTCCTGCTGGCGCGCCGGTCGCGCGTCCTCCCGGCCGACGTCGGCTTTCCCACCTCGCAGGGGCGCCGCGTGCGCGGGTTGCGGCGCGAGGAAGTCGCCGTCCTGGCCGGCGTCAGCGCCGACTACTACGCCCGGCTGGAGCAGGGACGCGAGCGTCATCCTTCCGGCCAGGTCGTCGACGCGATCGCGCGGGCGCTGTGCCTGGATTCCGACGCCTGCTGGCACGTCTACCGCTTGGCCGGCCTGGTCCCGAGGACCGAAACCTTGATCGCGACCGCGACCGCGACCGCGACGTCTGAGCCCGAGCCCACGACCGAGTCCGAACCGAAGCCAGAGTTGCTCCGCCTGATGCACGCCTTCCCCGGCGCCGTCGCCTACCTCGTGAACCGCCGCCTCGAAGTCCTCGCCACGAACCCCCTCGCCGACGCCCTGCTCTCGCCGCTCACCGACCCGCGCGGCATCGTGCATGCGCTGTTCTGCGACCCCGCCGCACGCGACCTCTTCGTCGACTGGTCTTCCGTAGCCCAGGACACCGTCGCGGCCCTCCGTGCCGCCTACGGCCACGACCTCCACGACCCCCGCATGCCAGCCCTGATCAACGGACTCGTGACCGAGAGCGCGGAGTTCGCGGAGCTGTGGAGCCGCCAGGACGTCGGCCGTCTGGCCGGCAGAACCAAGACCTTCGACCACCCGGATGCGGGCAGACTGACCCTCACCTATCAGACCTTTGAGCTCCAGGACGCCCCCGGGCAGTACCTGCTGGTCGGCAGCGCCGAGCCCGGCAGCCCGGACGCCGAACGGCTGGCACTGCTCGGGGCCCTCGCGTCAGACCTGACTGGCGCCGCCGACAGCTATTCGTCCAGCTCGTCCAACTCGTTCTACTGACCGACCGGCGGAACGCCAACCAGCTTCACCAGGAACCGGTCCAGCTGCTCCTCAAACGGAGGCCACGGCAGCTCCGGCTGGTTGACGCGCAGCGAGACCGCACCGTGCACGGCCGTGCGCAGGTCAAAAGAGACGGTCTCCGCATCGGCCTGCGGGACCAGGCCGGCGTCCATGCAGCGACGGATCGCCGCCGTCGTGCGCAGCGCCATCTCTTCCTTGAACGACATGTCCGTACGCCGGTTGAGCGAGCTCTCGTGCAGCACCTTGTACAGGCCCTGATGCTCACGCGACCAAGTGCCGAGCAACATCGCCCGCGCGCGCAGCCCGGCCACCGCGTCGGCGGCGCCCGACTCCGCCTCGCTCGCCGCGCGCTGCAGGTCCGCGTGGCAGTGCTCGAGCGCGGCCAGCACCAGCGCGTCGCGGTCGGCGAAGTGGATGTAGACCGAGGTCGCGGCGATGCCGACCTCGCGGGCGACCGCGCGCATGGACAGCGCCTCGTCGTCGGTGAGCTCGTCCAGCAAACGCAGCGCCGCGTCGATGATCTCGGCGCGCAGCCGCTCGCCCTGGCCGCGCCGGTTGCGGCCGCGCGGCGCGGCGGGGGCAGCGGGATCGGCGTCGTCGTCGGCCGTTTCCGCCGGAGTGGTCGCATCCATGGATTCCCATTGTAGGCGACGCCCTGTAGGGCTACTCTCGTAGAGCTACAGCTGTAGCCTTACGGATATTCACCTACGGGAGTCACCATGCCCCTGCCCACCCAGAGCACGCTGGAAGAACTCGACCCGGTGTTCGCCGAAATGGCCGCCGCGAGCTTCCGGCCCACCACGTCGGGAGCGCAGCTGCCGCCGCGCGAACGCACCATCGTCAGCCTAGTCGCCGACGTCTGCGAGCAGATCCTCGGGACGCCGTTCGAACTGCACGTGCACGCCGCCCTGAACGCCGGCCTCGACGCCGACGACCTCCGCGAACTGCTGCGCTTCGTCTCCTACGACAGCGGCTACCCGGCGGCGCTCGCCGCCCTGGAGCGCCTGGCCGAGGTCGAGCGCGAGCACGGCCTGCCCGGCCCGACCGGCCGGCGCCACCAGGTGAACGCCGACGGCACCGGCAGCCCCATGCCCGCGACGCTGCGCGCCGAGATGACCGCCATCGACCCGGGCTTCGCCGAATACATGGACCTGCAGTCCCGGATGCGCGCCGACATGTCCCGGATCAGCATCCGCGAGCGGGCACTTGCCTGCGTGACGGTCGACGTCATCTACCAGACCCTTGAGGAGAGCTTCCGTATCCACGTCGGCCGCGCGCTCAGCGCGGGGGTGACACCCGACGAGGTCCGGGCCGCCGTCCGCGCCACCGCGACGTCCGGCATGACCCGGGCGTGGCGGGCCTCGGTCGTGCTCGACGGACTGCTGATCGACCTGGAGGTAGCGGCATAGAGGTGTAGAGGTGTAGCAGGGTTCAGTCGGAGGTGATCCCGATCAGATCCCGCAACGCCTCCGAAGCCGTCACCGCGTCGAGCGGCCCGAAGGACAGCGCCTCATCCGGATCCTCGTAGCCGTAGGCGGATTCGCACAGACGGACGCGGACGATCCTCTGGTCGCCGGACTCGCCGATGTCCGAGATCACCAGCTCCGGCGCCAGATCGGCGACGACGGTGTGGCCGTCCGGGAGTTCGCGGAGCAGGTGGTGGATGAGGCCGCCGAAGCCGGCCGGCGCGCGGTGCCAGCCGTGGTGTTCGAGACTCAGGGCCCTGTAAGGCGGTATCGCGGCGGTGGCGAACCGGGTCGCGACACGTTCGTCGCATTCGGCGGGAGTGAAGGCGTGGGTCTGCCGGGCCAGTTGCTCGAAGCGCCTGATCTGGTCGGCGGCCAGCGTGCGCAGGTCCTTGCGCATGCCGGTGAAGCGTCGATACGCGGCCTCGGCCAGCTCCGGGTCGTCCTTGGGGCCCGGTTTCGGCAGCGTCCGCAGCTGCTTGCCGGTCTCGTCGCGCATGTACGGGGCCAGCTGTTCGTCGAAGCCGACCACGAAGCGCCGCGGTCCGTAGTCCAGCGTCATCGAACCCTGATCATCCAGTCCCGAGTCCGGGACCAGGCGGTCGCCGAGCTGGTCGGTGGTCAGCTGGAGATCGTCGGCGATGGTCTGGACGCGCTGCTCCGCCAGAGCGCGCAGGCCCGGGTTGCGGATCTTGCGGGACGGCAGGTGCAGGTGGATCAGCGCGGTGTCACCGCCGATCTCCGTCAGCACGTCCAGGCCGGTCTCCACGCCGGGGTCGCCGCCGGTGGCCGGCCAGGCCGCGACCAGGGTCGCGAGGTCGCGGACCGCCAGGCCATCTCGTTCTCCGCGGACGTCACTAACTCCCGGAACACCACCTGCTTCGCAGGTTTCTGACCCATGACCCACGGCGGCTTGACGAGCAGCACCGGCAGCGTGTCGGGTTCGGCGTCGGGGACGGCGGCGGTCAGCTCCAGCAGAGCTTTGATACGCGCGCGGGCGGCGTTTCCCAGCATCGGCATGGTCTCCTCGGCCAGCTCCCGCCGGGCGAGGACCTGGCGCCGCAGCGCGTACGCCACCGTCCACCGCATCGTCGCGTCTTTGGGAGCGGCCTCGGCCAGCATCCGCGTCCCGCGCCGGGGAAAGCGCTCGGCCGCCGCGATGAGCTGCGGCGTCGCGTCCGGTCCCACCGCCAGCAGCCGGGCGAACGCCGTGTCGCAGGGGATGCGCGCGAGCAGGCCGTGGATGTCCGCCGCGCTGGAGCCGTCGCCGGCGTCGAGCCAGTGTTCGAGCATCGGCACCGCGCGGGTACCCAACCCCGCCAGGACGTTCGCCATCGTCCGGTTGCCGACGACCTCCGAGCACCGCGCCGCCTGCGCGAAGGCCAGGCCCTGCTCGACGGTCGACAGCGCACCGGCCAGGAGCGCCGCGGCGCGTTCCCCGCGCGAGACGACTCCCCTGGGGCCCGGCAGGACGTCCTGGTCCACCCAGTCCTGCCGGTCCGGGAACAGGAACGATATCAGGGCATTGCGCTCCGTGCTGCCGTCGCGAAGCGGGGCCATCGCGGCCAGGACCGCGGCGTACTCGGAGTCGGACGCGTGGAGCTGCTTGTCAGGTGCCTGATTCCCACCTGCTCCACGAACCCTCCACCGCTTGCCCGATTGCGCCGCGCCTGACTGCACCGCGCAGGACAGTAGCGAGGCGCAGTGACAGATGGCCGCAGCGTTCGGTGGAGTAACCCGCGCTCCTATTACTCAGCGAGACGAGATCGGAGCCGCGGTCGAACACACTCACGCGGCTCGACCCCTCCACGAAAGGGAACATCGATGACTCGCATACGCCTGGCCGCGGTGGCCGCCGCGGCGGCGCTCGCAGCCCCGGCGCTCGCGGCCCCCGCGTTCGCGGCTCCCGCGCACGCGGCGACGACGCCGCGGTACAAGCTGACGATCGTCGGCGGTGCCGGCACGGAATTGTTCGGGATCACCAAGAACGGAGACGTCTTCGGCATCGCCGACGAAACGGGAGCCAGGGTGCAGGAGGGCTTCCTGCTGGCGGCCGGTAGCACGAAGATGGTGTTCCTCGGGTCGCCGGGTGATCTCGCGAACGCCAACTCCGTCTCCAGCCCCGAGGCGATCAACAACAGCAAGGCCGTCGTCGGCACGGCCACGTCGTTCACCACCGGCAACCAGGCCGCGGTCGAGTGGGCCGGCAGCGCGACCCCGACCGATGTGGGGGCGAGGGTCGGGCTCCAGAACCTCGTCGCCTCGCCCGCGTTGACGTCGATCAACGACAACGGTCTGATCATCGGGTTCGGCTCCAACCGGGGCGATGTCGGCTTCACGATCAGCGGGAACACCGTCACCAGGCTGCCGGCGCTGCCGGGCGGCGGCGTCGACGTCGAGCCGATCGCGGTCAACGACTCGGGCCTGATCGTCGGCCAGGCCGACAGCAGCACCTCGGTCTTCCAGGCCGCCGCGTGGCAGAACGGCACCGTCAAGGCGCTCGGCATGCTGCCTGGCAGCTTCACCTCCGAGGCGCTGGCGGTCAACTCCGCCGGCCAGGCCGTCGGCGCCGATGTGGAGAACGCCGACACCGACGCGCACGCCGTCCTCTTCGCCAACGGCACCGTCACCGACCTCAACGCCCCCGGCACCGGCGCCGGGGACGCGGTGGCGCACGCGATCAACGACAGCGGCGTGATCGTCGGCGCCGGCGGCAACGGCCACGCGTTCGTCTACCAGAGCGGCCAGGCCGCCGACCTGAACGGCCTGATCGCGCCGGGATCCGGGGTCACGCTGCGCAACGCTGAGGGGATCAACAACAGCGGTGTGATCGTCGGGACGGCCTCGAACACTGCCGGCCAGACGGTCGGGTTCGAGCTCACGCCGATCGTGTAGAGACTGCCTTCGCTATCCAAACGTGAACGAGTACGCGCTCAGCCCCGGCGACAGCGTCACTGTCAGGGTGCTGCGTTCCGGGGCTGAGCGGTCGACGAGGGTGTAGATGTTCGGCGCCCCGGACACCGGATAGCTGGTGGTCTTCCCGTCCACGGTGGCGGTGATCGTGCCGGTCCCGCCGACGTCGAGGTACACCTTGCCGGCCATGAAGTTCAGCTGGATGCCGGCACCTTGTCCGGCGGTCAGCGACTGCGAGTCCACCGTCCAGGACCCGGTCAGAGCGAACTCGTCGTCGGGGACGGACGCCGGGTAGGCGAAGGACTGCGTCCCGGTGTGGAACGTGCCGGCCTGGCCCGGCGCGAAGCTGTTCGCGCGCTCGGCGCCCAGATACGTCTCAGGGGTCTGCGCCGCGTCGGTAGGCGTGGTGTCGGGGACGTCGGTGGCCGGCGGCAGGGTCAGGCCGCCGGGGTGCGCGGCGGTGAGGAGTTGGCGGATCGGTGACTCAGTGTTCGAATACGCGCCCTCGCCGACGGAGGCGAAGCGGACTTCTCCGGTGGAGTCGATGAGGTAGTCGGCGGGCCAGGAGTCGTTGCCGAAGCTGTTCCACGTCGTGTACTTGCTGTCGAGCGCGACCGGGTACGTGATGCCCAGCCGCTTCGCGCCGGCCGCGACGTCGCCGGGGTCGGCCTCGAACGTGTACTCGGGCGTCTGCACGCCGATCACCACCAGGCCGTCGGCGGCGTAGTCGGAGTACCAGGCCTGCACGTGCTTGATGGCGCGCTGGCAGTTGATGCAGGAGTACGCCCAGAAGTCGACCAGGACGACCTTGCCGCTCAACGAAGCCGGAGTGAGCGCCGCGCCGGCCGGCGTGTTGTACCACTGCTGGATGCCGGAGATCGCCGGCGCCCTGCCGCAGTCGCCCAACGCGGTCATCTGCGACTGCACGCAGTTCGCGAGCGCCTTGGGCGACGCCGGCGCGAGTGCGTGTGAGGCCCCTGACTTGTCCAGCGCGGCGTTCAGGTTCGAGGTGTAGTCCGGGACGGCACGCTGCAGCGCGTCGGTGACGTTGAACGTGAGCGCCACGGCCAGCGCTATGACGACGACCCCGGCCGTGATCCGAACCCCGCGCTGCCTGGTGCGGAACGCCCGCACCCGCTCGGCCACCCGCCGGCCGGCCAGCGCGAACGCCAGCAGCGGCACCGCGGTGCCGACGGCGAAGGCGACGGTGAGCGCGACCGTCCCGACCCCGATCCGCCCCGAGGCGCCGGCGACGGTGATGGCCGCGAGCACCGGGCCGGCACAGGGCACGTAGACGGTGCCGAGGGCCAGCCCCAGGACGAAGCCGCCGTGTTCGTCGGCGACCCGGCGCTGCGGGATGCGGTTGAAGGGACGCTCCAGCAGGTCTTCCACACGCGGGAACATCATGGCGATGCCGAGCAGCACCAGCACGACCAGGCCGGCCCACCGGATGATGTCCTTCGGTACCGGCAACGCGCTCACCACCAGCGTCCCGAGCAGGGTGAAGACGCTGAAGCTCAGAACCAGTCCCGCGACGATGAGGTACGGACGGCGGCTGGCTCGGCGCGGTGCGGGACGGGCTGCCGGTTCCGCCCCGACGGCTCCGCCGGTGAAGAACAGCACCGGAAGCATCGGCAGGACGCATGGCGAGATGCCGGTGATGAGTCCGCCGACGAGCCCGATCAGAACCAGAGTGATCACGTCTTCATCCTGCATCGGAAGACTGATGGTCTGCTGACGGCGCGGGCTCCGTCACCAATCTGTAAGAAGACAGAACCGGTGCACCCACAGGACATCCCCGCGCGCTCCGACCCGTACCCTGAAACGTAGCCCGCCGCATGATCCACACCGCTTCGCAGCTCCAGGAGTGCCCATGAGCCACACCGTGGCAGACGACCTTGTCGAAGTCCTCGTCCAGGCCGGGGTGCACCGCATCTACGGCCTGGTCGGCGACAGCCTCAACGCGTTCAGCGACTCCGTGCGCCGCAGCGGTGGCTCGGCCAACGGCGGCATCGACTGGATCCACGTCCACAACGAGGAGGCCGCCGCGTTCGCGGCCTCCGCCGAGGCGCAGCTGACCGGCCGCCTCGCGGTCTGCGCCGGCAGCTGCGGGCCGGGCAACACGCACCTCATCCAGGGCGTCATGGACGCGCACCGCTCCGGCGCGCCGGTCCTCGCCCTGGCCTCGCACATCCCCAGCCGGCAGATCGGCACCGGCTACTTCCAGGAGACCAAGCCGGAGGCGTTGTTCGCGCAGGCCAGCCACTTCTGTGAGACGGTCGCGCACCCCGACCAGGTCGTCCGGCTGGCGCGCGGCGCGATCCAGGCCGCGACCGGGCGCAGCGGGGCGTCGGTCCTGGTGCTGCCGGGCGACATCCTCGCCGACGACTCCAGCGGCGCCGTGCCGCACAGCGTCACGCTGACGGCCCGGCCGCTGCCCGCTCCCGCTGCGGCCGCCGTCGACGAGCTGGCTGAGCGGATAGCGGCCGCGGAGAAGGTCACCATCTTCGCGGGCATCGGGTGCACCGACGCCCGCGAGCAGGTCCTGGCGCTGGCCGGCCGCCTGCACGCGCCGATCGGGCACACGCTGCGCGGCAAGGACGTCATGCAGTATGAGAACCCTTACGACGTCGGCATGACTGGCCTGCTGGGATACGGAGCCTGCTACGACGCCCTGCACGAGGCGGACCTGGTGCTTCTGCTCGGCACGGACTTCCCCTACGACGACTTCCTGCCGACGAAGAACGTCATCCAGGTGGATGTCGACCCGGCCCGCCTCGGCCGCCGCGCCCCGCTGGTCCAGGGCGTCGCCGCCGACGTCGGCCAGACGATCACCGCCCTGCTGGAGCGGCTCGACCAGCGCACCGACCGGCGGTTCCTGGACAAGATGCTGCACGCGCACGCCAAGGCCGTCCAGCACAGCGTCGACACGTACAGCACCCACATCGCCAAGCACCGGCCGATCCACCCCGAGCACCTGGCCGCCGTGATCGACGAGCTCGCGGCCGAGGACGCCGTGTTCACCGCGGACACCGGCATGTGCTGCACCTGGAGCGCCCGGTACCTGACCCCCAACGGCCGCCGGCGGCTGCTCGGCTCGTTCGTCCACGGCTCGATGGCCAACGCGCTGCCGATGGCGGTCGGCGCGCAGATCGCGCACCCCGGCCGCCAGGTGGTCTCGCTGTCCGGCGACGGCGGCCTGGCGATGCTGATGGGCGAACTGCTGACGGTCAAGACGCACCGGCTGCCGGTCAAGGTCGTCGTGTTCAACAACTCCAGCCTGGGCATGGTCCGCCTGGAGATGCTGGTCGCCGGCGACCCGCCCTTCGAGACCGACCACGACTCCGTCGACTACGCGGCGATCGCCGCCGGCGCGGGCTTCTTCACCCGCCGCGTCCTGGACCCCGGCGACCTGCGCGCGGCCGCAGCCGAAGTCCTCGCCCACGACGGCCCGGCCCTGCTGGACGTCGTGACCACCCCGGACGCGCTGGAGGTGCCGTCGCACCTCACGCTCGAACAGGCGCGGGGCTTCGCCCTGGGACTGGGCAAGGTCGTGCTCGGCGGCGGAGTCGGGGAGATCGCGCGGATGGCGCGGTTGAACTTGCGGAACATTCCGCGGCCTTAGCCAGGACGTGCAACTACTCGGCGGTCAGTGCCGGGTTGGTGGCGACGCCGCGGAGCCATGCCTCGGCAAGGGGAGCGGACGGCGGCATTCGGCGATCTTCTCAGAAGCCGCCGCCTCGGGCGTCCCGTCCGAACGGAACGCCCGAGGACGTGTCAGCGAACAGATCCAGAATCTTCAGCACCTACCAGCCGGTATCTCCCGCCCCCCGCGTGATACTGAACCCGCTCCCCGGGTTGTTCAGCCCGCCGGACCCGGTCCCGGAAACCGTCACGTAGTTCGCCGTCATCCCGCCGGTCACGTTGCTGACGTTGATGCCGTACGTTCCGGCGCCGTTGATCGTCAGGTGGTCGAGGGTCAGGTTGCTGATCTGCTTGGCGTAGCTGAGCAGGACGCCTTCGTAGCTCGCCGAGTCGATCTCGTTGCTGCTGACCGTCACCGGCTGGGTGATGTCGTCGAGGTTCGCGTAGATCCACAGCGCGCCGAGGCTGCTGCCCCAGCCGCTGTTGTAGGAGCCGGCGCGGGTCAGGACGTTGCCGGTGACGGTTGTGGGGCCGCTGAAGCCGGCGCCGAAGCGGGTGCTGATCGTGATTCCGGCGCCGAAGGCGACGGTGTCCGAGACCTGGTTGTTCTGCACGACGTTGCCCGAGCCGCCGTACACACCGATGCCGTTGGCCTGGATCGGGCTCTGCACGGTGTTGTTCGCCAGCACGCAGTTCGTGACGTTCCCGCCCTCGGTGTCGAGCGCCAGCTGGTCGTCGCCGGTGTTGCGGACGACCGACTGGTCGACGCGCGAGTCCGCGCTGCCGCCGTGGAAGTGGACGCCGTCGGCGAAGACGTCGCGGACGCGCAGCCCGGTCGCGTACAGGCCGTCCGCCGGGACGGCCCACAGCCCGACCTTCAGGTGCTCCATCCACACGTCGAAGATCAGCGACCCGGGCTGGAACGTCCCCTCGATGCCGGCCGCGCCGCTGTCGTTGTTGCGGTCGGTCTGGTCGCCGCTGATCGTCAGGTCGGCGATCTGGTTCACGCCGCCGGAGGTGAACAGCCCGCCGCTGCCGTTCAGCGCGGTGGACTGGATCGTCGTGTACCACTGGCCGGCGCCGCGCACCGGGATGCCGTCGATGCTGACCCGCCCGGAGATGTCGTACGTGCCGGCCGGGAACCACAAGCCCTTGCCGGTGCCGACCAGCGAGGACAGCGCGCTGTTGAGCGCGGAGGTGTCGTCGGCGCCGCTGTTCGGCGTGACGCCGTAGTCGGTGACGGAGGCGAAGCCCGAGGGCATCGTGAACGCCGGATCGACCTGTTCGGTGTCGATGACGTCGAAGGTGTAGGAGGAGGCGGTGTCCGCGGCGTCCTTCTGGAGCTTCAGGACGGTGCCGGCAGGCCAGTTGCCGATCAGAGCCCTGGTCTCGTCGTAGAAGTGGTGCGCCGGACCGTTGGACGGACTGTGCGTGTCGGTGTACCCGCCGCCATACAGCCAGCTGAACTCGCTCGTCAGGCTGAGGTCCTGGACCTTGGCGCCGTTGGCGTACAAAGCGATCGGCGCGGTGGCCGTCGAACCGTCGGAGTTGTCGGGGATGGAGTAGCGGACGACGATCGAGTTCGCCGGCCGCGCCAGCGTGATCTGCACGTACTGCCCGGTCGCGGTGAGCTGCACCGCCTGACGCCCGGTCGACTCCGACTGGATGCTCGGGTAGCTCCGGCTGGCCGCCAGAACCGTGCCGTTGGTCTGCGCCGCCGAGGCGACGTACTCGGTGTACGGGACGGTCGCGCCGGTCGCCGCCGGAGCCGTCCCGTTGGCGACGGTGACGTCATCGATACCGATGTTCCCGGTGTCGCCGGAGTCGTTCTGGAAGCCGATGAGGTTCTCACCAGACCGCAGCGCCAGGTTCAGCGTCGTGGTCAGCCAGCCGGCGCCTGCAGGAAGCGAGAGCTGCTGCTTTTTCAGACCATTGATGTACAGCGAGATGGTCTGAGCCGAGCCGGTGGTGTTGGCGTACCGAACGGTGACCGCATCCGTTCCGGCAGAGGGAAGGAACGCGTCGATGACCGTACGCGCGCCCTGCGTCGTGAAGCCGGTCAGATAGCCGGATCCGTTGTAACCGGCGATGGACGTCGCGACACTCGGCCCGCCGGAGAAGAAGGCCGTCTCCGCCTCATACGGCTGGCCCGAAGGCGGCGGCGGGGACGACGAGCTCGAGCTCGGGCTGCTCGTCGGCGTCGTGATCGGCGCGACCACGATGTTGTCGAGGTTGACGTTCCCCAGGTCGGTGCTGTCGAACTTGTACGAAATCGTGTTGCTGCCGGCGTTCAGCGAGATGGCTTCGGTCTCCGTGGTCCAGGTGTTCCAGTCGGCGGTCGCCGGCAGCAGGATCTGCTTGAGTTTCGTGCCGTTGACGTAGAGCGAGAGCGACATCTGCGCACCGGTCCCATTGGCGTACCGCAGCGCAGTAGTCGTGGAGCCGGCAGTCGATTCGGAAACGGTGAACGTCGTGTTCGCCGTGCCCTTATCAGTGTCCGTGTATCCGCCGACGAACCCGGTCCCGGTGTAGCCGGTATGGTCGCTGGCGACGACCGCGCCGCCGGACAGCGCAGCGTTCTCAGCCTCGTACTGCCCGGGCGGTGGCGGGGTGACAGGGGCCACCGTGATGTTGTCGAGGTTGACGTTGCCCAGGTCGGTGCTGTCGAACTTGTACGAGATCGAGTCGGTACCGGCGTTCAGCGAGACGGTCTCGGTCTCCGTGGTCCAGGTGTTCCAGTCGGAGGTCGCTGGCAGCAGGATCTGCTTGAGCTTGCTCCCGTTGACGTAGAGCGAGAGCGACATCTGCGCCCCGGTCCCGTTGGCGTACCGCAGCGCGACGGTCTCGTTCCCCGCGCTGCTCGCCGTGACCGAGAAGGTTGTGTTCGCCGTGCCCTTGTCAGTGTCCGTGTATCCCGCCACGAATCCCGTGCCGGTGTATCCGGTGTGGTCGCTGGCGACGACCGCGCCGCCGGACAGCGCAGCGTTCTCTGCTTCATAGGTGGTGCCGGCCGCCGACGCGGGCTGGGCGATCGTCCAGACCGCGACGGTCGTGCACGCGAGGGTCGCGGCGGCCAGCAGGCCGACGGCGGATCCGCGTTTGGATCGGAGCATTGGTCGTACTCCTTACTCGGGGTGGGAGGGAATCAGTGTGCGTAGATCTCGACCTCGGACAACTGCGCGGCGGGCCAGCCGGTGTTGCCGGTGACGGTCAGCGTCAGCGTGCGCAGGACCGTGGCCGGGACGGCGATCGTGACGGCGTTCCCGGTGGCCGGGTCGAAGGTGTAGGAGGCGGACGCGACCAGTGGCGCCCCGTCGGCCGCGACCGACAGCGTCTCCGTGCGCGCGCCCCAGTTCGGCGGCAGCTTGAGGACGACGCGGTCCACCGACGTGCTCTGCCCGAGGTCGACCGTGACCGTCTGCGGGAACGTGCCGTCCTGGCTCTCGAAGTACGTCCCCGGGTCGCCGTCGGTCAGCTTGTCCGGACCGCACCACGAGCACTGCTGCGAGCTGGAGGTCGCGGTGCGGCCGAGGGCCAGGTCGCCGTTCGGGTCGTAGCCGACGCCCTTGAGCCCCACCACGTATGGACCGGCCGGCGAGGTGCTGTCGATGGTCAGCAGCCCGGTGAAGTTGCCCGACACCGCCGGGTCGAAGCCGACGTGCACGGTGCAGGAGGCACCGACGGCGATGGTGCCGCAGGGGTCGTCGGCGGTGAACCCGGCCGGGGCGGCGATCCGTTGCACGGTGATCGGTTTCGGCCCCGGGTTGGTGATGACTACCGGCTGCGTGCTGCCGGTGTTCAGCGCCTGGAAGCCGAAGTCGACGCCGTCGGCCTTGTCGATGGCCAGCGTGCCGTTCGGCGGAAAGCCGCAGGCCGTCCGGTCCCAGCCGAAGTCCGCGCCGCTCTTCGTGATGGCGAATCCGCTGGCGCAGTCATAGGTTCCGGAGGCGCCCAGACCGAACGCCGCCACGTCCGAGAACGCGGCCGAGCCGGGGGCCTGGAGCTGGACGGCGAACGTCCCGGCCCCGGCGATCGCGACCCGGTCGACCCGGATGCCGGTGATGCTCTTCCCGACGAACTGGATCGCGGCGTAGGAGCTGTCGACGATGGTGTCGTCGTGCACGGAGATCGCGCCGGTCATCGGCGAGTCCGCGGCGTCGAACCAGAGCGCGGCGATCTCGGTCGGGGCGTTGGCGACGAGGTCGCCGGTCCGCAGCAGCAGGTTCCCGGCGATGGTCGTGGTCCCGGCCAGGGGGACGGATCCGAAGCGGTTGCCGACGTGGACGCCGCCGCCCTGGGTCACGGTGTCGGCGGCGAGGTCGTCCTGGACCGCGTTGTCGTGCCCGCCGTAGACCGCGAATCCGTTGGCCAGCTGCGGCTCTACGACGGTGTCGTGGACGAAGGCGTCGTCGTGGTCGGCGTTCTGGTCCGACCACATCGCCATGCCGTCGTCCCCGGTGTTGCGGACGAAGGTGTTCCGCACCGTGACGTGGCTGACGCCGTCGTGCAGGTTCACGCCGTCGGCTGTGGTGTCCTGGATCCGCGAGTCGCTGATCGTCAGGCCGTCGGCCGGGCCGTCGAGCCACATGCCGGCCTTCGTGTGCTGGACCCACAGGTCGTCGACGGTCGAGCCGCCGCCGAGCGAGCCGCCGATGCCGCTGTCGGAGACCGAGTCGTCGCGGATCGTGGTCTCGCCGAAGATCGCGAACCCGGAGAGGTGGACGGCGGTGCTCGGCGTCGGTGCCGCGTTGCCGAACACGCCGACTCCGGCTCCGTGCAGGACCGAGTACCAGGGGCCGGCGCCTTGCACGGTGACGTCGTCCACCGTCAGGTGGCGGGTGACGGTGTAGGTGCCCGGCGGGATCCAGACCGTCTTCTGTTGGGCACTCCCGGCGTCGATGGCGTTCTGGATCGCCTGGCTGGAATCCGCCGCACCGGTGGGGTCGGCGCCGAAGTCGAGCACACTCAACGCCCCAGCGGGGGTTCGGGTTTGTGGTGCGGCGACGTCTTCGAAGTCTGCGACGTCGACCGTCGTGGCTTGCGCGGCGGTGATGCGTACTCGCGTCCCGGCCGGGAGTTCGTGGTTCCCGGCGAATAAGGCGCGGGTGTCGTCGAAGTAGTGGTGTTCGCCGCCGTCGGCCGGGTTCTTGGTGAACGGGTAGTTCCCGTAGAAGTGCGAATACCGGGCCGTCGTGGTCAGCGGGGCCGTGGTCGCGAGGGATCTGCCGTCGGCGGTGAGTCGCAGCGCTGAATCGGCCGAGCCGTCGGGCACCGAGTACCGGATGTCGACGGCGTTCGCCGGCCGGGTCAGGACGAACTCGACGTACTGGTTCGCCGCCAACTGAACGGCGCGTCGGCCGGTCGCTTCGGCGGCGAGTTGGGTGAACGCCCGGGAAGCCGCGGTGACGACGCCGTTCGTCGAAGCGTTCGCCGCGGAGTACTCGGTGAACGGGACGGCGGCGCCGGGTGCGCCGGAGAACGCGGGCTGCGGCGTCGTCGCGTGGGCGGACGATGCGGTGAAGGCCGTCGTCGAGGCCAAGCAGATCGCAAGTAAAGCAGCCTGCGTCAAGCGGGGTGTAAGGCGGAGCATCGCTCGGTACTCCTTGAAATGAGGCATGGGGGTACCGTCGCGTGACCCATCGCGCTGGTGGCGGGGTTACGACGGTGTTTCGTAGGGCTGGAAGACTGGCGAAACCGTACGACCCCGGAAGGCTGAAGTCCAGAGGGCAGCGCAAAAAACCGCCAGAATCAACGGACAATCTTGCGTCACAGCGCAGATTCTTGACTCAGGGCCGTAGCAACGGTGCGGGCACGCCTGTTTCTCAGGCCACTGCGTCTGCGGTGACCTGCGATGATCTGCGAAGAAGCTACCTGGAGCGCGGCGCCGAGACGGTCAGCGGGACCGCACGACCCCCGTCGAAGCGCGCACGATAAGCTCGGGCTCATAAAGGGTCTCGTCCGGAGGCCCCGCGTGCCCGCCGATCTGCGCCTTCAACGCGTCCACGGCCGCGGCGCCCATCGCCCGCACCGGCTGGCGCACCGTGGTCAGCGGCGGATCGGTGGCGATCATGTAGGGCGAGTCGTCGAAGCCGACCACCGACAGATCCCCGGGAACGCTCAGGCCCTGCCGGTACGCGGCGCGCACGGCGCCGAGCGCCAGCGCGTCGCTGGCGCAGATCAGGGCCGTGGCCCCGGCCTCCAGCGGCCGGGCGGTCGCGGTACGGCCGTCCTCCATCGAGAATCCGGTGTGCGCGACCAATTCCCGCCACGCGCCCGGTTCGCCGCCGGGGGCCGCGCGCCGTTCCCAGTCCGCGACGAAGGCGCCGAGCTTGCGGGCCGAGGGGATGTGGCCGCCGGGGCCCAGCAGCATGCCGATCCGGGTGTGGCCCAGCGCCCGCAGGTGTTCCAGCGCCTGGTCCACCGCCGAGGCGTCGTCGACGGTGATCCGGCGGACGCCGTCGTTGGCGTCGGCCGGGTTGATCAGCACGACCGGGATGCCGCGCTCCTTCAGGGCGCGGCCGTGCTCGGGCCCGGCGTCGGCGTAGGAGGAGCCGATGAACACGATCCCGGCGACCTCGTGGTCCATCAGCAGTTTGATGTAGTTGGCCTCGGACACGCCGTCGGCGGTGCGGGTGCACAGCACCGGCATCAGGCCCTGCTTCACCAGACCCGCCGAGACGGTCTCCACGAACGCCGGGAAGATCGGGTTCTGCAGGTCCGGCACGACCAGGCCGACCAGGCCGGCCCGGTGCCCGCGCAGCTTGGAGGGGCGCTCGTGTCCGAGCACGTCCAGGGCGGTCAGGACGCGTTCCCTGGTCTCCTGGGCTATGGACGGCTGGTCGTTGAGGACGCGGCGCACCGTGGCGAGACTCACGCCAGCGAACGCGGCTACCTCGGTAAGCTTCGTGGCCACGGGCGTCAGCGTACAACCGATCTACGCAAGAAACGACGTGATCTTTGACGAAAATCGTCATCCGCTCCCGACGCGGGCTCCCCGGCCGCCGTCCCGGAGCGGCCCGGTCGACCCCCGCACCACGAGCTCCGGCTCGAACAGCAGCTCCTCCTCGCTCGCCGCCGCCCCCTCGACCTGGTTCAGCAGCAGCGTGACCGCGGCCCGGCCCATCGCCTCGATCGGCTGGCGCACTGTGGTCAGCGGCGGGTCGGTGCAGTTCATGAAACCGGAGTCGTCGAACCCGATCACCGAGACGTCGGCCGGCACGTCCATCCCGGCCCGGCGCACGGCCCGGATCGCGCCGAGGGCCAGGATGTCGCTGCCGCACACCAACCCGGTGACGCCCTCGGCCAGCAGGCGCGCGGCCGCCGCGCGGCCGGCCTCCATCGAGAACTGCGCGTGCGCGACCTCGACCGTCACAGTCCCCGACGACCGCGCCGCCTGGGCGTGCAAGGACGCGACGCGGCGCTGCGAGGGCACGTGGTCCTCCGGGCCGACGACCGCACCCAGCCGGGTGTGCCCCATCGAGACCAGGTGCCCGTAGGACTGCTCGGAGGCGACCTCGTCGTCGGTCGCCACGCAGGGGAAGCCGAGATGGCCGACGGCCGCGTTGAACAGCACCACCGGCACGCCGCGCTCCCGCAGCCGTTCGTAGTGCTCGTGCGGCGCGTCCGCCTCGGCGTAGTGCCCGCCGCAGAAGACGACGCCGGACACCTGCTGGTCCAGCAGCATGTCGACGTAGTAGGCCTCGGACAAGCCGCCGGTCGTGCGCGTGCACAGCACCGGCGTGAAGCCGCGCTGCGCGAGAGCGCCGCCGACCACCTCGGCCAGCGCCGGGAAGATCGGGTTCTGGAGCTCCGGGAGCACCAGGCCGATCAGCCGCGCGCGCTCGCCGCGCAGCTGGGTGGGGCGCTCGTAGCCGAGCACGTCGAGGGCGGTCAGCACGGCTTCGCGGGTCGCCTCGGCCACGCCGGGCCGGTTGTTGAGAACCCGGCTCACGGTCGCCTCGCTCACGCCGACCTTCTTCGCGACTTCGGCAAGGCGGCGGGCTGGTGGGGGAGTCATGGTCGCAACGATACGACAGGTGCCCGCAAGGGTTTGCGGGAAGCCGTTCATTTTGTGAGCGCGGCAGTGCGATGGCGCACGCCGTCCACGGCCGGGCCGCATGATCTTTTTCGGGATCCCGGAACCGTCGCGCGGGATCCGGCGCGTTCCGTCAACCTGGCGCAGGTCGGGACTTCCGGGCGGTATGCACCGATTCGCCCATCAAGGCCGTGATGAAGTCGTGTCCTTGCGGGCTTTCATCGACATCTTGCGTTCATCTTTGACCGTCAGTACGGTGAGCCCCACTCGGCACCACATCGCAAGCGTTCGCCATCACATTCAGGTTTCCCACCGCGCATTCCCAAGCGCAGGTCCCCCTTATGGAAGGTGTTCGATGATGAGTCCCGCCCGACGGCCCGCGGCGCGCCGGATAGCCGCCGCCGTCCTCGTCGCAGGCCTCGGCGTCTCCGCCGCGGCGTGCTCCAGCAGCAAGAGCTCGCAGAACGCCGCCGCCCCGGCCGGCGGCGACGGCCCGGTCACCATCTCGGTGGCCTGCGAGCCGCCGACCAGCCAGGCCAAGCAGCGCACCGAGTGGCTCCAGGACGTGGCGACGTTCGAGAAGGCCAACCCGAACGTCACGATCAAGGGCGTCGACACCTACCCGTGTGAGAACACCGCGACGTTCACCGCGCAGCTGAAGGCCGGCACCGAGCCGGACGTGTTCCACATGTACTTCACCGACCTGAACCAGGTCCTGGACGCCGGGCAGGCCGCGGACATCACGTCCTACGTCAACGACACCACGGTCCCCGGCTTCAGCGACATCGCGCCGTCGGCGATGGCCGCGGTCACCGCCGGCAAGACCGTCTACGGACTGCCGACCGGCATCTACACCCAGGGCCTGATCATCAACCGGAAGCTGTTCCAGCAGGCCGGTCTCAACCCGGACCAGCCGCCGACGACGTGGGCCGACGTGGAGAAGGACGCCAAGGCGATCACCGCGCTCGGCAACGGGATCTACGGCTACGGCGAGTACAGCGCGGGCAACAACGGCGGCTGGCACCTCTCCTCGGAGGTCGACGCCGACGGCGGCCAGATGGTCGGCGACGACGGCAAGGCGGCGTTCAACGGCCAGCCGGCCACCGACGTCCTCCAGGCGCTGCACCAGATGCGCTTCGTCGACGACTCGATGAGCCCGACGCAGCAGCTGAAGTGGGGCGACCTGCAGAAGCAGATGGGCGCCGGCAAGCTCGGCATGTACATCGCCGCCCCCGACGACATCTACAACGTGATCGTCCCGCAGGACGGCGGCAACGTCGACGACTTCGGCGTCGGCCCGCTGCCGAGCACCAGCGGCACCCCGGCCGGCTCGCTGTCCGGCGGCGACGCGCTGGTGTTCAACAAGCACGACACCCCGGCGCAGATCCGCGCGGGCGTCAAGTGGATCGCCTTCTCCATGCTGACGCCGGGCCAGGGCCAGTTCAACTACGCGCGCACCAAGGCCGACGGCCTGCCGGTCGGCTTCCCCGAGCCGCTGGACTGGGTCGGCGCCACCTCGGCGAAGAACGAGCAGCTGAAGGCGGCGAGCCAGACCGTCGACACGGCGCACTTCAAGACGTTCGTGGACGCGCACGAGAAGGGCATGGGGGAGCCCGCCGACGCGCAGGCCGTCTACAAGACCCTCGACGCCACGATGCTCAGTGTGCTGCAGGATCCGAACGCCAACATCGCCGCCTTGTTGAAGACCGCTGAGACACAGGTGAACACACTGCTCGCGAACGCGAGCTAGCCCGACACGACAGCGAGCCGATCAGGGAGCGGTGATGGCCGAGCAAGTCCTCAGCAGGCCGGGACGGCGCAGTCCGGGACGGGCCGACGGCAAACGGGGCTGGGGCCCCGGCCTGGGACGGAGCGAGGGCCCGAGCGGGGGCCCGAGCAGAGGTCCGAGCGGGAGTTCGGGCCGGGTCCCCGACGGCGGGCCGGGCGGCAGGTTCCTCAGGGTCCTGCGCCGCCAGCTCGGCGCCCACGGCTTCCTGATCGGCGCGGTGCTGTGCTTCGCGATGTTCTCGTGGTACCCGATGATCCGCGAGATCGTCATGAGCTTCCAGCAGACGCACCGGAACAAGATCACCCGCCAGCCCGAGACCACCTGGGCCGGCTTCCAGAACTACACGCGGATCATCCACGACCCGACCTTCGCGCAGGCCTGGAAGAACACGATCGAGTTCAGCCTGCTGGCGTTGCTGATCGGCTTCGCGGTCCCGTTCCTCACCGCGATTATCCTCAACGAACTCCGGCACGCGCGCGGGTATCTCAGGATCCTGGTGTACCTGCCGGTGATGCTGCCGCCGGCCTCGGCGCTGCTGTTGTTCCAGTACTTCTACGACCCGAACTACGGCCTGTTCGACCACCTGCTGCGGATGCTGCACCTGCCGACGTCGCAGTTCGTCCAGTCCTCCGGCAGCGCGCTGGTCTCCGTCACCGTCGCCTCGACCTGGATGAACATGGGCGGCACGACACTCATCTACCTGGCGGCCCTGCAGAACATCCCCGGCGAGCTCTACGAGGCCGCCGAACTGGACGGCGCCGGCATCCTCGGCCGGGTCCGGCACGTCACGATCCCGCAGACCCGGCTGATCCTGTCGATGATGCTGATGCTCCAGATCGTGGGCACCATGCAGCTGTTCATCGAACCGTTCATCCTCACCAACGGCGGGGCCGGACCGGGGAACTCGACCGTGTCCGTGGTGAACCTGATCTACCAGTACGCCTTCAACCTGTCCGGATCCAGCAACTACAACAGCGCCTCGGCACTCGGCGTCCTGCTGATGCTCGTGCTCGGCGTCTTCTCCGCCGGGTACCTGTGGCTCAGCCGGGACCGGGACTAGGACCAGGGAGCGAGAACCATGTCGACCAGAACCCTCGTCTCGACGACCGCCCTGAACCGCCGCCGGGGCCGCATCGCCTACCGGTGCACGGCCACGACCGTGATCGTCGCGTTCACACTGATCTTCATCGGCCCGTTGTACTTCCTGTTCACCGACGGACTGAAGTCGACGCACGAGTCCGTGCAGGTCCCGCCGACGCTCTACCCGCACTCGATCCACCCCGGCACGTACGCCGACGCCTGGACCGTCGGCGGCGTCGGCCGCCTGCTCGTCAACACCCTGTATTACGCGTTCGGCGCGCTGGCGTTCCAGCTCGTGTTCGACGTCGCCGCCGCCTACGCGCTGTCCAAGCTGCGGCCGGTGTTCGGCAACGCGCTGTTCGGCCTGATGCTCGCGACGCTGATGGTGCCGGCGACGGTGCTGGTGGTCCCGCAGTACATCACGGTGTCGGACCTGCCGATCCTGCACGTGAACCTGGTCGGCACGCCGGAGGCGATCTGGCTGCCGGCGGTCGCGAACGGCTTCAGCATCTTCCTGCTCAAGCGGTTCTTCGACTCCATCCCCGGCGACCTGATGGCCGCCGCCGCGATCGACGGCGCCGGGCGGATGCGCACGCTGTGGTCCGTCGTCCTGCCGATGTCGCGGCCGATCCTCGGCGTCGTGTCGATCTTCGCGGTCACGGCGGTGTGGAAGGACTATCTGTGGCCGCTGCTCGTCGAGGGCGGCTACAGCCCGACCCGGGAGACCCTGAACGTCGGCATCACGCAGGCCGCTTCGACGTCGCCGCAGAACGTCGTCATCGCGGCCGCCGCGATCGCGGCCATCCCGCCGCTGATCTTCTTCCTGATCTTCCAACGCAACATCATGTCCGGTCTGACCGCCGGGAGTCTTAAGGGCTGAGCGCCCGAGTACCGCCGACGGACCGCGCGCAAGCGCCGTCCGTATGGCACCGCCATGTCTGAACCCGAACCGTACGCACCAGAAAGCGGGTCCCTTTCGTGACGACCGTTCAAGAGAACATGCTGCCCATGGCCGGCGCCGAGGCCGTTGTCGAGACCGCCTCCGGCTCCGAGACACCGGCCCGCACCGACGCGTGGTGGCGGGGAGCGGCGATCTACCAGGTCTACACGCGCAGCTTCGCCGACTCGAACGGCGACGGCGTCGGCGACCTGCCAGGCGTCCGCGCGAAGCTGCCCTATCTCGCGGCGCTGGGCATCGACGCGCTGTGGTTCAACCCCTGGTATCCCTCGCCGATGGCGGACGCCGGCTACGACATCGCCGACTACCGCGACATCGAGCCGTCGTTCGGCACCCTGGCGGACGCGGACCTGCTGATCGCCGAGGCGCACGACCACGGCATCAGGATCATCATCGACATCGTGCCGAACCACTGCTCGGACCGGCACCCCTGGTTTCTCGCGGCCCTGACGTCCGAACCGGGCTCGGCGGAGCGCTCCCGCTTCTGGTTCCGTCCCGGCCGCGGCGCGGACGGCGCGCTGCCGCCGAACGACTGGCAGTCGATCTTCGGCGGCCCGGCGTGGACGCGCGTCGCGGCCGCCGACGGGACCCCGGGGGAGTGGTACCTGCACCTGTTCGCCCCCGAGCAGCCGGACCTGAACTGGACGTCCCAGGACGTCCGGACGGAGTTCGAGGACGTCCTGCGCTTCTGGTTCGACCGCGGCGCGGACGGGATCCGGATCGACTCGGCGGCCCTGGTGACCAAGGACCCCGACCTGCCGGACCTGGCGTCGCACCCTTCTCCGCACCCGTACGAGGACCGCGACGACGTGCACGAGATCTACCGCGCCTGGCGCGCCGTCGCCGAATCCTACGGCGGCGACCGCGCCCTGATCGGCGAGCTGTGGATCCCGGACGCCGAGCGCTTCACGCGCTACTTCCGGCCCGACGAACTGCACAGCGCGTTCAACTTCCCGTACCTGTGCAGCGCGTGGGACCCGGCGCGCCTGCGCTCGGTCATCGACGAGACCCTCGCCATCCACGCCCCGGTCGACGCCCCGGCGACCTGGGTCCTGTCGAACCACGACGTGGACCGGCACGTCTCCCGCTACGGCCGCGCGGACACCTCGTTCGGCCTGGACCGGCGCGAACACGGCCGCCCGGTGGACCTGGAGCTCGGCACGCGCCGGGCCCGGGCCGCGGCGCTGCTGACGTTCGCGCTGCCCGGCGCGGTGTACGTCTACCAGGGCGACGAACTGGGCCTGTGGGAGGTCGAGGACATCCCGGCCGAGCTGCGCCAGGACCCGATCTGGCGCCGCACCGGCGGCGCGGACCCGGGGCGCGACGGCTGCCGCGTGCCGCTGCCCTGGTCGGGCGCGCAGCCGCCGTTCGGCTTCTCGCCGGACGACGCGCCGGCGAGTCCGTGGCTGCCGCAACCGGCGCTCTGGTCGGACCTGACGGTCGAGGCCGAGAGCGGCGACCCGGGCTCGATGCTTGAGCTGTACCGCGCCGCGCTGCGGATCCGGCGGCGCGAGCCGGGATTGGGGGACGGCGGCCTGACGTGGATGGAGAGCGGGGAATCAGTGCTCGACTTCGTGCGGGACGGCCGGTTCCGGTGCGTGGCGAACCTGTCGTCGGATGCTGTTGTGCTGCCGGTGCATGACGAGGTGCTGTTGCAGAGCACTGATCTGGTCGATGGGCTGCTGCCGGCTGATGCGACGGTGTGGCTGCGGGTCACCCCGTCCTGACCGTCGTCGCGATCAGTTCACGGAGCCAGCGCTGGGCCTGGTCGTCGTCGAGGCGGGGGTGCCAGGACATGGCGTAGGTCATCGGGCCGATCGCTTCCGGTGCCGGGATGACGGTGGTCGTCCCGGGCACCGCGTGCTGGATCGCAAAGCTCTGAGGGAGCGTCGCGACCAGCCGGGTTCCCGGTACCGCCGCGGCGGCCGCCGTGTGGTAGGGCACTGTCACGGCGGCGCGCCGGGGGCGGCCGAGCGCTTCGAGGCTGCGGTCGACGTGGCCTTGGCGGCCGTCGGTGACGTCGACGACGATGTGGGTGCAGTCGAGGTAGTCCGCCAGCGACACGGTCTTCGAGCGGGCCAGAGGGTGGTCGGTCGCGACCAGGCAGGCGTAGCCCTCTTCGAAGAGCGGCCGGGAGCGCAGCGGGGGCGGTGCGGTTCCGCCGTGGACCAGCAGGTCGACCATGCCGTGCTCGGCGTCGGTGAACACGGTGTGGTGCCAGCGGGAGAAGAGGACGGTCGATCCGGGAGACTGGGCAAAGACCTGCGCGAGCAGCGCGCCGCTGAGGACGGAGACGGTGTAGTCGGTGCCGGCGAGCCGGAATGCGCGCGCGGCGGCGGCCGGGTCGAACTCCTCGCCGGTGAAGACGTGTTCCAGGCGGGGGAGTGCGAGCTGGAGTTCGGCCGCGATGCGTTCGGCACGTGGTGTGAGCTGATATCCGCCCGGGCCGCGGACCAGGAGTTCGTCGCCGAGGGTGGCGCGTAGCCGCTGGAGTGCGCGGCTCATGGTGGGCTGGCTCATGTGCAGGCGGTCGGCGGCGCGGGAGACGTGTCGCTCCTCGAGGAGCGCGTTGAGCGGCGCGAGGAGGTTCAGGTCGACGGACTCTATGCGTGGCACGCATACAGGGTATGCAGGATATGGTATTGTCGCATAGTGGGTCCGAAATCATTCTGGACACATGACTCAGCAACAGCGCGAAGCACTCGACACCATCTTTCGTAACGGCGCGCTGGACATCGGCGGCGATCCGGCGGTCCAGCGTGAGGTCTTCACCGGCATGCTGACTTCCCGTCCGCTGCCCGACGACGTGATCCTCACTCCTTCCGTCATCGGCGGCGTGCCGGTGCTGGAGGTCGAGGTCGAGGTCGAGGTCGAGGTCGAGCCGGTCGGCACTCTGCTGTGGTTCCACGGCGGGTTCTACGTTCTCGGCTCGCCGCGCACCTCGGCCGCGCTGGCCTCGGACGTCGCCCGGCGGACCGGGATGAAGGTGATCTCGGTGGACTACCGGCTGGCGCCGGAGCACCCCTATCCGGCAGCGCTCGATGACGCGGTTGCGGTCTACCGGGCCATCCTGGCGAGCGCCGAGGGCCGGAACTCCGGTCGGGATGTTGTCCCGGATCCTGGCCGGATCGCGGTGGTCGGCGAGTCCGCGGGTGCCGGGCTGGCGGCGGCGTTGCTGGTCGCGGCCCGCGATCAGGGCCTTGCGATGCCGGCCGCCGCTGTCCTGTTCTCGCCGTACGCCGATCTCACCTTGTCCGGCGACAGCATGAAGACCAAGGCCGACGTCGACCCGTCGTTCACCGCGGAGGCGATCGCGCGCCGCGCCGTGGACTACGTCGCCGACGCGGACCCGGCCGATCCGTCGATCAGCCCGGTGTTCGCCGACCTGCGCGGCCTGCCGCCGCTGCTGATCCAGGTCGGGACGCACGAGCTACTGCTCGACGACGCGGTACGGCTCGCGGCGCGTGCGGCGGCCGCGGACGTCCCGGTCTCGCTGGAGGTGACCCCGGGCGTCCCGCACCTGTTCCAGGCCTTCGCCGCGATGTTGGACGAGGGCGACGCGGCGCTGGTGCGCGTGGCGGAGTTCCTGGCCGCGTCGCTCGTTGCTACTCGGTCGTGAGTGTTCCGCCGCCTAGCCGACCGATCCGTCCTGATCCAGATCCAGATCCTGATCCGCATCCGCCGGTTGCAGCTCCAGCTCCAGGCTGTGCACGTGCTCGTCGCTGCGGTCGCCGGTCAGCCCGACCGAGATGGAGCCCTGGTCGGTGACCGCGAAGGAGACCTGGACCGTGCCGCCGGCCACCGACCACGAGTGACCGCCGTGGCCGGTCCCGTGCATCAGGTCCCTGATCGCGCGCAGCGCCATGACCAGTTCCGGGTCGCCGGCGCCGTGGTCGTGGTGGGTTCGGCCGTGGTGCTCGGGAACCAGGGTCACGTGCACGCTGTGCATCCGGTGCCGGGCGCGGCGCCCGCCGATCCGAAGGTGGGCCCCGATCACCGGCACGCGCAGGTCGACCGTGCCGCCGACCGTGGTGTCCATCATGACGTGCAGGGTCAGTGCGGCCGAGGACGCGACCAGCTCTCCGGGGCGCGGTTCCGCGGCGCCCTGGACCTCGCAGATGGAGGACTTCACCACCTCGACCAGGGTGCGGATGGCGACGCTCTCGCTGGTGACTTCCACGGACGGCTCCTCGACATGGTTGCTGACACGAGAGCACGCGTGGTTGCCACCGGCCCCGTTCTCAGGGGGCTCAGTGTCCTGGTACGGCTGTCCGTTACAGCGTCACGGGAGGTTCTGGCGCGGTCACTGCCCGCGCCGGAACCCGCGGAACGCCGTCAGCAACCGCTCGCGAGCCTCGCCGGACAACGACTCCGGCGGGAGTTCGCCGAGCGTGTCGATGGTCTGCCGGAACTGCTCCAGATACGTCTCGCACCCGCTGCACTCCGCGAGGTGCGTGATGAACCGAGCTTCGTCCGCCTCGGGCAGGGCACCCTCGAGGAAGTCCGTGACCAGCTCCACGAACTCGTCGCAGTCCATCCTCGGGCACCTTTCGCGCTGATTCCGCCGGTCCACATTGGACCACGGTCCGGAGTCCGAATGTGAGGCTGCCGGCGTGGACCCCTTCAACGCCGCCCGGCCCTCGAACCGCGTTACGTCATCACCCAGGACTGCGGCGACCGCGCGGTTGTCAGACGTCGAGTACTGAGCCTCATGGTTCTCCGTGGTTGAGTGTTGCTCTCTGTGCACTGTGCGAGGCATCGGCCCAGGCGTTACACCCGCGACCACGCGCCCGGGGCCCGGCGAGCCGGCTTGCGGGCAGAAGTACCGGCGTACGCTGGCGCCGCGATGGTTAGCGTGCGGCAGGTCTTCGACGGCTCATAACCGTGCAGCCGCTGACAACAGGGCGATGGGGAGCCGGGATGTCGACGAGATCGATGGAAGTGTTCGAATCAGCTGTCGAGGCGGCGGAGAAAGCGGAACTCGGAGACTTCGACGGCAGGTTCCCGGGCAATCGGCGTAACGCGTACCTGTGGTCGATCCTGACTGCCCTCGGGTGGGCTGGCAGCGTTCTGATCATCGTCGCGATGCACCTCGCGTCGAAGGTGGACGGCGAATCGGCACCGTTCGCGGAGTACGTCGCCCTGGCCGTCTGCGTCGCGCTGGGTTTGATCGCACCGTTCGGGATCCGCGCGAGCCTCCGCGAAGCCCGTGCGACCATCTACCTGTTCGAGGAGGGCCTGGTGTCGGCCGAGCGCGAGGGCGACCTCGTGGCGGTGCCGTGGCGGGACGTCGTCCTCGTGCACCGGACGAGCGTGCGTTCGTCGACGACCGGCCGTGAAGTCCGGCGCTACTACACGCTCCTCCTCGTATCCGGCGCCGGCGCGCTGGTCGGCAAGGAATACGCCCGCAGCGGAACCCTGCTGCGGGCGGTCGAGGCCGCCATAGCCGACGGACGGCTTCGGAGCCGCGAGGCGGCGGCCAAGATCCCCAAGATCGGGAAGACCGGGAATGTCCCGGGACCGCGACCCGCGCGCAGCGGCACGGCTCGCCGCCGGCCGTGACCCGCACCGGCACGCCGCCGGACGCGTCACCCGATCGGCGTAACGGCCGCCCGCCGCACCCGGCGGAATCCGCTGGTCGGCCGGTCGGATGCGGGCCGGCTCGGTGAGGTCCGGAAGCGTCGCTGGACGACCGGGGGAAAGGTGGCGGTTGGCGTCGGCCACAGCGCCGATCCACCAACCGATCCACCGATCCACCGACGCATCGCCGGGAAAGGGAGCTCCGCCATGCCGTTCGTCACCGTGGGACACGAGAACACCGCCTCGATCGACCTCTACTACGAAGACCACGGCTCCGGGCGTCCGGTGGTGCTGATCCACGGCTTCCCGCTCAGCGGCCGGGCCTGGGAGCGCCAGGAGCGGGCGTTGCTGGCCGCCGGGCGGCGCGTCATCACGTACGACCGGCGCGGGTTCGGCCGGTCCAGCCAGCCGGTGACCGGGTACGACTACGACACCTTCGCGGCCGACCTCGACAAGCTGCTCCAGGCGCTCGACCTGCGGGACGCCGACCTCGCCGGGCACTCGATGGGCGGCGGCGAGATCGCGCGCTATCTGGGGGCTTACGGCTCGTCCCGGATCCGCAAGGCCGTGATCATCTCCGGCGTCCCGCCCTACCTGCTCAAGACGCCGGAGACGCCCGACGGCGTGCCGCTCGAGGTCTTCAACGAGATCGCGGCGGCGCTGACCGCGGACCGCGCCGCCTACTTCACCGAGTGGAACAAGAACTTCTTCAACCTGGACCAGACCCTGGGATCCCGCATCAGCCCCGAGGAGGTCCAGGACTGCTGGAACACGGCGGTCGCGGCCTCGCCGACCGGCACGATCGCCTGCGTGGCGACCTGGTACACGGACTTCCGCGAAGACCTGCCGAAGATCGACGTCCCGGTGCTCGTGCTGCACGGCACGGCCGACCGCATCCTCCCGATCGACGCCTGCGGCCCCCGGACCCACGCGCTGATCCGCGGCAGCGAGTTCAAGGCGATCGAGGGTGCCGACCACGGCCTGTGCTGGACCTACGCGGATGAAGTCAACGCCGAGCTGGTGAAGTTCCTCGGGTAGGCGGGCCGGCCACACGAAACCGGGTCACGAAAGCTGTCCGCTTCCGTTGACCGCCTCCGCCGTGGCAGGCGTCGCGATCCTGGGCAGCGGGGATGTCGACGCGGCCCAGCACGCTCTTCAGGTAGCAACCGCTGTAGAGCCTAGCTGCGGTGGAAGGCCCCGCGTTGGCGCGACGAGACGGTGCCCCGACATTGATATGACCTGCTCCGTGACTTGGCGGCCAAGTCAGGGCTCGAGAGTGGCGTCAACTGATAGATGCCGGTTGGCGGTTCTCCGCCGTCTTTCCCGCCGACTCTCTTGCGACGCCTGCGCTGCGATCGTGACCAGCGGGACCAGAAGCACGCCGAGCAAGACACCGATGAGCCGTCGCAAACGGACCGAAGGCGGTAGAATCGCGACAGCCAATGAGTCAGAACTCTGGGATAAACCTCTGGGGAGGAGGCGAGAGTGCACGACAACCCGAGATCCTTCGGCTCGGTCGCGGAATCGCTCGCGACCACCCCAGTGATCATCTTCGGTGAGCCAGGTCGGGGCAAGTCGACCATTACCCACGTTCTGCGCCTGTTGGAAACGACGCGGCAAGAGACTTGGCGAGCAGAGCGCGCCCTAGCCGCATGGCTCGTGGCCGATGCGGGCGCCGGGAAGACGTTGCTGTGGTCGCCGGCTATCCCGTCTCTTCGCGGTCGAGGCTGGATGCTCCGAGCGGTCCGGCGGCCTGGGTACGTCTTCCGGAACCAATCCGACGCGGCTCCGCTGCGCGAGTTCCACGCCGTGCCTTACCTGCGTACAGGCAACAAACTGTGCCAGCAGCCGTCGGCAGGGCTGGCCGAGTTCGCCAATGCAGGTCGTTTTCTCGCACTTGACCAGGCAGAGCGCGAGCTTCGTACGTCCCTGCCGCCGCGTGAATCGGCGACACGGGACCGGTGGCAGCGAATTGCTCGGCGCCTACTGCTCAAGGACGCGGCCGGCCGCCGCCTCTACCAAAACTCAGCGCGTGCGAGAAGGGCTGCGCTGGAGGCGCTGTGTCCGAGATGGTGGCGTCAGAGCTACCCTCCGCCGTCCCGGATTGCGGCCCAGTTCCGCACGGCTCTGGTAGGCACTCTGACGCGTACAGCCCCTCCGCTCGTCGCTTCGGCGAGCGGGATGGTGCCCGGCCAGCCGTCCCCCTCCTACTGACTGTTCATCCAGCGGTAGGCACCGTGGTTTTTCCCGGGCCGGGGTCCCGTCAGCTTCCCGGAGTTGTCGTATGCCTCCCATTGCAAGACGTGCATCGTCCTGTACTTGCACGAACGAGATCCCAGCACTGGCGATTCACGTTGGTGGATTTCATCTCGTTCTCGAGAAGTTCCCTCGTCGGGTCCTCGGGTTCGTGGTTGGGCTCGTCACTACGGTCTCAACGCTCTGTGCGATCTTCGTACGGTGATGTATATCGTTCACCCCGCCGGTCCCGGCAGTGGCCGCAACCGGCGGGGTGCTCGAGTTGTGCTGCCAACTCGGAGCCCAGGACGAACGCATCAGATCCTGTGACAAAAGCTGCTTGATGGCCTGGTCACGTCAGCGGCAGGGGTTCTTGTAAGGCACATCCGGCAAGTACTGCTGCCATCGCTGCCTGTCCTCAGCTCCCGCAGTCAGTGAACAGATTCTCTCTCCCGCCGCCTGCGGGTCGAGCACGGTGATCTGCACGGTCTCGTCGTCGCCGGCAGTGGCGACCACGCGGCGGTCCTCCGGGCTGAACGCGACTGCGTCGACGGGCCCGTCGTGCCCGGCGATCGCGGCGCCGCGGGGTGCGGTCGAGGCCGGGTCCGCGGTGTCCCACAACCGTAGGGTGCCGTCGGTGGCGCCGCTGGCCAGCGTGCGGCTGTCCGGGCTGAAGGCGACGGTGGAGACGCTGCCGGTGCCGCTCGCCGGTGCGGGTTCCTGAGGTGCCTGCTTCCGGCTCGACCAGGCCGTCAGGTCCCACAGGTCGATGCCCGCGTTTTGGGCGGCTGCGGCCAGTGTGTTGCCGTCGGGGCTGAAGGCCAGGTCCAGGATCCCGTCGGGCGCGCCGGCCAGGCGGGAGGACACGAGCGGTACGGGGTTGGCGGGGTCTGACATCCGCCACCGGCGGACCGTGTCGGCGTCGGTGGCGGATGTCAGGTCGCGGCCGTCGGGAGTGAAGGCGAGGGCGTGGACGGAACTGGTGGACCGGTACAGCGGCGAGGCGATCGCCAGTGGGTCCGCCGGATCGGAGACGTTCCACAGGCGTACGGTCCCGTCCTCGCTGGACGCTGCCAGGATACGGCCGTCAGGACTGAACGCCAGGCAGGTCACCGCTCCGACGAAGCCCGTCCGCAGCATGTCGATCGCGAGCGGATGTGAGAAGTCTGAGACGTCCCACAGCTGGATCGTGCCGTCCTGCGAACCGCCGGCCAGGACCTTGCCGTCGGCTCGGAAGACCAGGTTGGTCACGGTGCCGCCGCGATCGGCCAGCGGATCCCCGAGAGCCTTCGGGTGCCAAGGGTCGGCCAGGTCCCACAGCCGGACCGTCTCGTCCTTGCCGCCGCTGGCCAGCACCTGGCCGTCCGGCCGGAAGGCGAGTGCCGTGACGGGAGCGCTGTGGCCGACCAGCACGGTTCCGGGCAGAGTCCAGATCCGTGCGGTGGCATCGGTACCGGCGCTGGCGAGTTCGTGGCCTCCGGGACGGAAGGCGAGCGCGTCGACCGCCCCCGTGTGACCGGTCAGCGGCTGGCCGAGCTGGATCGCGGCGCCCGGGTTGGCGGTGTTCCACAATCGCACGGTGTGGTCCGCGCCGGCAGTGGCCAGAACCCGACCGTCCGGACTGAACGTCATGGCCATGACCGCGCCGTTGTGGCCGGTGAGCGGCGGTCCGAGCGGGGTCGGATCAGCACGGTCGGCCAAGCTCCACAACTGGACGGCGTGGTCGTCGCCCGCGGCTGCCATGACGGCACCGTCCGGGCTGAACGTGACCTGCATGGCGACGCTGTCGTCGGAGTCGACTCGAAACTTTGTCAGGGGACTGAAGCCCGCGGTGTTCACGTCCCACAGACGGACGGTGCCGTCGCGCCCTGACGCGGCCAGGATCCCGCCGTGGACGAACGTGACCGACGCGACGCCCTGGCCGCCGTTCGAAAGCCGCTGGACTGCCCGGGGATGCGAGGGGTTGGAGATGTCCCAGATCCCGACGGTGTCGTCGTTGTTCGCGGTCGCCAGCAGCCGACCGTCGGGGCTGAACGAGACGGACGCCGCACGGCTGGTACCGAGGCCGGTCGCCGAAATGTCGTACGCGGCGGGGCGTCTGGGGTCCGACACGTCCCACAGCTGGACTCCCGCCTCGGTTCCGGAGCCGGCCAGGAGCTTGCCGTCGGGACTGAATGCGAGGTCGAAGATCTGTCTGCCGGAGGCCAGAGGTGGGGCGAGCTGAGCGAACGACGTCGCGTCCCACAACCGGATCTGGCCGCCGCGCCCGGACGGGCCCGGAGCGCTTCCGTCCGAGTCATCGCCCCCGCTGGTGGCCAGAACGCTCCCATTCGGGTTGTACGCGAGGGCGTAGACCGTCGGGGAGGAAACGGCGAACACCCGAGCCAGGGGCGCGTGTTCGGTGCTCAGCAAGTCGGCACCGATGTCGGCGTCGTGGTACATCCGATACGACGCCAGCTCCGCGCGGGCCGCCATCGAACTGTCCTGGCCGAGCAGTTCGGGGCCGTCCACGGCCAACTCGTCGGCGACCACATGGTCCTGCGCGGCTCGTGCGGTCGTCCGTTGCTGGAGGGCCACGGCCGCCGTCGTCGCGGTCAGGACACTGAGAACGGCCAGCGCGGCGATCACCAGAGTCCGTGCCCGCGCCGCCCGACTCGCTTGGCGCCGCGACGCCGCCAGGTACCGATCGAGGGCCGGCGTGCCCAGGACATCGTCCCGGTGGCCCGACGCCCACTCCGCGGCGACCGCGAGGCGGCCGGAGCGCAGCAGCAGGCCGGGGTCGTGTCCGGCGTCGGTCCAGGCCGCGGCGGCGTCGGTGAGCCGCTGGCGGACCAGCAGTCCGGCGCGGTCCTCCTCGATCCAGGACCGCAGGCGCGGCCAGGCCGACAACAGCGCCTCGTGGGCGATCTGCACGCTGTCCGTGTCGACGGTGAGCAGGCGCGCGCCGACCAGTGCGGTGAGCACTTCGGCGGTGTCGGGGTCCAGTTCGCGCCGGTCCAGTCGCTGCTTGGTGTCTTCTGCGTTCGTGCCCAGGCGGACCATGCGCAGCAGCAGTCGTCGGGCCACCTGCTGCTGTCGCTGCGGCAGCCCGGAGAAGGCGGTCTCGGCGGTGCGCGCCAGAGCGTCGGCGATGCCGCCGCAGGCTTCGTACCCGGCCAGAGTCAGGGTATTGCCACGGCGGCGCCGCCACGCCTCGCGCATGGCGTGGGAGACCAGCGGCAAGGCCGCGGGCTGCCGGGCGGCGTCAGCCACCACGCGCGCCTGGAGAGCGGCTTCCACGGCGCAGCCCGCCTCGGCGGCCGGCCGGCTGACCGCGGTCCGCAGCTCTTCGCCGGTCATCGGTCCGACGAGGAACTGTGCGCCCTGCAGTAGTTCTACCAGCGCCGGATACCGTGCGCAGTGAGCGTAGAAGTCGGCGCGCACCCCGATGACCACGCGGGCACGGCTCTCGCCGGCCCGGGCGACGTCGGCGAGCGCGGCGATGAAGGCTTCGCGCTCCTCTTCCTCTGAGCAGAGCGTGAACAGTTCCTCGAACTGGTCCACCACGATCAACAACTGGCTGTTCGGCCCGCTGGCGGCCAGTATCTGCAGGACACTGAGATGCAGCGCCTCCGGACTTGTCTTCAGGTCGCGGAACAGGCCGATCGCCGAGATGCCGCTCAGGCAGGCGAACTGGGCTGCGCACTGCTGGAGCGGATGCGGCCCCGGGGTGAAGTCCACACACTGCCACAACGGGCCCTCGGGGACCGGACGGGCCGCCCAGGCTCGGAGCCCGGCGTGCAGCAGCGAGGACTTGCCGCAGCCGGAGGCACCGAAGACGCCGACGAAACGCTGCTTACGGACCGCTTCCACCAGCTGCTCGGTCAGCACCTCGCGGCCGAAGAACCGGTCGGCATCCGCCGGACCGTAGGCAGCCAGGCCCAGGTAGGGACAGGTCTTGTAGTCGGCGTCTTCCTGCGGACTCTGGCCGCCCCGCGACGCCAGATCCGCGGCGAGCGCACGCCAGCGCGGCTCCCATGCCTGCGCGTCGCCGCCGCAGGCGCGGACGAAGGCCAGAGTCACGGACAGGCTCGGCAGTCGGCGTCCGCCGGCGGCCTCGGCAAGGGTGGTGGCCGAGAAATGCGCGCGCCGGGCAAGCTCGCGATACGGCGGCATCCCCGCCCGGAGTCTCAGACCCCTGAGTTCTTCTGCGAACTCTCCCAACACCCCGCTGTCCGGCGGCAATGGCTGCTCAGTACGTGGCACGGCATCCCCCGATCGTCCAATGTCACAGAACGATAACGCATCGCTGTCCACGAGTTTGTCAGAACTCTGTTGTCAGGTGTCCGTCTTCCGACACCGGACAACGACACAGCGCTAGACCGGAGTACGTGACCGACACGGGGCGGACCACACAGCACGGCCGCCCGCTGGACCTCTCCCCGGTCCGCGGGCGTACCACTCGTCCGTACGGCCAATAGAAGGAAACGCATGCTCACTACTGCCAGCAGCGCCAAGAGGGCTTCGAGGCGTCATTCCATGCACTCGGTCGTCCTGGCCGTCGGGGCCGTCACGCTCGCCGGCGCCGGGGCCCGTTGGCGGCGGGATCCGGACCGGCGCGGCGTCGGTCGCCATCGCGCCGACCGCCACCGTCAAACCCGTTGGCCGCGCGAGCTATTTCGAGCCGACAGCCATTGACGGGACCCCAACGACAACCTGCCGAGCGGTTTCCTGAACGTCTCCGGTGGCTGGGGGCATCGGTGACGTGACCGAATAGTCGGGAAACCCAGCGAGTGAGCCAGGCCCTGGTACTCGGGGTCTGGCTCACTCGTCCCTGCCTTGGTGCAGGTGTCGGCGGTCCCTACCGCGACCGGCGACCCGAAGCCGCCGCCGCAGCCGCAGCCGCAGGCGCCGTCGGTGTCGCCCCGGGCACGGAGTAGGAGAAGGTGAGCGTCGGGCTGCCGGTCGTGTCGGGGATGGCGACCGCTCCGGTGACCAGCGCCGGCGAGGCGTAGGACGATCCGGCCCCGCCGCCGCCCTGGCCGCCGCCTCCGCCGAAGAAGCCGCCGCCGCCCCCGCCGCCGGCGTTGCCTCGGCCGCCGAGGCCGGGGGTGCCCTCCGAACCGACTCCGCCGAGGGCGCCTCCGGTGGCGCCGCCGCCTCCGGCTCCGACGCCGGCGTCGGACGCGGGGTCGGTGAAGCTTCCGCCGCCTCCGCCGCCGGCGACGGCCGCGGAGGGCCCGCCTCCTGCTCCGCCGTTCCCGATGTCCGGGTTGCCGATGCCTCCGGCGCCTCCGGCGTCGGTGGTGCCGTCGCCGCCGGGGAGCGAGCTGGCGCCGCCGCCCCCGCCGATGCCGAAGCCGCCGCCGCTGCCGCCTTGCGCGCCGGCCTGACCGGCGATACCGCCGGTGCCGTTCCCGTTTCCTCCGCCGCCGCCCAAAGGTTCGGGGAAGCCTCCGCCGCCGCCGGAGGCGACGAGCAGGCGGGGGTCGGTGGCCGGGTCTCCGGTCAGCACGCAGGCGGACGCCGGGCAGGTCTGGACGGCGGTCGCGCCGCCGCCCCCGCCGCCTTCGAAGCCGGGGGAGCCGCCGCCGTTGTAGGCGCCGGGGCCGACGCCGCTGTAGACGCCGCCGACCTCGAAGTACAGGGTCTGGCCGGGGCCGGTGGCCAGGGTCGAGGCGGTGACCGTGCCGCCGAATCCACCCAGCTGGGTGCCGGGCGCGCCGGTCGCGGTGATGTCGTTCAGGGTCGTGATACCGGCCGGGACAGTGAAGGCGAATTCGCCCCCTGCGTTCGCGGTGACCGTGTAGGAGCACTGGACGGTGGTCCCGCTGAAGCCGATCGTGATGACGCCGTCGCTGGTGCTGGCGGTACCGCAGTAGGGGTCCTGTGCGGACGCCGTCGGCGCGGCCGTGACCAGAGCCAGAGCTTGGGGCAGCATGGCGCCGGCCACGCAGAGTGCGGTCGTGCGCAGCCGCCGTCGGGCCCGGGTGCGGCGCCAGCCGGAATCGATTCGGCGGAGGGAGCGGGGCATGCGGGTGCCTTTCAGGTTCTCGGCCCGGCCGCCGGCCGCGGCACGGCGTCAGGGACCGGGCCGGACGCCCTCCCTTTTCCACCGGCCATCAAAAGCCCTGGCACAGCCGTCACGGCGCCCGCAACGCCGCCGCCGGCCGGAGTTCAGCCGTTAGGCCCAACGTCGGCGATGCTCACCGTTCAACGTTCCACCGCCAGCCGCACTCCCAGGCCGATGAACACCCCGCCGGTCGCGGCGTCCAGGCGGCGCCGTGCCTTCTCGCGGCGGCCGAGCCAGCCGCCGATGCGCCCCGCGAAGACGCCTACGGCGCCGTCCACCAGGAACTCCAGTGCGATGAAGACCGCGCCGAGGATCGCGAACTGGAGCCAGACCCGTCCCAGGCGCGGGTCGACGAACTGCGGGAGGAACGCGATCGTGAAGGTGATCATCTTCGGGTTCACCAGGTTGGTCAGCAGGCCCCGCAGGTACGCGCGCCGCCCCGAGACCCCGCTGCCGGTCTCCAACCGGTCCTGGCCGCGGTGGCGGATGGCCTGCACGCCGAGGTACATCAGGTAGGCCGCGCCGGCCAGGCGCAGCGCCGTGAACGCGGTCGGCGCCGCGGCGAAGAACGCCGACAGGCCGGCCGCGGCGAGCGCGATGTGCACGACCTCGCTGGTGGCGACGCTGGCGGTGGCGAGCAGCCCGGCCCGGGCGCCGCCCCGGATGCCGCAGCCGAGGACGAAGAGCATGTCGGGGCCGGGACTGACCATCGCGACCGCGGTGGTGAGCAGGAAGACAGCGAACAGGTGCATGTTCAGGGCCATGGCCCCAATATCCGTGTCGCCGGAGCCTGCGGGCGAGGGGTTTTCGAGGGGCGAGATGCTGCTGAGGTGCTGAGCCCGGTCCGCGTTTGGATTTCGCGAGCGTTGCCCGACGACGAGCCGAATTGAGCCGATAGCCCGATGCCGCGCTCTAGTCTGGAGACGCCGGTGAAGATCACCGGCTCATTCCTGGGAGTGAACCGGTGCCCCACCGCAAGAAGACCACCCGCGTAGCGGCGCTCGTTCTCGTGCTTGCTTCGGCGGCCCTGGGCGCGTCGGCGTGCTCGTCGTCGGCGCCCGCGCAGTCGGCCAAGACCACATCCTGCACCGATTTCGCCACCTTGATCGCGGCCGCGATCAGCGGCAACAACGGCGCCACGGACCAGGCCACGACCCTCAAGAACGGCCAGGCGCTGGCCCAAAGCCTCACCCAGGAAGCCGCCGCCGCGACCGATCCGAACGCCAAGACCGCCATGGCCGCGTTCGCCGCCGACTACACCTCGCTCGTCGCGGCCATCGGCAAGGCCGACGCCGGCGACAAGGCGGCGGCCGCGGACGTCACGACCATCTCGGCGAAGGTCACGACGGATTCGGCCTCGGTGAAGAGCGTCTGCGGGAACTGAGCACAGGCTTTGAGACAGCATTCGCAGATCCTCCAGGGCGCACGAGACCTGTGGACCCAGATCGCCGCAGCTCCTGTAGCTTTCCCGGACCGGGGAATCAGCATCGTGACGTCCCCGAGGTCGGGGATGTGCCCGCCGGGATCCGTCGGCCTCGTGGTGCTGGCCGGTGCCGGGATCGGAACGGCTCCGGATGACGCGACCGCCGACGCGGTCCGTGCGGCGCTCGCCGACTGTCCGCCCGAACGGCTGCATGATCCGGTGGAGGCCGCCGAGGTGCTTCCGGCGGGCGAGATCCTCGGACCTGCGGCCCTGGCCTACCTCGCGCCGGACGCGTTCCGGCCCGCCTCCGGTCCCGCTGTCGAGCAGCTGCCCGCCGACCATATCGACCTCAGGGCTCTGGAAAGCCGGTGCAGCCTGGAAGAACGCGGCGAGGCGAGCATTGGCGAGCTCACCTCGCCGGTGTTCGCCATCCGCGAGGGCGGCGACCTCATCGCGGCCGCCGGCTATGTGGCCTGGCCACGCGACACCGCGCACCTGGCCATCCTCACCGCGCCCCGTGCGCGAGGGCGAGGCCTGGCGAAAGTGACCGCCTCCAGCGCTGTCGCGCATGCGCTCGCAGCCGGGATGTTGCCGCAGTGGCGCGCGCGAGTGCCGGCGTCGCAGCGGGTGGCGCACGCGTTGGGTTTCACCGAACTCGGAGTGCAGATCCGGCTGAAGATCGCTTGATATCCAGCTGCGCACCGATGTCCGAGAGCTGGTGCCGGCGAGCCCGGCTCATCACCCGCAGCAATGCCCGCCACCGGCCGCCGCGCGACCCACCGCCCCGTCCCCGGCGCCCCGCGTCCCACCGCCCCGTCACCCGCAGCAATGCCCGTCACCGGCCGCCCCGTCACTCGCCGCCCCGTCACTCGCCGCCCCGTGACCCACCGCCCCCACATCCAACCCCGGGTTCCGCCCGAAGAAGTCCACCGGCTTCAGCGTGAAGCCCGCGTAGTCGACCGGCATCACCGGCCAGTCCTCGGTGCGCGGGAAGTGCGTCAGGCCGAACGTGTGCCACAACACGATGTCCTGGCCGTCGATGTCCCGGTCCGCCGCCGCGTAGCTCGGCAGGCCCGCGCCGCCGGGGTGCTGGTTCACCAAATCCCCGGCGGGGTAGCGCTCGGCCGGGTCGTAGCGCGTGACCCACAGGTGCTTGGCGGCGAAGGCCGCGCGGCGGTGGACCGCGGAGTCGGGGTGCGCCAGCAGCACCGGTTGGCCCTCGGGGTGCAGCGCGTAGCCGGTGGGGCGGCCCAGGCGGTTGGCGTGCCCGGGGTTCACGACGTGCCACGCGCGGGCGCGGCCCGGGTCGGCCAGGCGCTGGGCCTGCGACTCGCGCGCGAGCCGCGTGCGGTCCAGGGTGAAGGCGTTGCCGTACGGATTGCCCGCCCCGAGCGGCAGCGCGCGCGCCTCCACCTCGTCGACCGCGTTCAGCGGCCCGTCGACGCTCATGTCCAGGCGCGCGCAGAACAAGTGCTGGTGGAACGGCGCGCCCAGGCCCGGCGCCAGCTCGGAGGCGAACTCCGGCTCGCGGTGCGTCATGGCCGAGGTGAAAGGAATGCCGGTGGCCTTGGCCTCCAACTGGATCGTGCCGTCAAGGTACAGATACCAGTAGAACCCGTAGTCGTAGTTCCCGACCGTCGTGAAGAACGACACCACCATCCGCCGCTGCCGCCGCGTCTCGGAAGCACCGGTCCAGCCATCAGAGTGCTTCCACAGCACCCCGTAGTCCTCCTCATGCAGGCACACCGCGTTCCGGACCCGCCGTGGCACGCCAAGCTCGTCGGCCAGCACCACATCCAGATACGTGATGTCACCCAGACAATCGCACCCGAGTTCCAGCGAGTTCGTATACCGCCCGAACAGATACTCGCCGGCGTCGAAGTAGTTCTGCCAGAAGCGCACCGGCGAAGGATCGGCGTACGGAACCACCATCTCCGCGATCGAAGCCCGATACAGGATCGGCCGCTCCTCCTCGCCGTCCTGATACGCCAGCTGATGCAGCACCAACCCCTCGCGCGCGTCGAACCCGAGCCGCACGCTCCAGTTCTGCCAATGCAGAACATCGCCGACCAGACGGAAACTCGGCCCCTCCGGCTGCGTGATCTCGATCGGCCGCAACCCCTCCCGCGTAGGCCCGACATACGCCGGATCGTCGAAGTCCGCGCACTCGGCCGGTACCGGCACCACACCGGTGTCGATCACGCTCACTACCTCCCGCGCGATCGGATCGACATACGCCACGAGCCCATCGACCGGATGCGCCCAAGGATTGTCCCGAGGATGGTCCTGCCGGAACCCGAGCGACCGGATGATCCGCCGCCCACGCTCGCCCGGATGGTCATAAGACCCCGCCGACAACGGCGCGACCCGCACCTGCTCCGGTACCAACCCCCGCGCCGCCAAAGCCGCACGCCAGCCCGCATCCCCGCCAAGGATCTCCTCGACCACCGCGAACTCCGCATCGAGGATCGGCAGCCGACCGTCCCGCTCGGCATCGGGCTCGCGCACCGACTCCACAATCCCGCCGCTCACCGAGACGACGACATCGCGGGACCGACCGTCCGTCACATCGAGAAGAAGAACCCTGACACGTCGCTCGAACGGCGCCCCCGGCAGAAACGCGAGCACATCGCGCTTATCAGGCTCCTCAACCCCCACATAAGCGAACCGCGTACCGTCGTCCAGCATCCCGGCCTTCTCCAGAATCGATCGGACGGCGAGAACATCAGCCTCGCTCAGGCGGTCAAGCGGATGAGCCGCAGCGGGCAGCTTCTCGGCGGGCATATCGAAATCTCCTTGAACCAGAAGGGAAAGGGGTCGTTGAAGCACTCAGCCCAAATGCATCCACACGCCCTTGACCTCCGTGTACACATCAACCGCGTACTTCCCCATCTCCCGCCCCCACCCGCTGGCCCCGAACCCGCCCCAAGGCGCCCCGCTGTCCGGAATCGGCAGCATGTTGACGAACACCGCCCCGGCCCGGATATCAGCCGCCAACCGGTGTGCCGTCGCCAAATCCTTCGTCCACACCGCCGCGGCCAATCCGTACTCGGTGTCGTTGGCCCGCGCCGCCAACTCCTCCGGATCGTCATAAGCCAGTACCGGCAGCACCGGCCCGAACACCTCGTCCCGCGCGATCGACATCCCGTCCCGCACCCCGGCCAGCACCGTCGGCCGGTAGAAGTTCCCGCGCGCCAACTCCCCGTCGCACCGTGCCCCGCCGGTCACCAACTCCGCGCCCTCCTCGACCGCGCGCCGCACGCACCCCTCAACCTTCGCCAGATGTTCGGCGGTGACCAGCGGCCCCAGCTGTGTCTCCGGGTCCAGCCCGTTCCCCAGCCGCAGGCCGGCCGCGCCGCGCGCCAGCTTCTCAGTGAACTCGTCCACCCGCCGCCGATCGACGTAGAACCGCGTGTACGCCGCGCATACCTGCCCGCTGTTCAACAGCCCGCCCTGCAGGTTCCCCGCGACCGCCGCGTCGATGTCGGCGTCGGCGGCGATGACGCTCGGCGCCTTGCCCCCGAGCTCCAGCGTCACCCGCTTCAGGTTTCCCGCGCTCCCGCGCACGATCTCCTTGCCGACCGCCGTCGACCCGGTGAACGAGACCTTGTCGACGCCCGGATGTTCGACCAGCGCCCGCCCCACCGCCGGCCCGCCGGTCAGCAGGTTGACGACGCCCGCCGGGATCCCTGAGCGCTCGATCAGCTCCACCAGCCGCACCGTCGTCGCAGGGGTCTGCTCCGCCGGCTTCACGATCACCGTGTTCCCGCACGCCAGCGCCGGAGCGATCTTCCACGTCGCGATCATCAGCGGGAAGTTCCACGGCGTGATCAGCGCGCACACCCCGACCGGCTCGCGCCGCGTGTAGTGCAGCGTGTCCGGGAAGGACACCGGCGCCACCGCGCCCTCGATCTTCGTGCACCACCCGGCGTAGTACCGGAAGTGCTCGGCCGCCCCGGCGACGCTGACGTCCCGCGCGACGCCCAGTGGCTGCCCCTGGTCGCGCGTCTCCAGCTCGGCCAGCTCCCCGGCGTGCTCCTCGATCAGGTCGGCGACCCGCCACAGCAGCCGGGCCCGCTCGGCGGCGGTGATCCCGGCCCAGGCCGGGGCGCCGAGCGCGGCGCGCGCCGCGTCGACCGCCGCGTCCACGTCGGCGGGGCCGGCTTCGGCGAAGGTCCCGACCACCGCGCCGGTGGCCGGGTCCAGGCTGGGGAACGGTGCGCCGCCGTCGGCGGAGTCGGCCCACTCGCCGCCGATGAACAGCCGGGCCTGTGTCTGCTCCATGCTTTCGATGCCCCATTTCGTGTACGGGTCCGCTGGCGCCGCCTGAAGCGTCGTCGCGTTCAGCGTCGCAAGCGGCCGCAGCCGGGGCTTGTCCGTCAGCGAACAGCCGTTGACGGGGGCTGCTCAGTAGGGCGTCAGGCAGGATCGGGCTCAACCGGCGTCTGCGAACGTCCCGGTGCTCGCGGCGATCAGTATCCCGGCGGCGATCAGGACCGGGACGCCGAGCAGGAACGGCGCGTGCAGTCCCAGCCGGCTCGCGACGACGCCGCCGAGCCCGGCTCCGGCCAGCGATGCCGCAGTGATGACCGCCCGGTTGATGCTGATGACGCGTCCCAACAGGTCCGGCGGTACCGAGCTCTGGATGGCGGTGCGTGCCTGCACACTCCAGATGGCGAAGGCCATGCTGCTGCTGGCCAGGACGGCGGCGGTGGCGAGCACCGAGCTCGTGGTGCCCAGCGCCAGCTGGCCGGCTGCGGCGAGGGCGAGGCAGGTCAGGGCGGTGGCTTTCGGCCCGATCCGGCGGGTGAGGGCGGCGGCGAAGTAGCCGCCGCTGAGGCCGCCGAAGGCTCCGGCGGCGAGCAGGATTCCGTACCAGGCCGAACTCAGGTGCAGGACCTGGTGGAGGTAGAGCACGAGGAGGGTGAACCAGGCGCTGTCCGTCAGGGCCAGGGCGGCGCTGGTCGCGGGTACCGGCCAGAAGCCGCGGTGGTGGCGCAGCCAGTGCATGCCGCCGCCGGTCCGGTTCGGTCGCCGGCCGGCTTTGGCTTCCGCCGTTGCTCCGGCGGGGGTTCGGAGTAGCGCGGGGATGCCGGCCACCAGCGCGACGGCGATCGCCAGTGTTCCGCCGTTGACGGCGAACGGCAGGACCAGGGCGATGCCGAACAGGTAGCCGCCCAGAGGCGGGCCCAGGAACTCGTTGCCGGCGATCTCGGCGGTGACCATGCGGCCGTTGGCGATGTCCAGGTGCTCGTGCGGTACCAGCGAGGGCACCAGGGTGCTGGCAGCCGTGGCGCGGACCACGTCGGTGGCGCCGGAGATGAACACGACGACGTACAGAACGCTCATCGTCGCTCCGCCGGAGACGATGAGGGCGATCAGGCCCAGCAGGAACACGAGCCGGATGGCGTCCGCGGCGACCACGACGCGCCGGCGGTCGAACCGGTCGGCGAACGAACCGGCCGGCAGCGCCAGGAGCACGCCGGGCAGCTGGGTGGCCACGGCCACGCCGGAGATCAGCACCGGGCTGCTGGTCAGGGCCGCCGCGAGCAGCGGGAACGCCGCCGCCCGGATGCCGTCGCCCAGGTTGGACAACAGTGTTGCCGTCCACAGCCGCCGATACGGTGCGCCCAGCGCCGGTGTCGCCATTCTCAGCCCCCTGCGATCGGCGCTCTGTGCTTGCGAGAGTGTCAACGAAAGCAGTGTTGGCACTCTCGCGTCAAGAGTGCCAACGCGACGGCCCCGCCGGGCGGCCTCGACCGGGCGGTGCGTTCGAGTCCTGATACAGCTGCCGCGCTAGAAGTCCCGATCCGCCACGCTCAGCGTGATCTCGCCGCCGGGATCGCTGGTCAGCCGGTACTCCCGAGGACTCGCGCCGTATGCGGAGCGGAAGATCCGGCTGAAGTGCGCGGCGTCGGCGAAGCCCCACCGCGACGCGATCGCCCCGACGGCGCGGTCCAGTTGCAGCGGGTCGCGCAGATCCCGGCGGCAGTGCTCCAGCCGCCGATCGCGGATCCAGCACGAGACCGTCGTCCCCTCGTCCCGGAACAGCTTGTGCAGGTACCGCGTCGAGATGAAGTGCGCCGCCGCCACGGTGTCCGGGCCGAGGTCGTGATCGCCGAGGTGGCTCTCGATGAACGACGTGATCCGCATCATCAGCGCCCGCCGCCCGGAATCCGGACATGGAGCCTCCAGCTCCAGACGGTCCGCGACCAGCGTGACCAGCAGATCGACGATGTTGTCGGCCAGCCGCACGCTGCCGGGCGTCTCGTACTCGTCCAGATGGTCCGCCAGCCGCATCAGCAGCGGCGACACCAGCGCCCCGACCCCCTGCCGCCCCGAGACGCGCACGGCCGTGATCCGCCCGACGTCCTCCGGCGCGACCCGCAGCAGCCGGCGCGGCAGCATCAGCACCAGCTGCCGGTAGCTGTCGTCGAAGGCCAGGCTGTAGGGCCGGGTGGTGTCGTAGATGGCGAAGTCGCCGGGGGTCAGCGGGGCCTCGCGGCCGTCCTGGGTCAGGACGCAGTAGCCGCGCAGCTGCAACCCGAGCTTGAAGTAGTCGCGGTCGGAGGCGGCGATGGCGCGCGGCGTGCGGTTGACGGTGTGCGCGGTCGCGTCGATCTCGGTGACCTGCAGCTCGCCGAGGTGGATGCTGCGGATCTGGCCGTGGAAGTCCGCGGTGCCCGGTTCGGCGCGCAGCGGCACGAAGGTGTCGCACACGACGCTGCGCCAGAAGTCGAAGCGGTCGTTCGCGGGCAGGTCGGCGGTGCGCAGTGCCAGGGTCATGGTGCGTCCCGGGGTTGGTCGTGCGGGTGGGTCCACGCTGCTCCAAGCGGGGCTGGTAGTCAATGCACCGGTGATCAACGAATCTGGCCGGCCCGGGTCCGTCCCGTGAACACGAACGACGCCGCGAACCCGAGCACCAGCACCGCCAGCGCCGCGTACGGGGCGTAGATGGTCGGCGCCGTGACCTTGTAGACCGAGCCGAAAATCGCCCCTCCGGTGACCGCCAGTCCGAGCAGGCAGGCCAACCCCTTGCGCCACAACGCGGTGTCGATCACCGGCGACAGGACCGCCAGCGACAGCAGTGCGTACGTGACGGCCAGCCCGAACGCGCCGAACGCCGACAGCCACGAGTACATCGCGAAGTAGTGCGGCAGCCCCGGCGTGGCGAACAGCCCGGCCCAGGCCGCGGTGAGCACGATCCACGTCCCGTACACCACGACCACCACCGCGTTCCCGGCGCTCGGCGTACCCCGGCGTGCCGAGACCCGGGCCAGTGCCTTGGGCATCCGGTGGTCGCGGGCCATCGCGAACACGCCCCGCGCGCCGGAGACCGAAACGCCGATGTACACGGCCGTCATGTCCAGCAGCACGATCAGCTCCACCAGGCGGCGCACGGCCACCGCGCCGACACCGCCGGCCGAGTGCGGCCCGGCCAGCACCGTGACCAGGCCGGCGGCCGGAGCCGGGGCGTTGCCGTTGGCCTGGCCGATCGCGTTCAGGTCGAAGTGGAAGCCCACGACCTGCGCGTAGCTGCCCAACAGGTAGAACCCGAACGCGGCGAGGATCGCGAACAGCACGGCGCGCGGCACGTCCCGCTTCGGGTGCTCGCTCTCCTCGGCGACGTTGGCCGCGGCCTCGAAGCCGGTGAACAGCAGCACCCCGTAGAGCACGCCGAACAACACGCCGCTCCAGTGCGTCGGGGAGCTGGAGGGCTTGAACGCCTTGAAGCTGTTGGCCGAACCGGACTTGATGATGACGTACAGGAAGAACACCGTCATCACCGCCAGCGACAGCATCGCCAGCACGAACTGCGCCCGCGTCGACAGCTGCACGCCGAGATGCAGCACCACCGCGAGCAGCGCCAGCAGCAGCACGTTCCAGCCCCAGCCCGGCAGCACGGAGTGCCCGAACTCGGCCAGCAGCAGGTCGTGGACGGTGCCGCCGATCAGCACCGCGATCCCGGCGCCGAGGATGATGATCCCGGCGTAGTAGACCCAGCCGGCGGCCACTCCGATCCGCTCGCCGAGGCCCTCGGCGATGTAGTCGTACAACGACCCCGCCGACTGGATCCGCTTGGTGAACTGCACGACCGTCCAGCCCAGCCCGAGCATCCCGACCGCCGCGATGACGACCGCCAGCGGCGCCGCCCCGCCGGCGCCCTTGCCGGAGGCCGTGATGATGCCGGCGACCAGCGGGACGATCGCCGCCACCGAGAACACCGGCCCCATGAAGCCGACGGACTGGGCCACGACGTCCAGCAGGCCGAGTTTGCGGCCGTTGCCGAGCTGTTCGTATCCGGGACCTGCTTGTTGCGTGGTCACTGCTGCTCCTCGGGCCGGGGACCTGTGGTCGGGGGACAAGTGAGCACAGTGTGAGCGGGCCGCCCGACGGGGGTCTTGTCCAGGAGCGCTCAGGAGTTGTCGGGGAGCGACAAGGGTTTCCGGCCGTGTCCTTAGCTCCAGTCGATCGATCCGGACCCGAGCCATGCCCGACGTTCGGCTGACGTTCACCCGACGACAACGGGTGTGCGTTGCCGGACAAGTGCGCGGCCCGGCGCGTGAGCAGACTCGGTCTCATGACCGACAAGCACGTCTTCATCGTCACCGGCGCCGGGAGCGGCATCGGTGCGGCGACCGCCCGACGCCTGGCCGCCGCCGGGCACCAGGTGGTCGCGGCCGGACGCCGCCCCGAGCCGCTGGCCGCGATCGCCGCCGAGACCGGCGCGCTGGCCGTCGCCGGAGACGCGGCCGACGCCGACGGGGCGAACGCGGTCGTGGCTGCCGCCGTGGACACCTACGGCCGCCTTGACGGTCTCGTGCTCAACGCCGGAGTGATGATCCCGGGCGCGCTCGGCGAGACCTCGGCCGAGGACTGGGACACGGTGCTGCGGATCAACCTGACCGGTCCGGCGCTGCTGGCCAAGGCGGCGCTCGCGCACCTGCTTGCCGCACGCGGCTCGGTCGTCGCCGTGTCCTCGGTGGCCGGGCTGCGCGCCCCGACCGGCGCCAGCGCCTACGCGGCGTCCAAGGCCGGTCTGATCATGCTGACGCAGACCCTGGCCGCGGACTACGGCGCGGCGGGACTGCGGGCCAACGCGGTGTGCCCCGGCTGGGTCCGCACCGAGATGGCCGACCAGGAGATGGACGACTTCATCGGTCACGGCGGCGCCCGGGACGCCGGCTACGACCAGGTCACGCGCCTGGTCCCGCAACGCCGCGCCGCCGCCGCGGCCGAGATCGCCGAGGCGGTCGCCTGGCTGCTGTTCCCGGCGGCCTCCTACGTCAACGGCGCCGTACTGCCGATCGACGGCGGCGCGACCGTCGTGGACGTCGGCACCAGCGCCTACGGATTCCGCATCGAGCCGCGCGGCTGAGCCCACCAGAACAGCGAGAGAGAACACTGATGCCCCACCCCCTGGGAACGCGGCCCGGCAAGGTCATCGCGGTCCACCTCAACTACCGCAGCCGCGCCGCCGAGCGCGGCCGGATCCCGGATCAGCCCTCGTACTTCCTCAAACCCGCCACCTCGCTGGCCGGCACCGGCGACCCGCTGGTCCGGCCGCGCGGCTGCGAGCTGATGGCGTTCGAGGGCGAGATCGCCCTGGTGATCGGCGAGCGTGCCTACCGAGTCCCGCCGCAGCGGGCCTGGCAGCACGTTGCCTGGGTCACCGCCGCGAACGACGCAGGCGTCTACGACCTGCGCTACGCCGACCGCGGCTCCAACCTGCGCTCCAAGGGCTCCGACGGCTTCACGCCGGTCGGTCCGCGCCTGCTGGACGCGCGCGCCGTCGAACCCGGCGCACTGCGGCTGCGGACCTGGGTCAACGGCACCGTCGTCCAGGACGACACCAGCGACACGCTGCTGTTCGACTTCGCCCGGCTGGTCGCCGACCTGTCCCGGACTATCACCCTGGAGCCCGGCGACGTCATCCTCACCGGCACCCCCGCCGGGGCGGGCGTCGTCGAACCCGGCGACCTGGTCGAGGTCGAGGTGAGCAGCGGCACGCACACCACCGGCAAGCTCGCCAACCGCGTGGTCGAGGCGGAGGCCGCGCTGGCCGAGTACGGCGCGATGCCACGGGTGCTCGCCGAGGACAAGGCGGCGGCGTTCGGCGACGCGGCTGCTGTCGTAGCGACCCTCACAGCCGCGCGGCGCGCCGCCCTGGCCGTGATCTCCGCCGCCACGCTCGCCTCCCAGCTGCGCAAGCGCGGCTTCAACGGCTTCTTCGTGGACGGCGTGCGCCCGACGCGTCCGGACCTGAAGATGGTCGGGACTGCTCGAACCCTGCGTTACCTCCCGCTGCGGGAGGACCTGTTCGCACGCTATGGCGGCGGCATGAACGCGCAGAAGCGCGCCATCGAATCGCTGCTGCCCGGCGAGGTCTTGGTGATGGACGCCCGGCGGGAAGCAGACGCCGGCACGCTCGGCGACATCCTGGCCCTGCGCGCGCTCCAACGCGGCGCCGCCGGCATCGTCACCGACGGCGGACTGCGAGACAGCGCTGCCGTGTCAGGGTTCGATCTTCCCGTCTACTCCTCTTCCGTGCACGTCGCGGTGCTTGGCCGCAAGCACGTGCCCTGGGACACCGACGTCCCGATCGCCTGCGGCAACACCCTGATTCAGCCCGGCGACGTTCTGGTCGGCGACGCCGACGGCGTGCTCGTCCTGCCCTCGCATCTGCTGGACGACCTCATTACCGACGCTCGGGAGCAGGAACTCCAGGAGGCGTTCATCACCGAGCAGGTGGCCGCCGGAGCTTCGATCGCCGGTCTGTACCCGCTCGGCCCGGACTGGCAGCAGGCCTACCAGGCGTGGCTCGCCGGCCGAACCGACAGCTCGACCGACAACCGGATGGAGAGCCCGGCATGAAGTTCCGCTCCGACCCCCGGCAGATCCGCGGCTCCCTGGCGCCGGTCGTCACGCCGTTCGCCGACGACGGCGCCCTGGACGTGGCGGGACTGCGAACCCTGATCCGTTGGCAGATCGGCTCTGGCTCCCATGGCATCTCCCTCGGCGGCTCCACCGGCGAGCCCGGTGCGCAGAGCACCGAGGAACGCATCGAGGCCATGCGAGTAGCGGCCGAAACCATCGCCGATCAGGTGCCCTTCCTGCCCGGAACCGGTTCGGCGAAGCTCGCCGAAACCCTCGAACTCACCTCGGCCGCCCGCGACCTCGGAGCCGACGCCGCGCTGATCATCACGCCGTACTACGCCCGCCCGACGCAGGAGGCGCTGTACCGCTGGTACGCCACGATCGCCGCCGAGTTCCCCGACCTGCCGCTGGTCGTCTACAACGTGCCCTCCCGCACCGCGGTCGAGATCGACCCGGGCACCGTCGCCAGGCTCTTCAAGGACTTCGACAACATCGTCGGGATCAAGGAGACCACCAAGGACTTCGAACACTTCTCCCGCACCTCCCACGCCTGCGGCCCGGACCTGCTGATGTGGTCGGGCATCGAACTGCTGTGCCTGCCGCTGCTGGCCCTCGGCGGCGCCGGCTTCGTCTCCGCCCTGGCCAACATCGCACCGGCCGCCGTCGCGCGCATGTACGAACTCTGGGAAGCCGGGGATCAGGACGGCGCGCGCGACCTGCACTACCGGCTGCATCCGCTGGTCGACCTGCTGTTCGTAGAGACCAATCCGGCCCCGGCCAAATGGGTGCTCAAGGACGCCGGACTCCTGGCATCCGCGCACGTCCGCCCACCGCTGATCGAACCCACCGAGGCCGGTTTGGCAAAGATCAGGGCCCTGCGGTCCGCCGGTGCCGACCTGCTCGACTTCCCCGCATAGAGGACCACCCATGACTTCCATCCCTGCGGACCTGCCCAAGACGATCCGCCACTACATCGCCGGCGAACAGACCGACTCCGCCGACGGCCGCACCTTCGCCAACGCCGACCCGGCCACCAACATCGGGTACTGCGACGTCGCCTCCGGCGGCCCCGCCGACATCGCCGCGGCCGTCGTGGCGGCGCGCGCCGCGTTCGAGATCGGCCCCTGGCCCCGCATGAGCCCGCGCGAGCGCGGCCGGATCCTGCACCGGATCGCCGACGCCATCGAGGCCCGCGAGGACCGGCTCGCCGCCTGGGAGTCCTTCGACACCGGCCTGCCGATCACCCAGGCCCGCGGCCAGGCCCGGCGCGCGGCCGAGAACTTCCGGTACTTCGCCGACCTGGTCAACGCGCTGCACGAGGACGCCTTCCGCACCGCCGCGCAGATCGGCTACGTCGTGCGCAAGCCGATCGGCGTGGCCGGGCTCATCACGCCGTGGAACACGCCGTTCATGCTGGAGAGCTGGAAACTGGCCCCGGCCATCGCCGCTGGCTGCACCGTCGTGCTCAAGCCGGCCGAGTTCACGCCGCTGTCGGCGTCGCTGTGGACGGAGATCGCCGAGGAGGCCGGGCTGCCGGCCGGGGTCCTGAACATCGTGCACGGCATCGGCGAGGAAGCCGGCGCCGCGCTGGTCGAGCACCCGGACGTGCCGCTGATCTCCTTCACCGGCGAGACCACGACCGGGCAGACCATCATGCGGGCCGCCGCCACCGGTCTCAAAGGCCTGTCGATGGAGCTCGGCGGCAAGTCGCCGTGCGTGGTGTTCGCCGACGCCGACCTGGACGCCGCCGTCGACGGCGCGCTGTTCGGCGTCTTCTCGCTCAACGGCGAGCGCTGCACGGCCGGCTCGCGGGTCATCGTCGAGGCCTCGATCTACGAGGAGTTCGTGGCGCGCTACGCGGCGCGCGCCGCACGGATCCGTGTCGGGCATCCGCAGGATCCTGACACTGAGATCGGCGCGCTGGTCCACCCCGAGCACTACGAGCGGGTCCTCGGCTACGTCGCGTCCGGCATCGCCGAAGGCGCACGCCTGGTGGCCGGCGGCGCGCGGCCGGAGGCACTGCCGGAGGGCAACTACCTGGCCGCCACGGTCTTCGCCGACGTGCAGCCGTCGATGCGGATCTGGCGCGAGGAGATCTTCGGGCCGGTCGTCGCCGTCGTGCCGTTCGCCGACGAGGCCGAGGCGGTCCGGCTGGCCAACGACACGCGCTACGGACTCGCGGGCTATGTCTGGACCTCGAACCTCCAGCGCGGCCACCGGGTCGCGCAGGCGATCGAGGCCGGGATGGTGTGGCTGAACTCGCACAACGTGCGCGATCTGCGGACGCCGTTCGGCGGGGTGAAGGCCTCGGGGCTAGGCCAGGAGGGCGGCGCGCACAGCATCGACTTCTACACCGACTCCCAGATCGTCTCCGTCGCGCTCGGCGAGACCCACGTCCCGCGCTTCGGCGCCGGTACTGATGAGGAGGGCTGATATCTATGACCGATACCCCGCCGCCACCGGACGTCGTGCGCTCCGCGTACGCGCAGCTGGCCGTCACCGATCTGGACGCCGCGCGCTGGTTCTGGGTCGAGATGCTGGGCTTCCACGTGCAGTACCAGACCGAGGACAGCCTCTACCTGCGCGGCACTGATGAGCTCACGCACCACTCGCTGGTGCTGCGCCTCGGCGACACAGCGGCATTGGATCACATCGCCTACCGCGTCCGGACCCCGCAGGATGTCGATCGTGCCGAGGCCTACGTCAGGGCCCTGGGATGCCAGACGCGTCGGATCCCCGGCGGGAGCGGGACGCACGGGATCGGCGAAGCGGTACGCGTGGTGGATCCGCTCGGCTTCCCGGTCGAGTTCTTCTATGAGATAGCGCAGGCTGAGCGGCTGATCCAGCGCTACGACTTGCGGCGAGGCGCCGAGATTGCGCGCCTGGACCACTTCAACATCTGCACCCCGGACATCCCCGCCGCCTACGAGCACTACCAGGGCTTGGGATTCGGCTGCTCGGAGACCATCGAAGGCGACGAGCACGAGCTGTACGCGGCCTGGATGTACCGCAAGCAGACCGTCCACGACGTCGCCTTCACCGGCGGCGCCGGGCCCCGGCTGCACCACCTCGGCCTGGCCACGCACGAGTCGCACCAGGTGCTGCGGACCGCCGACCTGTTCGGCGCCGTGCACGCCGAGCACCACATCGAGCGCGGCCCCGGCCGGCACGGCGTCTCCAACGCCTTCTACGTCTACCTGCGCGACCCGGACGGGCACCGCGTGGAGATCTACACCTCCGACTACTACACCGGCGATCCGGACCACCGGACGTGGCGCTGGAACATCCACGACGACCGGCGCCGCGACTTCTGGGGCAACGCCGTCATCGAGTCCTGGTACAAGGAGGCCTCTCCGGTCCTGGACCTCGACGGCGTCCCGCAGCCGATCACCGACACCGTTCTCGACGAGTCCGCCGACGCCACGCGGGTCGGCGCCGACGGGCTCGGCTGAAGGTAACGAGCACAGGAGTACAGGAGCACACGATGACCACTTACGAGCAGGACTACGTCGCCGCCGATCTGTGGCCGACGCTGAACGTCCTCGACAACAACGGGTTCGCCGCCTACAACATCCCCGAGTCCTCGGCCTTGGACGGCAGAGTTCTCAAGCTGCGGCTGGACACGGCCGGCGAGGTATCGGTGTGGTTCAGCGGCGGGGGAGCCGTGGAACTGCGGGAGGGCTCGGCGACGACCGTTCATCAGGCCTCGATCAAGGAGGTCGATGCGGGGCTGTTCCTCGTGCACTTCGTTCGGGCTGACGACGATATGGCCGCCGTGGTGATGCTCCTCGACCTGACCGCGAGCGTCGCAACCGTCGTGCGCAGCTCCATAGTCTCGGGCCCGGCCAAGGGCGGCCTGTTCGCCGAGGAGGACGTGGACGGCGGCACCTTCGACGGCACCAGTGCCGAACGCCATCAGCGCACGGCCGACCTGGTCGGTCGTCGGATCCAGTACGTCTACGGACCCGACAACGCCTACGAGCACATCTACCTGCACGAGAACGCCTACGCCTGGCAGTGCCTGGCCGGGGCCGAGAAAGGTCTGGCCGACGTCGACCGCGCTCGCGTGTGGAAGATCCGCGCGGACATCTACCTGCTCACCTGGCAGGAGAAGGTCGTGCCCTGCGACGGCGTCGTCATCCTGAACTTCCGGGCCGGCGCCTACCAGTCCACCGGCCGGATCTGGGGCTACGACACCGACGCCGGGACGACCAACGCCATCGCGATGGGCGCCCGCGCGGTGTTCCTGAACCACACCGCCCACGACCCGGCCACCTGGACGGCCTGAGGCGATGGAGCTGCGACTGGCCGACCGCGTGGTCGTCGTCACCGGCGGCGCCTCCGGGATCGGGGCGGCGTGCGCGGAGGCGTTCCGGGCCGAGGGTGCCCGCGTCGCGGTCCTGGACCGCTCGGCCTCGGCGCCGTGGCCGGCCGACGTCACCGACGAGGCACAGGTGGCGGCCGCACTCGACGCGATCGCCGGCACGCACGGCGGCATCGACGTCCTGGTGTGCTGCGCCGGGATCTCCGGTCCGGTAGGTACACACGCGGCCGATATCGCAGTGCGGGACTGGGATTCGGTGATGGCGGTGAACGCCAGGGGCGCGTTCCTCAGCGCCAAGCACGCCGTGCCGCATCTGCGGCGCGCGGCGGCGCCGAGCATCGTGCTGCTGGCCTCCGACTCGTCGTTGGTCGCCTCGGAAGGCATGGCGCCCTACTGCGCGTCCAAGGGCGCGGTTCTGATGCTGGGCAAGGCTTTGGCCACCGATCTCGCGCCGGACGGCATCCGCGTCAACTGCGTGTGCCCCTCGATCGTGGACACGCCGATGTCCCGTGCCGACATGGGGCTCGCGGCCGGCTTCGACGGCGTGGGCTACCCGGTTCAGAGCCCTGATGAGGTCGCCGCTCTGGTGCTCTTCCTGGCCTCGCCGGTGTCCCGGCCGGTGAACGGCGCCCACCTGCTGTCGGACTTCGGGATGGCGGCCAAGTCCGGGTTTCCGATGGATTGAGGCGTGCGCTGCGGGAAACGGCAGGTTATGAGTTCCGGGCCTATGACTGAATCTTGATATCAGCATCTTGCGGCCCTCCGTACTCGTCGGTAGCTTCCCCGGCGACAGCGAAAGCCACCTTCGCCACCCACCGGAAGGCCGCATCCCCATGTCCTACGCGATATCGCGTCGCTTCACCCTGTTCGTCGCCGTCTCGGCCGCCATCGCCGGCGCGGCCGTGTTCGTCGGGCCCGACGCCCAGGCCGCCCACGCAGACATCACGTGCTCCCAGGCGTACCTGCCGCTGCCGGACCCGGCGTGCACGCCGGGCGCGCTGAACCCGGACGTCACGCAGGACACGATCGACTCGACGATCTGCGTGTCGGGCTGGACCGCGACGGTCCGTCCGCCGACGTCCTACACCAACGCGCTGAAGGTCAAGCAGATCGCCGAGTACGGCTACAGCGACACCAGCACGAGCGACTACGAGGAAGACCACTTCATCCCGCTGGAGCTCGGCGGCGCGCCGCGCGACCCGCAGAACCTGTGGCCCGAGCCGCACTACGGCACCGACAGCTCGGGCGGCACTTCGTACACGAAGGACAGTGTCGAGAACAAGCTGAAGAAGGCCGTCTGCAACGGGAGCGCCAGCCTGGCCGACGCGCAGAACGCGATCGCGACGGACTGGCAGACGGCGCTGTCGACGCTCGGCCTGAGCTGAACCGATCCGAGCCGAGCTGATCTGATCCGAGCTGATCCGATCTGATCTGAAGCGATCTGAGCTGAACCGATCTGATCCGATCCGGCTTCGGCTGGTTACCGTTACCGGTACAGCGGCAGGCTTCCGCTCAGCCGCTGTACCGCCTTCTTCGCACCGACCACGGCGACGCCCACATACACGTGGTCCTCGGCCGAGGTGACCTCCATCGACTCGATGTACGTGCCGTAGTCGCGGGCCGCCTGCGCGGCGGAGGTGAAGTCGACGAGGAAGACGTCGGGTTCGGCCAGCGCCTTGGCCACGATGCCGTGCAGGGCCTGCGCGTCGGCCTTGAGGATCGGCAGCGGGACCTCGGTGATCGCGGCGTGCACCTGGCCGTCGCGGTCCTTGACCTCCGGACCGAGCGCGCTCTGGCCGTAGGCGTCGCCGATCGAGAGCGCCAGGACGGCCGCGGCGTTCATCGCCAGGCCGGTGGGCAGCGCGTCGTCGATGACGATCGCGCACTTCTCGAAGCGGGGGAGGGTGTTCTCGGGCGACGGCATGCGGTACTCCTCGCGGGGCTGGGCGCCGGCCGGCAGTCGGTGTTCGCGCCGTTCGGGCGAACCAGTGCCGGATCTGAGGGCCGACAGTAGCCGCTGGTGCGCTCCGATCGCTCAAGATCCGAATTAAGTTCTGCTAGGTTGCCGGAGTGACCGATCTGGACGCCATTGATTCGGCGCTGCTGGCGCTTTTGCAGAACGATGGCCGGCGCACGAACCGTGAGCTGGCCAAGACGCTGAACATCGCCCCCTCGACCTGTCTGGAGCGGATGCGCTCGCTGCGCCGCCGCGGGCTGATCGTCGGGTATCACGCGCAGGTGGACCTGGCGGCCATCGGCCGCACGCTGCAGGCGCTGATCGCGGTGCGCGTGCGGCCGCCGAACCGCGCGGTCATCGACGGGTTCCGGGCTTTCGTCGAGGAGCTGCCCGAGGTGCTGTCGGTGTTCGTGGTCTCCGGCGGCGACGACTTCCTGATCCACGTCGCCGTGAAGGACACCGACCAGTTGCAGGCGCTGGTGCTGGACAAGCTCACGCGGCGCAAGGAGCTTGCGGACGTGCGGACGTCGCTGGTGTACGAGCATCTGCGCAAGACCGAGATCGCGCCGCTGTGAGGCTGTCGTAGGCTTCACGCGCCTTGCACGCTTCACGCACCGCCGTCACAGGCTGACGGCCGTGATGTCGCCGCTGGACGTGGTCGCCTTGATGGTCAGGGCGGCCGTGGCGCCGACGCTGTTCGTCAGCGCGTTGATGATGCGGCCCTGCGTCGTACCGGCGTCGAGGGTGGCCGAGACACCGCTGGCGGCGTGCACGGACAGGTTGCCCATGTCGGTGCGCAGCTCGACGGTGCCGGTGACGGCCTCGGCGATGGTGATGTCGCCCATGCCGTTGCGGATGCGCGCCGGTCCGGTCAGGCGTCCGACGGTGACCTCGCCCATGTGCATCGTGAGCTGCGCGCTGGCCGCCTCGGCGAGGTCGATGGCGCGGTATCCGCCCTCGAACGCGACGTCGCCGAGCCGCCCGGTGCCGTAGAGCTCGGCGGCGCCGGCCTTGCCCTGGACTCGTGAGCCGGCGGGCAGATGGATCGTCACGTCCACGGAGCCGGTGCCGAGGTAGCGGTTGGTCTCGACCGTGGTGACGCGCAGGACGCCGTCTTCGAACTCGATCGCGGTCTGCTCGACGGCCTTGACGTCCCGCTTCTTCGAGGCCTGCACCGGCAGCACCTCCACGGTGGTCTCGGCGCGCTCGCCGGCGATCAGCCGGACCCGGCCCGCCGGGATGTCCAGGACGACGGAGATCGGGGCGGGGGTGGCGAAGGTGGTCATCGTGGTCTCCCTGGTCTGGCTGTCTGCTTCGCGGGCCGCTGCGGCCCGCTGTCGTGTCTCCACTTTCGGCGGGCGTGCTGACACGGAACTGACTCGGCGCTGACAGGACTGACTCGGCGCTGACAGGGATGCTGACATGACTGACTCGGTGGTATTCTCGCCGCTGAATATTCGCAGTTCAATGTGGGGAAAATAATCGTTGCCGGGGCCCGAAGAATCCGGCCCCGGCAACGATTAAGAATCACCTACACGCTCAGTCTTCTTCGAGCACTTCCGCGAAGGCGATGATCACGCCGCCGGTGGCGTGCTGCTTCGTGGCGCCGACCAGCGGACCGGCCTCCGCGGCGGCGGCACTGGCCGCCGCGTAGTCCGCGAAGTACAGGTCCAGCAGGCGGTATGCCGGGGTGGGGCTGCCGTCCTCCTTCGGCCAGACCTTCGCCGCCTCCAGCCGGCTCAGGCCCGGGAGCTTGCGGGCCAGCGCGAGCTGGTCGGCGTAGGCGGCCTCGAAGGCGTCCGGGTCGGCGGGATTGGAATAGATGAAGCTGATTTTGGTGGAGTTGCTGTACTCGGCCATTATGACCTCCCGTTATGGTGGCGGTAATCGACGTGCGCGGGCCGGATTTGATGTGGCGTATGGTGGTCCCGCTCACTGTTCGTCGAGAATATTTCAGAGGAATGGGCAGCGACCATGACCGCCCCGCCGGAAAACCTTGCAGATCGTCCAGCCACGCCGGACGGCCAGCCCCACGACCTGCTCTCGGAACTGCTGCGGAGCGTCCGGCTGAGCGGTGAGCGGATCGTCGCGTACACCCCGCCGCCGTCGTTCTCGATCGGGTTCGCCGACCGGGGGAGTCTGCACATCGTCGAAGCCGGCGAGGTCCTGCTGGAGATCGACGGCTACCCGCACGCCGAGCACCTGCGCCGCGGCGACTTCGTCCTGCTGCCCCGCGGCGACTCGCACTCGATCAGCGACGCCGGCGGAGGCGCGCACGCCCTCGCGCTCGCCGACGGAGCGGCGGACGACGTCCCCGAACCCGCGCGCTGGCTCTGCGGCACGTTCACCATCGGCGACCCGCAGGCCAGCCACCTGCTCGGCAGCCTGCCGGCGGTGATCATCCTGCGCGGCTCCGGTGGCTCCGGCGGCCCGGACCTGGAGGCGCTCGAAGGACTCGAAGTCGCCCGCCGCATGATCGTCCTGGAGATGCAGTCGCCGTCGCAGGGCTCCGCAGTGATGGTCTCCCGCATCCTGGACCTGATCTTCATCCAGATCATGCGCACCTGGGCCTCCGGCGCCGACGCCGAACCCACCTGGCTGGCCGGCGCCTTCGACCCGCAGATCGGCCTGGCCCTGAGCGCCATCCACCGCGAACCCGGCCACGACTGGACAGTCGACGAGCTGGCACGCGCCAGCAACCTGTCCCGCTCGGCATTCGCGGCACGCTTCGTGGCCCGGGTGGGCAAGCCGCCGGCCACGTACCTCGCGCACGTCCGCCTGGACGCCGCCACCACGCTGCTGCGCGACACCCTCCTGCCGGTCACGCACGTCGCGGAGAGCGTGGGCTACGCCTCGGAGGCCGCATTCAGCCGCGCGTTCAAGAACCGGTACGGCACGCCGCCGGCGCGGTGGCGGCGGGATGTTCGGTTCCGCTGAGGGCGCGCGCTTCGCGGCGTGCGCGACTGGCCAGCGCGTGCGCCGCGTTGAGCATCCACGCCGAGCAAGGCCGTCGTGGCTCTCACACCGTCAGACGAGACGTGGGCGCGGAACTCAGCGCCTCACCCCCGCTGCCGTGGCGCGGCGAGCGGCGCCGCCAGCACCACGCGCGCAGCGCTGGCCGCGATCAGCTCGTCGTCCCACGGCCGCACCTCGATCGTGGTGTCGCGGACGCAGGGCAGCAGGTGGTCCAGCAGGACCGCGTGCATCGGTTCGCCGAGCAGGTCCCACAGTGCCGTGATCTCGCCGATGACGACCACGCTGCGCGGCCCCAGCAGGTTCACCACCCCGGCCAGGGCTCGGCCGAGCAGTGTCGCCGCCGTCTGCAGTAGCGCCACAGCCGCCGGGTCGCCGTTGCGGGCGGCTGTGCCGAGGTCATCGAGGTCTGATGCGGCCGGCAGGATGCCCGCGTCGTGCGCTCTGCGCAGCAAGGCCTCTGTGCTCACCAGCGATTCCAGGCACCCGCGGTTGCCGCACACGCACACCGGTCCGTCGGGCTGCACCGGCATGTGCCCGAACTCGCCGGCGGCGCCGAGGGCGCCTCGGTACGGCGCGCCGTCGAGCACCATCCCGAGGCCGATGCCCTGGCCGATGGCGGCGAGCAGGAAGTCGGCCTCGTCTGCTCCGGGGCCGTAGAGGCGTTCGGCGGCCGTCACCGCGCTGATGTCGTTGTCCACGAACACCGGGACGCCCAGCGCCTCGCGGAGCCGTGCGGCCAGCGGCAGGCCGTTCCAGCCCAGCCGTACCGACATCCGCAGGGTTCCGGTCTCCGGGTCGACGATGCCGGGCACCGCGACTCCGACTCCGGCCAGTGGCAGTCCGCGGTGCCGGGCCTCGTCGATCTCCGTGCGGATCAGGGTGATGAGAGTCTGGAGTGCGTCCGGGGCGGCCGGGTCGAAGGTGTGGCGGAAGCTGTGCACGACCTCGGCGTCCAGCCGGCAGGTGACGCCGGTGACGTGCTCGTGCGCGACCTGGATCCCGATGGTGTGCGCCGATTCGGGGACCAGTGCGAGGGGGATCGAGGGACGTCCGCCGCCCTGCGACGGCCGCGGCGCTTCTTCCACCAACAAGCCCTCGGCGAGCAGCCGCCGCGTGCCCTGCGTGATCGTCGCCGGGCTCAGGTCCAGCAGCTCGGCGATCTGCGCGCGGCTGAGCGGGCCGCGCCGGGCCAGCAGCGCGAGCACCGCGGTGCGGGTCATGTCCCCGGAGACGAAGCCCGCGCCCCACCGCATATCAACCGCTTTCTTCGCCGGACGGCCCCGCGCCACGTCGTCGGCCGTGCCGGGCGCACTGATGGGGAAGCTGATGGGGGAATCGTAGTGGTCCGGGCCGGGCGGCGTGCCGGGCCGCCCCTTGACAGTGCGTTCGCTGCGGCCCTAGCTTCCGTGCAGTTAATTTACACCCGAATTAATTGAGGGAGTACCTGATGCGTCATCCCCTCGTGCGTTTCCGGCGCACCGCTTCGGTCATCGTGGTCGGCGTGCTCGCGGCCACCGTGACCAGCGGGTTCGCCGCCTACGCCGCCGCGAGCCCGGCTCCGGCCGCCCCGGCAGCCGCCGCCGGCGCGGCCAAGGGCGCCCCGCCGAGCAGTTTCCACGGTGTGAACTGGGCCGACCCCCGCGACAACTACGCCAGCGACGCCGTCGTGCCCAGCGGCCTGAGCGTCACCGACGACTACCGCACCGTCTACCGCGTCACCCAGAAGATGGTCGACGGCTTCCGCGCCAACCTCGGCGCCGACACCCTGCGCCTGCCGATCAACCCGGCCAGCGTCGGCACCGCCTGGTGGAACTCCTACCGCGCGACCATCGACGCCGCGACGGCCTCCGGCGACAAGGTGATCCTCAGCTACTGGGAGGCGCCGACCCCGAAGAACGGCAGGATCGACGACGTCGCCGCCTGGAACACCATGTGGGACACCGTCACCGCCGCGTACCGGACCAACCCGCGCGTCTACTTCGAGCCGATGAACGAGCCCTTCGGCTACACCCTCGACGAGTGGGTCCAGGTCTGCACCGGCTGGCTCGCCCGGCACGCCGACGTCCCGCGCGACCACGTCGTCATCTCCGGCAGCGGCTACAACGACAACGTCACCGGCGTCGGTGCCGCCCCGGCTCTGAACGGCACGCTGCTCTCGCTGCACTTCTACGGCTACTGGGCCAGCTCCACCACCGAGGCGGACTGGATCAACAACCTGCTTCCCCGCATCGGCGGCTACGCCTACCGCACCATCATCGACGAGGCCGGCTCCCCGATGACCACCGGCCTGAACTACGGCGCCCACAACGGGAACCAGTACACGTCCTACTTCGCCGCCGTCACCGACACCGCCCGCGGCATGGGCATGGGGATGGTCTACTGGCCGGGCCTGCGAACCGGCGACTCGTACTCGATAGAGAGCCTGGATGCCAAGGGGCGCCTGCAGAACAACAACGCCAGCGGTGTCAGCCAGCTGAAGTGGGGCTACGGCTTCGGCGCCGTCCCGCCGGTCAACGAGCAGCCGGCGTCTCGTTGAGGATTGAGCCGCGCTGAGGGCCAATGCCCGCCGTGGCAACTACGATGAATGAAAGCGTCGTCGGACACTCATATCAGCTGTGGAGTCTCATCGGCGGTCGAGTGAAACCGACGACGCGTCATCGGGCAGGCACGGCGAGATCGGGTGGAAGCGCCAGTGACGGCTGGTGTCGAAGACGGCCTTCATATCGAGAGGCACGTCGGTGCGGTCCTGACCGCGGTCGCGGTCACGGCCCGGGCCGTCGCGCTGGTCTGCGCGGTCATCAGCCTCGTCGTCGGGCTGCGCGAGGGACAGTTCGCGCACGTCCGACTCGCCGTCGCGGCCTACGCGGCGGTCGGGTCGTGGGCGCTGGTGTACCTGGCACGGGCTCGCGGCGGCCCGCCGGCCCTTTGGATCAGCGCGGTCGACGTCGGGCTCCTGGCCGCCGCGTTGATCACGCTGCGCGTCGCCGGCGGCGCCGGCTACTTCGACGACGTCAGCAACTCGGCGCTGGAGCCGTTCGTGTCCGCGGCCCTGGTCGGGGTGGCGATCCACGCCTCGACCCGGCAGACGCTGGCGGCCTGCGCGGTCCTCGGCCCGGCGTACCTGGCGACCGTCATCACCCGGCTGTCGGTCGCCGACGTCGGCAACGCGCTCGGCGACCTGGCCTGGCAGGTCGGCATCGCGCTGGTCTGCCTGACCGGCGCGCGCCGTCTGCACCGGGCCGCGGCCGCCGTGAGCGCCGGCGCGCGGTCGGTGCTCGCCGAGCGGGAGCGGCTGGCCGAGGACCGGGGCCGGGATCTGGAGCGCCGCCGCCAGCACCGGGACCTGCGGCGGCGTCATCTGGAGCTGCACGACGGCCCGCTGGCGCTGCTGACCGCCATGTCCCGGCCCGCGCCGGTCGGCCATCCCGACGCCCGGGTGCGGGAGCGGTGCGCGGCGAACGCCGACCTGCTGCGCGGTCTGCTGAGCGAGAAGGACGACTCCGGCGGGGAATCAGTGCCCGAACTCCGCCTCGCGCTGGTCGGCACCGGGGCCGACTGCGCCGCGCTCGGTCTGCGGGTGCGCTACCAGTTCGGGGCGCTGCCGCCGGGGCTGCCGGAGCCGGTCGTCGAGGCCTTGTGCGGGGCGACGCGCGCCGCGCTGAACAACGTCCTGGCGCACGCCGGCACCCGCACCGCCTGGGTGACCGTCGAGGCCGCGGGCGACGACCCGGAGGCGGTGACCGTGGACGTCGTCGACCGCGGCTCCGGGTTCGACCCCGGCACGACGCCGGCCGGCGTGGGCCTGCCGACGGCGATCGCCGGCCGGATGGCCGAGGTCGGCGGGGCGGCCGGGGTGGACAGCGTGCCGGGCCACGGGACCTGGGTCCGGCTGCGGTGGCCGGCGTGATCCGGGTCGCGGTGGTCGACGACGACCGGCTCGCCCCGGCGGGGATCAGGGCCCTGCTGGCCGCGCAGCCGGACATCGAGGTCTGCGCGGTGCACACGAGCCTGGCCGGGCATCTGGCCGCCGGGGTCGAGGCCGACGTGGTGCTGCTGGACCTGCTGCTGCAGGACGGCGTCGCCCCGGCCCGCAACATCGCGGCGCTGGTGCGCGCCGGCCGCACGGTGCTGGTCATGTCCGTGCACGCCGACCACCGGGAGGTCTGGGCGGCGATGCAGGCCGGCGCCTGCGGCTACCTGGTCAAGGACGACGATCCGGACCAGCTCGCCGACGCCATCCGGACCGTGCACGCCGGCGCCGTGGCGATCACGCCGGAGCTGGCCTTCGTCATCAGCCTCAGTCCGCCGGTGCTGTCCCCGACCGAGCACCAGGTGCTGCTGTTGCGCAGCCGCGGCCACACGTACGAGGCGATCGCGCACCGGCTGAGCGTGGACAAGTCCACGGTCGCCACGCTGCTGCGGCGGGCCGGGGACAAGTTCGCCAGGCGCGCCGCCGATACCGCCACAGCCACGGTTGTCGCCACCGCCACCGCCACCGCCACTTCCACCGAGCCTGCCGCCGGAACGCCGTCTCAGCCCTCGATGACGTCCAAAGCCCGCACCGCCTCGGCCAGGCACCGGATCCCGTAGTCGAGCCGCCGGAAGTAGGTGGCGCGGCTCAGGTGGACGCGATGCGCGGTCACGTCGTGCCCGGTGCTCCGTCCCAGGTAGTACAGCCGCAGGATCTCGGCGGCCTCCTGGTCGACCGGCGAGGCGGAGCCGGCCATCGCGTCGATCTCGGTGCGGACGAAGGCGTTGACCGCCTGCAGCGACCCGAGCCCCGGCCAGGTCTCCAGCAACCGGTCCGACGGCCGCCGCGGATTGCGCAAGTGGGTCAGGACCCTGCGAACCGCGCTGAACAGAGCGTCTTCCACGCTTTCATCGTCCGGCGGGCTGCCGGGGGCGGCAATGTCGCACCGGTGTGACAACCGGGCTGTCCGGCATGAGACGAATGTGAGACTCACCAGCGTTCGGCCGGTGCCTTAATGATTCGAGCCGCCCAGGTCGAGCGGTACGCCTAGATCACGACAGGAGTCTTCATGCGGATCAGGAACGCCATCGCCGCCGCAGCGGTGCTGGCCGCAACGATCGGGCCGGTTGTCGCGGCCTCGACGGCGAACGCCTATGACCACGGCTGGAAGTGCACCGGCTACGGCGACGGCCCGACGCCTCAGGCGGCGCACAAGGCGGCCATGGAGGACATGATCGGCAACGTGACGGTCGGGAAGTGGATCTACACCGACGGCCAGAACGCCGACGGCTCGTACTGGGAGCTGATCTCGGCGGACTGCGTCGCCGTCAACTAGTCGCCAGGTCCGTTGTTCATGCGGTCCGTAGAGCAGTGAAGCCTGCCGAACGCCGGACACAGGGTCCGCTGGCGCTCGGCAGGCTGTTGCGTCTCGCCGCCGCGCTGAGCGCACGGCGTATTAGGCTGCTGCCTTATTCGGGTGCTGCTTCACTGCGGCGCCGGCGGTCGGCGGCGATGACCGCCTCGGCCGCGGCGCGGTCGGCCCAGCTGCCCGGTTGGGCCTGCCGACCGGGCTCGGTGTCCTTGTAGATGTCGAAGAAGTGTCCGATCTCGTCCAGCCGCTCCTGGGCGACGTCGGCCAGATCCTGGACGTCCGCGTAGCGCGGGTCGCCCGCCGGGACGCACAGGATCTTGTCGTCGACCCCCTTCTCGTCATGCGAGCGGTAGACCGCCACCGGCCGGACGGCCACCTCCACCCCCGGGAACGCCGGCTCGTCCAGCAGCACGATGGCGTCCAGGGGGTCGCCGTCCTGGGCCAGTGTGTCGGGGATGTAGCCGTAGTCGGCGGGATAGCTGGTCGAGGTGAACAGCTGCCGCTCCAGGCGGATGCGCCCCAGGCGGTGGTCCATGACGTACTTGTTCCGGGAGCCGGCCGGTATCTCGATCACCACGTCGAATCGCATCATGGTCTTCACGTCGAACGCGGTACCCGGAGGAGGTCAGGTGGAAACGCAAGAAATTCTACTGAGCGGTTGATTCGCTCCGTTGACGACCATGCCCCAGGAGGTCGAGGCGCCCGGCGCCAAGGATCCGTTGTAGGACACCGAGTTCGCAGTGACCGCCTGGCCGGATTGTGTTGCGGTCACGTTCCAGGAGTTCGCGATCGTCTGCGTTCCGGCGAAGGAGAAGCGCACCGCCCAATCGGAGGTCGCGGCCGTCCCCGTGTTCGTCACGGTGAACGCGACCTGGTAGCCGCTTGACCAGGAGCCGGTCACCGAACTCGTCACCGAGCATCCCGCGCCGGCGCTGGAACTCGGCGTGGAACTCGGCGTGGAACTCGGGCTCGAACTGGGGCTTGAGCTCGGCGTGGAACTGGGGCTAGAGCTCGGCGAACTCGGCCCCGAACCCGGCGATGTCGTATACGCCACCTGCGTATATGCGGCGCTGCAGTTGCTCCCGCACGACGAAGGCAGCGAGAAGCTGTACACCTGACCGCCGTTGATGAGGTTGTCGGAGGCGTCGGTCACCCGGATCTGGTAGCTCGACCCGGCGGCCACCGTCGGCCCGATGATGTACGCCTGCCCCATGTCGCTGTCCATCGTCGCCGCGACCCACGTCCCGTTCGCCGACAGGTACTGCACGCCGTGGATCCCGTTCGCCAGGTGCGACACCGAGATCGCCGGCCAGTACACCTGAGCGCCCTGGATGAACCCGATGTTGATGTCGCCGCTGTAGTTCGGTGCGTTGATGAACTGCCACGTCACCTGGCGGTTGTTCCAGTGGTCCAGCAGGTCGCCGACGGCGGCGCCGTTCAGCTGGAAACGGTTGACCGAGTCGGTGTGCAGGTCGATGTGGTACGGGTCGTCGCGGCACCAGGCGTTGGAGTCGCCGCAGCTGTCGGCGACCAGCATGTTCAGCGTCGCGCCGTTGTACTTGTCGGCGACCCACGAGCCGTTGCGGCAGAAGGGCTCGTTCTGCGCGCCGTCGTTGGTGCCGGTGCAGAAGTCGCCGATGCTCACCTTCACCCACCGGCCGCAGTTCAGGCCGTTGTCGAACATGCCCAGGACGCCGGCCTGCGACGGCGGTACCGGACGCGGGAACTGGCCGTAGTTCCCCGGCGTGTTGAAGACGTTCAGCGCGATGAAGTCCTGCGAGTCCAGGTTCGCCTGCGGCAAGCCGCATCCGCCGTACGGCGCGCCGAGCCCGTCGAAGTGGGTCGCGTTGCCGGTCACCGGGCTCGGGGTGCCGCCGACGCCGAGCGCCTGCGCGGGGCTGCTGGCCAGCGCCGCGGCCAGCGCGACGAGCAGCGCGGCGAGCGCGGCCAGGGCGGTGTGCAGGACGGCGCGGCGGCGGCGCGCCTGGCGTGCCTGGCGTGCGCGGCGCGGGCGGAACGGTGGAGCTGGTCTGGTGTGGCGCACGGTGGCGGCTCCCCTCAGTAGATCTCGGCAGTCGCATGGTCTGCCGGAGGGTCGAAAAGCGTCAAAGCCCTGCGACACCGCCCCAGGTCGCAGCCGCTCCGGCACGAAACTTTCGGGTAACGGCCGGCGAGCCGCTGCGCGCGCCGTCGTACTAGTACGGGCTCTGACATGCCCGTTCGATTTCGTTCGACGAACCGGCCGTCCGACCCCCTCCGGCGGCTCGCGTAACGGTCCGCGTCGCCAGAGCTACGCTCCGCCCGACACAGTCCGCCACATCTGTGGAAAGGCGAGCGATGTGAGCAGAAAGATCCCCAGGAAGCTGGCCGGCGTGCTGCTCGCGCTGGCCGGCCTGATCGGGACCATTACCTTCGCGCCGCAGGCTTCGGCGCATGGCGCGATGATGATCCCCGGAAGCCGGACCTTCTTTTGCTACGAGGACGGCCTGACCTCCACCGGCCAGATCGTCCCGCAGAACCCGGCCTGTCAGGCGGCGGTGGCCCAGAGCGGGACCACCCCGCTGTACAACTGGTTCGCCGTCGGCAACCGCAGCGGTGCCACCAGCGGCGGCACAGTCGGCTTCATCCCCGACGGGAAGCTGTGCAGCGGCAACAGCAACTACTACGACTTCTCAGGGTTCGACCAGGTCAACGCCGACTGGCCGGTCACGCACCTGACCTCCGGCGCGGGCATCACCATCAACTACAACCGGTGGGCCGCGCACCCCGGGACGTTCAGCCTCTACATCACCAAGGACGGCTGGGACCAGACCAAGCCCCTGACCTGGGCCGACCTGGAACCGGCGCCGTTCTCGACGATCACCAACCCGCCGAACACCGGCACCGTGGCCACGTTGCAGAGCTACTACTCGTGGAACGCGACGCTGCCCGCGAACAAGACCGGTCGGCACATCATCTACTCGGTCTGGGCCCGCTCGGACAGCCCCGAGACCTTCTACGGCTGCTCCGACGTGGTGTTCGACGGCGGCACCGGCCAGGTGACCGGCATCGGCGCGACGGCACCGCCGCCGCCCTCGGTGCCGTGCACGGCCACGTACTCCGTGACCAACTCCTGGAGCGGCGGGTTCCAGGCCCAGATCACGGTGACGAACCCGACCAACAGCCCGATGAACAAGTGGACGGTCGGCTGGGTGCTCGCTGACGGCGAGAGCGTGGTCAGCGCGTGGAACGGGACGCTGTCGCAGTCCGGGTCGCTGGCGACGATGAAGTCGGCGGACTGGAACGCGCAACTCGCGGCCGGGGGCAGTACCAACTTCGGCTTCGTGGCGAATCAGACCACTGCTCCGACACAGCCGGAAAGCCTGTCCTGCACGAGTCCGTAGCGCAGCCGAGGCGGCGCGGCCGGGATCGAGCCGGCCGCGCCGCCGCCCGCCACCTCTGATGAAGGGTCCTGTCATGGCCGCGCTTCGACGCGCTCTGATATCGGCTGCCGCCGGGTGCCTGCTCGTGGCCGGCCTCGCGGCGTGCAGCCACTCGGCGGCTCCCAAAAGCATGAGCGGTATGGACATGAACGGCATGAACGGCATGAACATGGCTGGCTCCGGCGATGACATGCCGGGGATGGGAGAGCCCACCGGCCCGAAGATCGCGGCCGCGGTGGCCGCCGACAACGGACTCCACGGCGCTGTCGGCGGTTACTCCTACGTCGTCGATTCGGCCGCGCCGTTCACGTTCCACATCACCGGCCCGAGCGGTAAGACGGTCACCCGGTTCCAGCCCTACGAAGGCCAACTGTTGGTGTTCTACCTGGTCCGCAGCGATCTCGGCGACTTCCGTCAGCTGACGCCGTCGATGCGCGCGGACGGCACCTGGACCGTGCCGCTGTCGGCGCTGACGCCTGGTTCCTACCGCACCTACATCACGTTCGCGGCGCCCGATTCCAGCGCCGGGACGCCCTTGTCGTACTCGTTGTCCCAGCCACTGACCGTCCCCGGTAGCGCGACCGTTTCGGCGCTGCCCGCCGCGTCCGAGACGACGACCGCCGACGGCTACACACTCCGGCTCACCGGATCGCCGCATCAGGGGGCTGCGACCGACCTCGGGGTCGCCGTCGCCAAGAACGGAAAGCCGGTCCAGCAGTTCGACCGGCTCCTCGACGGCTACGTACACCTGACCGCCTTCCACGCCGGCGACGCGGCCTTCGCCCGAGCGCTGTCCACCGGACGCTCCGCCGGTGGCGCGGCCGGCGCCGGCGACCTGACGGCGACGATCCAGTTCCCCGAGTCCGGGGTGTGGCGGCTGTTCGTCCAGTTCGAGACGTCGGGTGCCGAGCACACGGCGGCGTTCACGGTGGAGGTGCCCTGATGTCCCGCGATCACTCGTGGCTGCGCAGTATCCGCGTCCTGGTCGTCGTGGCGGCGGCGGTGCTGGCGATGTCGGCCATGTTCGTGCTCGGATCCCGGCCGGCCGCGGGCGCCGGGACCGGCTGCACGGTCGCCTACCAGCCGAACCAGTGGAGCACCGGATTCACCGCGAACGTGACGGTCACGAACGGCGGTCCGGCGGTCAGCGCCTGGACCGTGACCTGGTCGTGGACCGGGAACCAGCAGGTCACGTCGGGGTGGAACGCGCAGGTCGGCCAGAGCGGGCAGCAGGTCACGGCCGCCAGCGAGCCCTACAACGGATCCGTCGCGGCCGGGGCGACGGTCGCCTTCGGATTTCAGGCCACGTATTCGGGGACGAATGCCGCCCCGGTGAACTTCGCCTTCAACGGTGTGTCGTGCGGCGGCCCCGGGTCGCCGAGTTCGACAAGTTCGCCGAGTTCGCCGTCCAGCTCACCGTCGACTCAGCCTTCCAGTCAACCCTCCAGTCAGCCGAGCAGCGGACCGTGCCCGGCCGCCGCGGTGTTCTGCGACGGCTTCGAGAATCAGACCTCGACCACGCCGTCCGGCCGATGGTCGGTCGTCACCCCGAACTGCTCCGGCACCGGAACCGCCGCGATCACCACCGCGCAGGCGCACTCTGGGACCAAGTCCCTGGAGATCAACGGCCGCGGCACCTACTGCGACCACGTCTTCGCCGGCGACACCACCGACCTGGCCGCCGCCGCGCCGACCTGGTACGTCCGCTTCTGGATCAAGCACACCGCGCCGCTGCCGACCGACCACACCACCTTCCTGGCGCTGAACGACTCCGCGCACGGCAACACCGACCTGCGGCTCGGCGCGCAGAACGGCGCGCTGATGTGGAACCGGCAGTCCGACGACGCCACGCTGCCCGACCAGAGCCCGGCGGGCGTCGCGCAGAGCGTCGTCCTGCCGACCGGCGCCTGGGAGTGCCTGGAGTTCTCCGTGGACGGCACCAGCGGCCAGATCCACACCTGGTACAACGGCAGCCCCGTCCCGGGCCTGACCGAGGACGGCGTGTCGACCCCGAACCTGGATGACCAGTGGCTGGCCGGCACCGGGGCGTCGTGGCGTCCGCAGCTCACCGACCTGAAGCTCGGCTGGGAGAACTACAGCAGCGGCGACGACACGCTGTGGTTCGACGACGTGGTGCTGAGCACCGGCCGGATCGGCTGCTGAGAGAGCTTGCATATCAGCCTATTGAAATCTGATCGAAGGGAGTCATTACTTTGAGAGTATGGAGACCGGGTATGGCGCTCGCGGCCGGCCTGCTCACCCTCACCACAGCGGTTGCCGCCGCCCCGGACGGAACCGCTGCGGCGGCCACGGCCCCGCAGGTGAACGTCACGGTCAACACCCTGGAAGGCCTCGGCACCATCCCGGCCACCGGCTACGGCCTGAACAGCGCGGTCTGGGACAGCCAGATGAACGCCCCGGCCGTGCAGAACCTGCTCGGCCAGGCCGGGATCGGGATGCTGCGCTATCCGGGCGGTTCCTACGGCGACATCTACAACTGGCAGACCAACACCGCGCCCGGCGGCTACGTCGCGCCGGGCACCGACTTCGACTCCTTCATGGGCACCGTCAAGACCGTCGGCGCCCAGCCGATCCTGATCGCCAACTACGGCACCGGCACGCCGCAGGAGGCCGCCGACTGGGTCCAGTACGCCAACGTCACCAAGGGCTACGGCGACAAGTACTGGGAGGTCGGCAACGAGAACTACGGCAACGGCTACTACGGCGCCGACTGGGAAGCCGACAACCACAGCAGCAAGAGCCCGACCACCTACGCGCAGAACGTCATCCAGTACAGCAAGGCCATGAAGGCCGTGGATCCCACGATCAAGGTCGGCGCCGTGCTGACACTGCCCGGCAACTGGCCGGACGGCGTTGTGGCCTCCGGTGACGCGGCGGACTGGAACCGTACCGTGCTGCTGGTATCCCAGCGCCAAGGACGCCGCCGGCACCATGGCCACGCCGGCCCAGCTGCCCGGCGAGCTCAGCCAGCTGCGCAGCGAGATCACCGAATACGCCGGCTCCGGCGGCTCCAGGCTCGGCATCGCGCTCACCGAGATGAACGGCAGCTTCGACCAGGACACCCAGCCCGACGCCCTGTTCGGCGCGGACGCCTACTTCACGGCCCTGGAACAGGGGGTCTTCACGGTCGACTGGTGGAACACCCACAACGGGGTCGGGACGATCAGCACCGCGCCCGACGGCGCCACCGACTACGGTGACGGGGGAGTGCTCTCCAGCGGCGGTTGTACGGGCTCGGTCTGCGAGCCGGCGGTGAACACGCCGTTCCCGGCCTACTACGCCATCAGCATGCTGAGCAAGCTCGGCCGTCCCGGCGACCAGATGGTCAAGGCCGGCACCGACCAGCAGCTGGTCGCGGCGCACGCGGTGCGGCAGGCGAACGGGAATCTGGCCGTGATGCTGGTGAACAAGGATCCTGCGAACACCTACACCGTGAACCTGCACTACGCCGGCTACACGCCGAGCACCGTCACGCCGACGGTTTACACGTACGGCGACGAGGCCACGTCGATCACCTCGGCGGCGCAGGGCAGCAGCGCGGTCCAGACGCTGGCGCCGTACTCGATCGAGACCGTCGTCCTGACCCCGTCCGGCAACCCCGTCAGCACCCTGACGGCGCCGGGCTCGCCCTCGGTCTCGCAGGTCACCGACACACAGGCGACCGTCAGCTGGTCCCCGTCGGCCGGCGGCGCGGCCACCCGCTACGAGGTCTACCGGCAGTTCGGCACGACCAGCGAACTGCTCGCCGAGTCGACGTCCACCTCGGCGACGATCGGCAACCTGGTCCCCGGCAGCGGCTACACCCTGAACGTGCTGGCCACCGACCGGAACGGGAACCTGTCGCCGCCCTCGGACCCGGTCGCGTTCACCACCGGGACTCCGGCGAACAGCACCTGCGCCGTGACCTACCAAGTGACGACAGGCTGGGGGAACGGCTACGTAGCGGCGCTCACCGTCACGAACACCGGGCCGAGCCCGATCGACGGATGGTCGCTCACCTTCAGCTTCCCCGGGACCGGTGAGACCCTGGGCTCCGGCTGGAACGCGAACTGGACCAGCAGCGGGCAGAACATCGAGGCCACCAGCCTGAGCTGGAACGCGAACCTGGCGCCCGGCGGCGGCAACTCGGCCAGCATCGGGCTCGTCGGGAACAACGACGGCGCCTATCCCTCGCCGGCGGCGATCAGCCTGAACGGCACCGTCTGCACTACTACATACAGCTCCTGACAGCTTCCGCGAGACGCAGAGCTGCCGAGGCCGGTGTCTTCGACCTCGGCAGCACTGTCAGGATTTCGATATTCCTGTACTGAGATTCGGCTGGAGCGCCGCCTCGACCGCGACCTGTTCGATCTCGCGGACCAGCTGCTCGATCTGCGCCGGCGACATACCTCGGGTGTCCGCCTCGACGATCAGGCTGAGCGCGTCCGGGCCCTCGTCGACGTGCAGGAACAGCCGCTCCACCGGGTCGTTGCGGCGCTGGACCCACTCGAAGCGGCCGGCGGCGCGCGCCTTCGCGTACTCCTCGGCGGTGGCGGGCTCGGTCGGCTGCGGGGTCGCCGATCCCGTCGGGGCTTCGGCGTCCGCGGGGCTCGGCGAGGTCATCGTCGTGGCGCGGCGGTCGTTGAAGAACGAGGCGATGTCCAGTTCGGCGCCGCGCTCCTGGCCGATCTCCTCGATCAGCTCATTGAGTCGCTTCGGGTCGAAGTAGCTGTGTTTGAGGGCGTTCATCGCGGCGGATCCCGCGCGGTCGATGACGTCCTCGACGGTCGAGTCGGCGACGTCGAGCAGGACCAGCCCGGCCTGGGCCGCGTGGCAGGTCACGTCGGCCAGCTGGTGCCGGAAGCGGTTGCCGATGACCGGCCGGAACAGGACCGGGTGCACGCCGGTGACGTGCGCCAGCGCGATCGCGTAGACCGCGAAGATCACCCGCGTCTGGTCGGCGCCGGTGCGTTGGCCGAGCGCGGCCAGGGCCGGGCGCAGCGCGGGGGAGTGGTACTCGGCGCTCCAGTAGCGCGGGCGGCGCGGGTCGTCCGACGGCGGGAAGGTCGGGGTCGGCATCACCCGCAGGATGTCGGTGAAGTGTCGCAGGGTCCTGTCGCTGTGGCGGAGGCCGGCCGGGGAGGTTTGCCAGCTGGTCTGCTCCAACTGCTGGAGCCCCGACGGCGGGGTGCTGGCGCGCACGGCGACGTCGCGGAACATGACCTCGGCCCCGCCGCCGTCCAAGGCCAGGTGGTGCATGGCGACGGCCATCCGGGTCGCCTCGCCGTCCTGGCGGACCACGGCCATCCGGACCGGCCATTCGGTGCGCAGGTCGTAGGGCGTGTACTGGTAGTGGTCCGAGATGGCGGCGGCGAGGTCGTCGGCGGCCTGGGCGCCGGGCGGCGCGTCGTAGATCTCGAGGTGGGTGGTGCCGGAGGACAGGAGCTCCTGGTGCGGGTTGCCCTGCGCGTCGAAGCGCAGGAAGGTGCGCATCGAGGGGAAGCGGGTGTGCAGGTAGGCGAGTTCGTCGGCGACGGCCTCGACCGTGGTCCCGGCTTCCAGCGGCCGCCATCCGCCCAGCGGCAGCCAGTTGCCCTGGCGGGTCATGGACTGCCAGATCTCATGTTGGCCCCAGGTCAGGGCCGCGACGCCGGCGGTGTCGCCGGCGAACTCCACCGGGACGCGCTCGTCGGGCCGCGGCACCGGATCGGGGTCGGCGCCCAGGCCGGGCAGCCGCGCGCCGGCCATCTCCAGGATCTGGTGCTGCCACGTCCGGACCCGGTCGTCGGCGAGCCGCTCCGGCGGGAGGTCGCGGTCGGCGCCGAGCACCAGGATGCGGCGGATCGTCGCGAGCTCGGTGGCGGTGAACGCGGGCCCGATGGCGGACTCGTGGTCGTCGTCGGGGTCGACGCCGGGCTGCAGGACCAGCAGGACGTCGGTCTGCACGCGGCCGCGCAGGCGTGCCGAGGCGACGAGGCAGTCGCGGATCTGCGGTGCGACCGTCAGGATGCGTTTTTCGAGCGTTTCGGGGTGCAGCTGCTGGCCGTCGTCGAGGTCGACCGGGTCATGGAAGGCGAATACGGGCTCTGAGTCCGGGGTGCGACCACTGGCTTGCTGCGAGCCAAGATGCATAGGCCAACACATATCATTCACATAAGCTGCCGGGGAATAGAACTCCCGATTGTGGGCGGTTGCGCAACCGCTCCACCCCCGGGGTGGAGGGGCGTGGTCCACCTGCGGGGCTGGGCCCCCCGGGTGGAGATCCGGACTTCCACCCGCGCGCCGATGCCCGCGCGGGTCCTCGATCGCCAAGCTGGGACGGCCGGGATCATTCGGGCCCCGGCGTCGGTACGAAGGGGATTGCTTCGTGTTCCACATGACCTTGAGGGGGCGGACGCGGCTGGTGGCGGCTGCCGCGGCCTTGGTGGTGGGCGGCGGGTTGCTGGGTGCGGTGGGGCCGGCGGCGGCTGCTTCGGGTGGTGCTTCCGGCAGCGCGTCCGGCAGTGCGTTCGGTAGCGCGTCCGGCGTTTCGGCCGCGTCTGACAGCCGTGATTGCCGTGTCAGTACTTCGCTGGGGCGGGTGCAGGGCGTGGCCGAGGGGGCGACGTGCGCGTACCTCGGCGTGCCGTACGCCGCGCCGCCGACCGGAGCTCGGCGCTTCCTGCCGCCGGCGCCGCCCACGCGCTGGCGTGGCACGCTGGCGGCGACCACCGCGAAGCCGGGCTGTCCGCAGGATCTGAGCGGCGGTGGCGGCGGCAGCGAGGACTGTCTGTACACGCAGATCTGGCAGCCGCACTCCGGCGGCGCGAACAAGCCGGTGCTGGTGTTCCTGCACGGCGGCGCGGACGAGTTCGGCTCGGCGGGCGAGCCGGTGTTCGACGGCTCGGCGCTGGCGGCGCGCGGGAACGAGGTCGTGGTGAGCGTCGACTACCGGCTCGGGATGCTCGGCTGGACCGAGCTCGGCGGCCTGGACCGGCGCTACGCGGGGTCGGGCAACAACGGGCTGCGGGACGAGATCGCGGCGCTGACGTTCGTGCAGCGGCAGATCCGCGGCTTCGGCGGCGACCCGCGCGACGTCACGGTGTTCGGCCAGTCGGCGGGCGCCGTCTCGATCTCGGCGCTGCTGGCCGGCGACCACCCCGAGCGCCTGTTCAAGCGCGCGATCGTGGAGAGCGGCCCCGGGTACCTGGTGCACACGCAGCAGTACGCGGACGACGCCGCGAACCACCTGCTGAGCACCGGGAACATCACGAGCGTCGCGCAGCTCGACGCGATGAGCACGCAGCAACTGCTGGAGCTGCAGAGCAAGGCACAGCAGGGGGTGTCAGGGCTCGCCGACGCGCTGTTCTTCGGCCCGTCGATCGACGGCACGCTGATCCCGGGCCCGGTCACGGACCGCATCGCGGCGGGCAGCGCCCGCAACGTCGACCTGATGGTCGGCACCACCGAGAACGAGACGGACTACTGGGCCCTGTTCGCGCCGCAGGTCCTGGACCTGCCGCTGTCGGCGTACCGCAGCTTCCCGGCGGTACTGGCGGCGCAGAAGCAGCAGATGTTCGACCGCTACGCGGCCGACCGCCCCGGCCTGACCCAAGGGCGCGTGGTGAACGCGATGCTCACGGACCAGATCTTCCGCGTCCCGACCCTGCGCATGGCCCAGGCCCAGGCCAAGTGGCGCCCGACGTACGTCTACCAGTTCGACTGGCACGTCCCCTACGCCGCAGGCGCCCCAGAGGCGCAGAACCTCGGCGCGATGCACACCGAGGAGGTCCCCTTCGTCCTGGGCAACCTCGACATCAGCGACTACCCCCGCGGCGCCGCCACCCTGGCCGCCGAGCGCCCCCAGCTGACAACCCTGTCGGACCACATGATGGCCGCCTGGTCAGGCTTCGCCCGCACCGGCCACCCCGGCTGGCCGAGCTACACGCCGGCGACGCGCGCGACGAAGATCTGGGACGTACCGGAGCGCGTGGCGGACGGACCGCAGGAGGCTGAGCGGGGGATGTGGGACGGGTTCTCGTTCCCGGCTTGGGACCTGGAGCCTTGGAGCAGCACGCCGGCGAAGAGCTGAGATCGGGGAGCGGCAGGCGGCTGCGACTTCGGTGGCCGCCGCTGCCGCGCGCGACGGGTCATGATGCCGGCGCCGGAGCACGAGCCGGCGCTGCGAAATGCTGGAGTATCGCGGGGCGACTGGCTGGCTTGGCAGTGCCAGCGGGCTGGTGGAGTAGTTGGTCGGCCGGGCTCGCGGCGGCGGGCGTCGCTGCGAATGCTGGAGCATCGCGGGGCGACCGGGTGGCTTGGCAGTGCGAGCAGGCTGGTGGAGTAGTTGGTCGGCGGGGCTCGCGGTGGCGGGCGGTGCTGTGAATGCTGGAGCGTCGCGGGGTGACTGGTTGGCTTGGCAGTGCCAGCAGGCTGGTGGAGTAGTTGGTCGGCCGGGCTCGCGGCGGCAGGCGTCGCCAGTGCTGTTGCTTGGCGAGGCGACCGGGTGGCCGGGTGAGCCATGTCGCTGCGGCGCGAAGCGGTCGGCCGAGCCGGTGCCGGTGCCGCGTGCCTATTGCCAGGGTGCCGACGGCCGGATGTCGGTCCAATCCACCATCAGGCGGCGTTCGGCGAAGAGCCAGCGGCCGTCGGGCTGCTTGGTGAAGTGGTCGAGGTAGCGGATGCTGGCGATCATGAGGGTGCGGGTGCCGTCTTCGTTGACGGTCAGGTGGTGGGCGATGCAGTAGCTCTCGCCGGTGGCGGTGTCGCCGGTGAGGGTGATGGTGCTTTGGCCGTTGAAGTGCGTGGTGGCGGCGTAGGCGTTCAGGGCGTCGAAGACCGGGGCCAGGGCTTCGCGGCCGTGGAGTTCCTGGGTGGGCTCCGGTGCCTTGACGTCCATGTAGACCAGGACGTGCGAGTCCTCGGTGAACAGGGCCATCTGGCCCTTGGCGTCGCGGCGGTCGGCGCAGTGGGCGTAGGCGTCCACGAGTTCGCGGATGGCCAGGCGGTCGGCCGCTTCGGCGGGGGAGAGTGTCGCTGGGGATGTCATGGTGGATCCCTTCGTGCAACTATTTGACACATGTATAGAAGCAAGTGCGGGGCCGTGGCGCAAGCCGGGGAGCGCTGAGCACTGTGGCCGGGCGTACCGATCCGCGTGTCAGCCGCACGAATGAAGCCCTGACCAGCGCGATCGTAGAGCTGGCGGGGCAGCGGCCGGTCTCGCGGGTCACGGTCGCCGAGTTGGCCGCTCGCGCCGGGGTGACGCGCGCGACCTTTTACAACCGCTACGCCAGCCCCCTCGACCTCCTCGTCCAGGTCCTCGAAGCAGACCTCGAACTGGGCCACGCGAGGGAAGGTGCGCTGCGTGCCGAGGGCGGTCACACGTTTGCGGAGCTGCTGCGCATGTCGGTCGCCGAGGTCGCGGAGCACGTCGAGCGCTTCCGCCCGATCTACCAGCACGCGCTCGGTGACCCGGCCGACCACGGCGTCTACGCCGCGCTGGTCCGCCATTTCACCGATTACGCGCTCGACTTCATGCAGCGCTCGACGCACCCCGACGCCCCGCGCGCCAACCACGCCATCGTCGCGTCGTTCGTGGCGCATGGATTCGCGGGCGCCATCGAGGCATGGCTCGCCGATGATGACGTGACCAGGGAAGACCTGGTGGATGCCGCCATCGCGTGCGCGCCGGCGTGGTGGAGCTGACAGCTGCGACGGTGAGGGTTAAAGCGGCTTGATCATGATGGCGTGGCCGTCGCGGCGCGAGGCGATGATGCGGCGGCCCGGAGCGAGGTCGGATGTCAGAAGGTCATCGAGCGGAATTCGGGCGCCGGTACTGCTGCGGAGAAGAGTCGAGGCATCCACGCCGAGCGTCACGATGCCACTGTCCTCGCTCGCGATATGCACCGAACCGGCGTCCACCGCAGTGATCCGCCCGACGACCGCCGCCGGAGCCGCCGGATCCTGGAACCGCACGTCGATCGAAACCCGCACCCCGTCAGGAGACCGATTCGGCAGGCCGGTGTGGGCCAAAGCTTCGTGCATGAGAACCACATCGCCGGGTTGGTAGTCGGCGCGCAGCCACGAATCATCCAGCGTTGGAAGAGAACCAGCGGGCAAGCAGCCCCCGCGATGACTCCCCCGAGCCACCGCCAACCCCCCGAGCTCCACCCCGATCGCCATCAGCGGAATCCACGCCGTGGTCATCGCAAAGCCCGGATTCAGCAGCGCGTCCTGATGCACCTGCGTCACGCCGCCCGGCGGCATGATCCGGTACCGCGCCAGCGGAATGAAACCGACCGGCGCGCCGGCGATCGCCGCGAAGAACGCCGCCACCGCCGGAACCGCGACCAGACGCTCCCACAACTGCTGCGAGTTCAGCGCGTCCTGGAGCTCACTGTCGACCGAAGCCGTCAAAGCCCTGCCAGTCCACGCCGACGAGGCGTCGAGGAACCGCTGCTCGACGAGCGTGCGGACCACCTGCTCGGCCGTGGCCCGCACCGCAGCCGCATCAAGCACGCCCCGAAAGAACAGATACCCCTCATCCGCGAACAGCGCCCGAAGCCGCACCCGATCCCCGAGCAGCCCGTTCGCCACCCGCATCTCACCCATCGAGCGGATCTCGACGGAATCGAGCCACTGGATTCTCCAAAGTCCCGACCAGCTGCAACGCCCCGGAGGGATCGCTGAGATCTACCATCTGTTGGTTGTTCCGCAACTGAAGCCGATTCAGACAGGACAACGCGAAATCTGGCGCGAAAAGGTCGAACCGCCGAAACTCCGCAGCCAGCTGGGGCATCGAGTCCTGATACGCCTGCACGCACTCCGCGACCGTGCGCCAGAACACGTCCTCGGCCAGCACGCCCCGCTCGCTCAGAACCGCGTTCAGATACCGCAGGAAACAGTCGAACGCATCAGTGAATACCGACAGCAGCCTGACATCCTCGGGCACCTCCACCCGAATCCGCTCCACCCCCGCCGGCAACGGCGTGCCGGCGCTCATCACCGCGATCTCCTCGGCGATGTCCTTGAAGATGACGCGCTCGACGACCCCGCCGTCCAGCACCAGGATGACGTTCTCCCCGTGCGGCATGAACACCAGACCGTACGCGTAGAACGAATGCAGCAACGGCGTCAGATAAGCATCCAGATACCGCCGCAACCACACCTCCGCCGCCAACCCCGACTCCGCGACCAGCGCTGCCGCCAACGACCCGCCCTCGCGATCCACGTGCAGCAGACTCGCCATAGTCGCCAGCCGCTGCCCCGGCTCCACCGCCGGCACCGGACTCTCACGCCACAACGCCGCCAGCATCTTCCGATAAGGCGACGAAGACCCGGTGGCCGCCTCGAAATGACGATGCCGATACCCCACAGCCGCACGCTCGCGAATCACCGAAAGCCGCGTCCGCTTCAGCACCACATCGTCAGCGATCACGCTCGCCAACCAGTCGTTGATCGCCGGTGTCGCCTCCATATAGGCCGCCGAGAGCCCCCGCATGAAGCCCATGTTCAGCACCGACAACGCCGTCTTCACATAATGCTTCGAAGGATCCGTGGCGTTGAAGAACGTCCGAATCGACTGCTGCGCCAGATGCTCGTCGTCCCCGGGACCCAGACACACCAGACGCTGCCGCGCGATATCCCCGGCGAACGTCACCGAAAGCTTGTTCCACCACTGCCAGGGATGCACCGGGATCAGCACATAGTCGTCCAGATCCAGACCCAACCCGGTCATGACGTCGGCGAACAGCCCCAGCAACTCCGAACCCAGCTCAGAACGCATCAGGCTCTCGTACTCAGTATCCGTACACGCCGTGAAAGTCGCATGGTCGCGATGCGCAGCGATCCAGATCAGATGCACCGGACACGCAGCCTCAGGCGCGTACTGCCGGAAATCGTCGACACCGAACCCGATCCGGCCGTTGCCGGCGACGAACGTCGGATGCCCCTCTGTCATCTCCGACTCGATCCGCTGAAAGTCGGCGCGCGCCAACTCCGCCGCGGAGATCGCCGGCTTGCTCAGCTTGTACGCCGTACTCGCCAACGTGGAGCCGATCTCCTCCAGATACACCGGTAGCACCTGATCGCTCAGCCCTAGCGCCCCGCGCATCTCAATGCAGAAGTCCGCCACATCCAGCGGCAGCTGATCCCCGTCGGCAACGCGCACAATGCTTTCCGCATCGACCTGCCAATGATTCAGCGCCAGCACCTTCGCCGAGAATCGGTACTCCACGCTCCCGTCATCGCTGTGCACTGCGAAACCATGTTCGAAGTCTGCCAAAGGGTGCGGAGCGAGAAGCCGCTCATGGGAGAACTCTGCGATCGCCTTGCGCAACAGCAGCCGATTGGCACGCTCCCAGTTCTCAGGGGTCAAATGACGGACTGCGTCGCGCGGGTTCATGAAGTGGCTCCTAGGCGGAGGAGGGCGGAAGTGGCGGCTTGGAAGTCATGCCAGGTGCAGACGCTCAACAGCGCCTGCTTCTCGGGTTTGGCGATCGGCCCGACGACCCGGAATCCGACCGCGGCGTTCAACGCCTGAACTGCGGTATTGCGAACATCCGGCTCCACGACCACCCGCAGCGCGTCCGGATCGGAGAAGATCCAGGCCAGCACAGCGATGATGACGGCCCGCGTGAACCCGTGCACCGGCGTGTCGGTCGGCGCGCACAGAAAATGCATCCCGACGTCGCCGTCTTCGGGCTCGTACAAGCCGACGAGCTCGACGTACCGGGGGTCGTAGCGTTCGGCCAGAAAGGCCGGCGTGCCGTCGACCAGGCCCAGAAACGCCTCGTGATGCGGATGCCGCTCGATCCTGCGGTACTCCTCCCGCACCTCGGCGACGTCGCATCCCTGCATCAGCCAGAACGCCGACTTCGGATGCGTGACCCAACGGTGCAGCATCGCGACCTCGGCGTCGCAGTCCAGATCGAGCGGCCGGAACGTGATCATGTGAGCAGACCGTCCGGTGCGCCGAACTCCTGGAACGTGATGGTCTTCTCCACCGGGTAGTAGTCCCGGCCGAGCATCTCGCTGATGATCCACGAGTTCCGGTACGCTCCCATGCCCAGGTCAGGCGAGGTGATGCTGTGCGTGTGGGTCCCGGCGTTCTGCAGGAAGATCTCGCGGCCGGCGGCGTCGATCGTGTAGTTCCGCGCGACGTCGAAGCGTCCGTTGTTGTCGAAGCGGATGCGGTCGCGGACCGGTTCGAGGAAGTCCGGGAACTGATACCGGTATCCGGTCGCCAGCACCAAGCCCTGCGTCGCGAGGGAGAAGGCGCGGTCCTGCTCCTCGTGATGCAGATCGAGCGTGTACGTGCCGCCGGCCGAATCGTACGAAGCCCCGCGCACCTCGGTGTTCGTCACCAGCCGAGTGGCCACCGGTCCGCGCACGCTCTTGAGGTAGAGCGTGTCGAAGATCTCGTTGATCAGCACCGCGTCGATGCCCTTGAACAAGCCCTTCTGCTCCGCCTCCAGCCGATAGCGAGTCGCCTCCGGCAGCGCGTGGAAGTAGTCGACGTAGTCCGGCGAGGTCATCTCCAGCGTCAGCTTGGTGTACTCCAGCGGGAAGAACCTCGGCGAGCGCGTCACCCAGCTCAGGTGGTAGGTGTCGGTCCCGGCGTCGGCGAGCAGGTCGAGGTAGATCTCGGCGGCGCTTTGGCCGCTGCCCACGACGGTGACGCTCTCCTTGCTCTGCAGAAGTGCTTTGGCGCTCAGGTAATCGGCGCTGTGCACGAGGTCCCCGCCGATCCCGTGACAGGGTTCCGGGATATGCGGCGGCGTCCCGGTCCCCAGCACAAGACGCCGTGCGCGATCCTCGGTGACCACACCGCTGTCGACGCCGACCGACCGGACGACGTAGCAGCCCTCTGCTTCGTCGTAGTCGACCCGCGACACCTTCTGCCCGAAGCGCACGGTGCGCAGCCGCGTCGCGGCCCACCGGCAGTACTCGTCGTACTCGGCGCGCACCGGATAGAAGCTCTCCCGGATATAGAAGGGATACAGCCGTCCCGTCTCCTTCAAGAAGTTCAGGAAGGAGTACGGCGACGTCGGGTCGGCCAACGTCACCAGATCGGCCATGAACGGCGTCTGAAGCGTCGCCGACGTCAGCAGCATCCCGGGATGCCACGCGTAGCGGGCCTCGGGACGGGCTTCCAGGAACAGGCCGTTCAGACCCTCGATCGGCTCGGTCAGACAGGCCAGGCCCAGGTTGTAGGGGCCGAGCCCGATGGCTATGAAGTCGTGCATGTTCAAGTCGTGCATGTTCAGAGTGCTCTCCGGCGCTCGACGTATTCGGCGGCATGGTCCGCGATCAGGTCCAGGACGTGCGCGATGTCGTCCACCGTGGTCTCGGGGTTCAGCAGCGTGAACTTCAGGTAGTGCCGGCCGCCGACCTTGGTGGCGGCCACCATCGCCGCGCCGGAGGCGGCCAGCGCCTCGCGCGCGTGGAGATTCGCGCCGTCGGCGAAGTCCCGCGCCGGACCCTCCGGGGGCAGGTAGCGGAAAACCAGGGTGCTGAGCTGCGACCTGGTCACCACCTCGAAGCGCGGGTCGACGGTCAGCAGCACCCAGGCCTGCGCGGCCCGGTCGATGACCTCGTCGAACAGATCGCCGACCGCGTCCGGGCCCATGATGCGCAACGTCATCCAGAGCTTGAGCGCGTCGAAGCGCCGCGTTGTCTGGATGCTCTTGTCGACCTGGTTGGGGATGCGCTGCTCGACCATGCGGGCCGGGTTGAGGTAGTCGGCGTGATACGTCGCGTGGCTCAGGACCGTGCGGTCGCGCACGATCAGCGCGCTGGAGCTGACCGGTTGGAAGAACGACTTGTGGAAGTCGGCGGTCACCGAGTCCGCGCGCTCGATGCCCCGCAGGAGGTCGCGCCGGGACCGCGACAGGAGCAGACCGCAGCCGTACGCGGCGTCGACGTGGAACCAGGCCCCTGATTCGGCGCACAGCTCGGCGATCTGCCGCAGCGGATCGATGGATCCGAAGTCGGTGGTGCCGGCGGTGGCGACCACGGCCATCGGGATGAAGCCGGCCCACCGGCACTGCTCCAGCTCCCACGCCAGCGACTGCGGACGCATCCGCTTGCGCGCGTCGGTCTCGACCGTGACCACCGCGTCCGGGCTCAGCCCGAGCATCTTCGCCGACTTGCGGACGCTGAAGTGCCCCGCCTCGGAGACGAATATCCGCAGCCGGTCCAGGACGTCCCGGGCAGCCGTGTACTTCGCACCGGTTCCCGGCACCGACGACCCGGCCACGGCCTTCGCCACGATCTCCTCACGCGCCAGCAGCAGCGCCTGGAAGTTCGACTGGCTGCCGCCGCTGGTGAAGACGCCGTCGGCGGCCGGACCGAAACCGATCCGGCCGGCGGTCCAGTCGATCAGCCGGCGCTCGATCAGCGTGCCGCCGGCGCTCTGGTCCCAGGTGTCCAGCGAGGAGTTGACCGCGGTCAGAACGGCCTCGCCGAGCAGCGCCGGGATGACGACCGGGCAGTTCAGGTGCGCGAGGTAGCGCGGGTGGTGGAAGTAGACGGCGTCGCGCAGGTAGAGCTCTTCGAGCTCGTCCAGGGCGGCTCCGGTGTCGGCCAAGGGCCGGTCCAGATCGATGCCTGATATGCCGGGAGCGAGATCGTCGGGGGAGACGCCGGTGAAAGGGCTGCCCGTACGCGCTATTCGGTCCGCGACGCGATCGATGCCGTCGGCCATGGTGTGCCGGTAGCGATCGAGTGTCCGGGCGTTGAACAGGTGGCCGGCGGCTTCCTCGACGGCGGGGGAGAAGATGGCGCGTGCGGTCGCGACGGCGGAAGCTTGGGGGCTCACTGTGCCGCCTCGGTTTCGGCGGCGGAGATTTTCTCGGTCCGCAGATCCTCTTCGGTGGCTCCGAGGCGCCAATAGCCGGAGAACTCCACGCGCCCGCGGTCGATGCCGCGCTCGCCGACGAGGTGGCGTCGCAGAGTTTTGACCATCCCGGCCTCCCCGGCGATCCACGCGTAGGGCGCGCCGTCGGGGAAGGCCGCGCCGCCGATCTCCTCGGTCAGCAACGCGCCGGGCCGGCGCGTGGGATCGCGGACCAGCCAGGTGATGTCGGCCTCGGCCGGGCTCAGGAGTTCCTGCGTGTCCTTCAGATCCGGGACCTCGATCCAGGCCCGCGCGCGCAGTCCGGCCGGCAGCCATTCCAGGATCGCCGCGGCGGCCGGCAACGCGGTCTCGTCGGCGGCGATCAGGACCCAGTCAGTGTCCTGCGGAAGCTGGAAGCCGATGCTGCGGTTGTCCTCGAACGCCGGCCCCAGCAGCACCACCCGGTCGCCCGGCACGGCTTCGGCGGCCCAGCGTGATGCCGGTCCGGCCGGAGTCGCGCTGGAGTTTGCGGTGCCGTGCAACACGAAATCGACATCCACCTCGTCGCGCTCGCGGTCCTGTGAGCGAACCGTGTAGGAGCGCATGACACCCCGCTCGTCGGCCGGCATGGCCCGCCACCGCGTGAACCAGTCGTCGCCGGCGTCGAACGGCACGATCGGCGCGTCCTGCCCCGGCTGCGGCAGGAACAGCGAGAAGCTCTGGTCCCGGCCGCCGCTGGCGAAGGCGCGCAGCTGTGCCCCGCCGAAGGTGATCCGGACCATCGAAGGCCCCAGGCGGCGAGTGACCACGACGCGGGCCTGGAAGAAACGGAACTTGCCGTGCACGAGCGGGGACGCCGACGGTGCTTCGGCAATCGGCGCCGATGCCGGCGCGACCGAGGAGATGGCCGCGGCCGAGGCCGTGGCCGCCAGCACTGCGTCTACTGAGGAGGTCGAGTTCATAACGGTCAGCTCACCTTCTTGCAGTTCTGAATCGCCTTGGCGAGGTTTTCCAGCAGCGGAGCGGCACCGGCCCAGGAGAAGCGCGGCACCGCGTCCCAGGGCGTGACCTGGCCCGCCTTCACTGCAGGCAGGGCGTTCCACGACGGCTTCGAGGCCAGCGCCTTCGGCTGCAAAGCCGTGGACCGGCTGTCGAGCAGGATCAGGTCGGCCGCGTACTTGTCGGCGTTCTCCCAGCTCAGGCTCTCGAAGTAGTCTCCGGTGTCGAGCTTGGTGGGGACGATGAGCTCGACGCCGAGTTCGGCGAAGTACATCAGGTCGCTGGCGATCTTCGGATTGGACGCGTAGAAGACGGTGGGATTGCCGGACGCGGCCAGCACCTTCAGCCCGCCGGCCGCCTTCGCCGCGCTGCGCAGCGTCTCGGCCGCGGCCTGGAACCGGGCCTTGCCGTCGGTCACCTTCTTGGCGTTCAAGTCCGCACCGAGCGACTGCGCGAGGTCGGCGTAGCGCTGGATCGGCGTCGGCAGCGAGGCCCGGGCCACGTTGATCGCCACGCTCGGCGCCAGCTTGGCGATCTGGTCCTTGCTCTCGTTCGGCACGTACCACAGCGCTCCCGGCTCGTACATGTGCGTGACCAGTAGCTGGGGGTTGAGCGCGGCGTACTTCTCCACGTTGAACTCGCCCCAGGCGTTGCCCAGCACCGTCACCTTGCCGACGTCGAGGTCGCCGGCCTGCGCCGTGGGCTTGCCGTCGGGCTGCGTCGTCTCTCCGAAGACGCCGACGATCTGCTGGTCCAGGCCGAAGTCGACGAGCGCGGCGGCGGTGCCGGTGAAGGCCACGACCCGGGTCGGCGCGGAGGACAGCTTCACCGTCGTCTTCCGGTCGTCGGTGAAGGACCAGGGACCGGACGGGCCGCTCTGGCCCGAGGAGCGCGGGCCTGAACTCGAACCGCTGCCGCAGGCCGCGAGCACGGCGGCCAGGGCGCCACCGCCGACGCCGGCCAGCACACCACGACGGGATAAGGGGGAAACGGAAGGGATGTATGGCATGAATGTCGCTTTCTCATGATCGAGGGGCGCTTACCCGGCGCAGTGAAGTTAGGTTAGCCTAACCTCACCAATCGCCCAAGGGGGGTCGCCCCCCGCGTCGTCGATCCGGAGCCAGGTTTTGTCTGCCACCGCGCCACCGCAGGCCCCTGAGGCCGCAGTCCCGACACTCCGCAGGCCTCCACCGGGACCGCGCGGCCTCAGCCGGGTGAGCCGGGGCGCCGGCCTGGCCGCCGCGACCCTGCTGCTGCTCGCAGTGCTCGTGCTCAGCATCTGCCTCGGCGCCAAGTCGCTCTCGGTCGGCGACGTCTGGCACGGCCTGTCCGACTCGAGCTCCCCGTACTACACCGTCGTGCACCAGATGCGGCTGCCCCGGACCCTGCTCGGCCTGCTGGTCGGCCTGGCGCTCGGTCTGGCCGGCGCGGTGATGCAGGCGCTGACCCGCAACCCGCTGGCCGATCCGGGACTGCTCGGCATCAACGCCGGGGCCTCGGCGGCGGTCGTCACCTCCATCTGGCTGTTCGGGATCGGGACCTTCGACGGCTACGTCTGGTTCGCCCTGGCCGGCGCCGCGATCGCCACCACCGCCGGCTACCTGGTCGGCGGCGGGCGCGGGGCGACGCCGGTCCGGCTGGCGCTGGCCGGGGCCGCGCTGAACGCCACCCTGTTCTCCTACGTCAGCGTCGCGATGCTGCTGGACTCCGCGTCGCTGGAGGCCATGCGGTTCTGGACCGTCGGCTCGCTGGCCGGTGCGACGCCGTCGACCGTCGTCAGGGTGCTGCCGTTCGCCGCCGTCGGCCTGGTGCTGGCTCTGGCCCTGGCCCGGCCGCTCAACGCGCTGGCCCTCGGCGAGGACTCGGCGCGGGCCCTGGGCTCACGGCCAACCGCAGTACGCGCGGCCGCGATCGTCGCGGTCACGCTGTTGTGCGGGGCGGCCACCGCCGCGTGCGGGCCGATCGTGTTCGTCGGGCTGATGGTGCCGCACGTCGTGCGCACCATCACCGGGCCGGACCTGCGCTGGCTGCTGCCGTACTGCGCGGTGCTCGCGCCGGTGGTGCTGCTCGGCGCGGACGTGCTCGGCCGGATCCTGGCCCGGCCCGGCGAGATCCAGGTCGGCGTGGTCACCAGCGTGGTCGGCGGTCCGGTGTTCCTGTACTTCCTGCGGCGCGCGAAGGCGGTGCGGGCATGAGGGTTCTGCGAACCGCCGCGTTCTCGGTGCGCTACCGGCCCCGGACGCTCACCGCTTCCGCCGCCTGCGTACTGCTCGCGTTCGCGGCCATGGTCGTCACCCTCGGCAGCGGCGACTACCGGATCCCGCCGGGCGAAGTGCTGCGCACGCTGTTCGGCGGCGGCACGGTCGGCGACCACTTCATCGTCGTCGAGCTGCGCCTGCCGCGCGTGGTGACCGCGCTGTTAGTCGGCGCCGCCCTCGCGCTGGCCGGCGCGGTTTTCCAGTCGCTGGTCCGCAATCCGCTGGGCAGCCCCGACATGCTCGGCTTCACCGAGGGCGCGGCGACCGGCGCGCTGGTCGTGGTGCTGGCCGGCGGCAGCAGCCTGGCGCTGGCCTGCGGGGCGGTGCTCGGCGGTGTGCTCACCGGCATCGGGGTCTACGCCCTGGCCTGGCGTCAGGGCGTGCACGGCTACCGGCTGATCCTGGTCGGCATCGGGGTCTCGGCGATCCTGAGCGGGGTCAACGGGTATCTGATGACCAAGGCGCAGCTGATGGACGCCGCGCGGGCGATGCTGTGGCTCACCGGGAGCCTGGACGGCCGGGGCTGGAGCGACGTCGCGCCGCTGGCCGTGGCGATGGCGGTGCTCGTGCCGGTGCTGCTGGTCGGGTGCGGCCGGGCGCTGCACGTCGCCGAGATGGGGGACGACGTGGCGCGCGCGCTCGGCGTCCCGGTCGACCGCGCCCGGCTCACGGCACTGGCGGCCGCGGTGCTGCTCACCTCGTTCGCCGCGGCGGCGGCCGGGCCGGTGGCCTTCGTCGCCCTCACCGCGCCGCAGCTCGCCAAGCGGCTGACGCGGGCGCCGGGGCCGAACCTGATCCCCTCGATGCTGCTGGGGGCGGTGCTCCTGACGTGCGCCGATCTCGTTGCGCAGCATGCGATCCCCGGTCGGCAGCTGCCGGTCGGCGCGGTCACCGGCGTGCTCGGCGGCGGGTACCTGATCTGGCTGCTGGCGGCTGGGCGCAAGGCGGGGCGGATCTGACCGTGCTGAACTCGAAGCTGACGACGAATACCAAGGAGACGCCCATCATGACGACCGAGAACGGTCAGCCGGCGCCGGCCTCGTCCCGCCTGCGCGGCACCGGCCTGACGCTGGCCTACGACGGCCGGACCGTCGCCGAAGACCTCTCGGTCGCGATCCCGGACGAGTCCTTCACGGTCATCGTCGGCCCCAACGCCTGCGGCAAGTCGACCCTTCTCAGGGCCCTGTCGCGGCTGCTGAAGCCGAAGGCCGGCAGTGTGGTGCTCGACGGCGCGGACATCGCCTCGATGCCGACCAAGCAGGTCGCGCGGATCGTCGGCCTGCTGCCGCAGTCCTCGATCGCGCCGGACGGCATCACCGTCGCCGACCTCGTCTCCCGAGGCCGCCATCCGCACCAGGGCCTGCTGCGGCAGTGGTCGCGCGAGGACGAGCGGATCGTGGCCGCGTCGATGGCCGCGACCGGCGTCACCGACCTGGCCGAGCGCGCCGTCGACGAGCTGTCCGGCGGCCAGCGCCAGCGGGTGTGGACGGCGATGGTGCTGGCGCAGCAGACGCCGCTGCTGCTGCTCGACGAGCCGACGACGTACCTGGACATCGCGCACCAGATCGAGATCCTGGACCTGTGCGCGCGGCTGCACGAGGAGGAGGGCCGCACCCTCGTGGCCGTGCTGCACGACCTCAACCAGGCCGCGCGCTACGCCACGCACTTGATCGTGCTCTGCGACGGTCGCGTGGCGGCGTCCGGGGCTCCCGAGGAGATCGTCACCGCCGAGCTGGTGGAGTCGGTCTTCGGCCTGCCGTGCCGGGTGATCGAGGACCCGGAGACCGGGACGCCGCTGGTCGTCCCGGGAGCGCGCCGGACACGTGAGCTGCCTGCGATGCCTTCCTCCCGGTAGTCCGAAAATATCGGAGGAGAAAAGGTTCGGACACCGATATGAATGGCCTCAGAAATAGTGGTTCTCCGAAGCCTTTCGGACCGTCCATATATCGGACAAGAAATAGACGGGAATCCGAGACCGTGCCACTCTCTAGCCATGTCCCGCGATGGAGTGGCCCTGGTCGGTCGGCCGTACGTCGACTTCGGACGCCTGTCCAGCACGTGCTGTACGGCGGCCGTCTGATCCGCCTGCGCTTTTCGCGGCCCGGTTCGCGCCTGTCCTGGCGCTGAACAGCCACCTTCTTTCTTTCCTCAATTCGAGCGGCTGCGCCAAGCCGCCCGCCGGTGTGCCCGGCGATCCTTTCGGGAGCCTTCCTGTGATGGACATCAAGACTCTGGTTCGTACGGCCGCGGCGTTGACAGCCGCCCTCGGGATCGTCGCCTCGGCCGCCGCGTGCGGGTCGTCGAAGAGCTCTGGTTCGGACACCAAGGCCGCCGCCGCCGGCAGCTCCGGTGGTTCGGCGGCCTCGACGCTGCGGCTGGGCTACTTCGCGAACGTCACGCACGCCACCGCCGTGGTCGGCGTCGCGCACGGCGACTTCGCCAAGGCCCTGGGATCCACCAAGCTCTCCACCCAGATCTACAACGCGGGCCCGGCGGAGATGACCGCGGTCCTCGGCGGGCAGCTGGACGCCGCGTACGTCGGCCCGTCCTCGGCCCTGTCGGCCTTCGTGCAGTCGCACGGCGAGGCGCTGAAGATCGTGGCCGGCGCCACCGAGGGCGGTGCGGAGCTGGTCGTCAAGCCGGGCATCAACTCCGCTGCCGACCTCAAGGGCAAGACCCTCGCCACGCCGCAGAAGGGCAACACCCAGGACGTGGCGCTGCGCTACTGGCTCAAGCAGAACGGCCTGACCGCGAACCCGGACGGCACCGGCGACGTCTCGGTGGACCCGCAGGACAACGCGACCACCTTGGACCAGTTCAAGGCCGGGCACATCGAGGGGGCCTGGCTGCCCGAGCCGTGGGCCTCGCGGCTGGTCTCCGAGGCCGGCGCGAAGGTGCTCGTCGACGAGCGCAGCCTGTGGCCGAACGGCCAGTTCTCCACCACCACGCTGGTGGTCGCGACCAGCTTCCTGGACAAGCACCCGGACACCGTCAAGGCCCTTATCGACGGCCAGATAGCCGCCAACTCCTGGATCACCTCGGACCCGACTGACGCGCAGAAGCTGGTGAACAGCGAGCTGAAGCGGCTCACCGGCAAGGCGCTGACCGACGCCGAGATCCAGCGGTCCTTCAGTGAGCAGAAGGTCACCAACGACCCCGACGCCTCCACGCTCCAGACCGCGCTGGACCACGCGGTCGCGGTGAAGCTGCTGAAGTCGACCGACCTGCACGGCATCTTCGACCTGTCGATCCTGAACGCCGAACTGGCCAAGAACGGTCAGCCGGCGGTCTCCGACGCCGGGCTGAGCAAGAAGTGAGCGGCGCGCGGGAATCCGTCGAAACGGGAGCTGCCGTCGAGGCTCCCGAGGCCGATGAACCTGTCGAGCCGGTCGAGGTCGAAGAGCCGGTCGAGGCAATCGAGGCCGAGGAGCCTCAGGAGCCTGAGGAACACCGGGAACCTGAAGCATCCGAAGCGGCCGAAACGCTCGAAGAAGCCCCGCAGGCCGCGCAGACCGAAGCCACCGACGCCCTCCAGGACGTCGAAGCCGGCCTGGACGCCCTGGAGACCTCCGTCGAGCGGGAGACCAGCAGGCTCGCGACGGTCCTGCGCGCCGTCTACCCGCCGGTGCTCGCCGTCCTCATCATCATCGCCGTCTGGCAGGTGCTGTACGTCGCGAAGATCTGGCCGGACTGGAAGCTCCCCGGGCCCTCGGAGGTCTTCACCTCCCTGAAGTCCGCCTTCAGCAGCGGCGACGCCTGGCCGTCGGTCGGCCACAGCGCCGAGCACGGCGCGATCGGCTTCGCCGCCTCGGTGGCCATCGGCACGCCGCTGGGGTTGCTGGTCGGCCGGTTCCGGCTGATCCGGGCCGGTGTCGGGCCGATCCTTTCCGGGCTCCAGTCGCTGCCGTCGGTGGCCTGGGTGCCCCCGGCGCTGATGTTCTTCGGCCCGGAGCCGGCGATGCTGTACGGCGTGGTGCTGCTCGGTGCCGTGCCGTCGATCGCGGTCGGCGTCGTCTCAGGGCTCGATCAGGTGCCGCCGCTGTATCTGCGGGTCGGCCGGAACCTGGGAGCCCGGGGTCTGGCCTCGGTGCGCTACGTGCTGCTGCCGGCGGCACTGCCCGGCTATCTGGCCGGGCTGCGGCAGGGGTGGGCGTTCGCCTGGCGGTCGCTGCTGGCCGCGGAGATCATCGTGCAGTCCGCGGATCTGGGGCACTCACTCGGTTTCCTGCTGAAGAACGCCCAGGACTCCAACGACATGGCCGGCGCGTTCGCGGCGATCGTGCTGATCCTCGCGGTCGGCGTCGCGGTCAACCAGCTGCTGTTCGTGCCGTTGGAACGCAGGGTTCTGCGGTCCCGGGGACTCGCGTGAGCTGAATTCCGCCGCGACAATGTGTCGGGCCCCGATGCTTATTGCATCGGGGCCCGACACTTTTCTGTGCTCGTCTCACGCGCTCTCGAATACCAGGCATCGGACTTCCGGGATACGAGACTGCTCGAACTTCCATTGACGTGCGTGCACTTTCGCTGTCATTCTCATGCTATGCACCAGGGCCGACTTCTTGTGGCTCGCCGTCACGTCGATCTGCGACGGACCGCGAGCGCCATCTGTCCTGACCACCCGTAGCCTTCGCTTCATCGGGTCTTTCTTTTCGGTTCGCGCCGCCGCTCCGGCGCCCCCTTCGCATGTGTGCGTGTTCTGCTGAACTGCTTTAGCGCGCCTGTTTTTTCTCGCCCTTTTCCAAGGAGTCTCACCATGCCCTCGATCCTGGCTGTCTCCGGCAGCCCGTCACCGGCCTCGCGCACGGTGTCGGCCGTCGACCACGCGCTTTCCTGGCTGGCCGACCGCGGCCACCGGACGGCTCATCTGGCGGTCCGCGACCTGCCGGCGGCCGAGCTGCTGGCAGGCGCGCGCGACACCGTGGCCGTGCGGGAGGCGTTCGACGCCGTCGCCAACGCCGACGGCGTCATTGTGGCCACGCCGGTCTACAAGGCCGCCTACACCGGCCTGCTCAAGGCGTTCCTGGACCTGCTGCCGGAGAACGCGCTGGCCGGCAAGGTGGTCCTGCCGCTGGCCACCGGCGGTACCGTCGGACACCTGCTGGCGATCGACTACGCGCTGCGCCCCGTACTCACCGCGCTCGGTGCCGACCACGTGCTGCCGGGCCGGTTCCTGCTCGACATCGACATCGCCCGGAGTGAGGCGGAAGGCGTGTACCTCGCCCCGCAGACCGAGAAGCGGCTGATCGAGACGCTGGAGCGGTTCGACGGGGCGCTGGACCTGCGCGGGATCGGCTTCTCGGCGGCGCGGCCGCAGCTCGACGCCGAAGCCGGCGATCTGGCCCTGGCCAACGGTTCGCCCGCGGCGGTCGGGCGATGAGCGTCCTGACGACGGCCCCGCACACCAGGCGCGGCTTCCTCGGCCTGGTCGGGACCGCCGCCCTGGCCGCCGGGTGCAGTTCGGCGTCGGGCGGCTCGGCCCGGAAGACCACCAAGCTGCGCTACCAGGGCTCGGCGGGTTCGATCACCCCGCCCGAACTGGCTGCGGACCTCGGATATCTGGGCCCTGTCACGCTCGACTGGGTCGGCAACACGATCAGCGGGCCGCAGGACATCCAGTCGGCGGCCACCGGCCAGACCGACTTCGGCGGCGCCTTCAACGGCGCGGTCGCCAAGCTGCACTCCGCCGGCGCGCCGATCACCGCGGTCATCAGCTACTACGGCGTGGACCAGTACTCGTACAACGGCTTCTACACCCTGTCCGGCAGCCCGATCGCCGGCGCGGCCGACCTGTTCGGCAAGAAGATCGGGATGAACACCCTCGGCGCCCACGACGAGGCGATCCTGGACATCTATCTGGGCCGCAACGGCGTCACCGAGGCGGACGTGAAGAAGGTCGAGCCGCTGGTGGTGCCGCCGGTGAACACCGAGCAGTCGCTGCGCGCGCACCAGATCGACGTCGCCGTGCTCGGCGGCATCCTGCGCGACAAGGCGCTGGCCGACGGCGGCGTGAAGCCGCTGTTCACCGACTTCGACCTGCTCGGCTCGTTCAGCGCCGGGACCTACGTGTTCCGCAACGACTTCCTGGCGAAGAACCCTGACACCGTGCACGCCTTCACCTCCGGCGTCGGCAAGGCGATCGAGTGGGCCCGCAGCACGCCGCTCCCGGAGGTCGTGGACCGCTTCACGAAGATCATCAAGGCCCGCGGCCGGAACGAGGACGCCTCGGCGCTGAAGTACTTCAAATCCTTCGGCATCGCCGGGACCGGCGGGGTCATCGCCGAGAAGGAGTTCACCACCTGGATCAGCTGGCTCGAAGGGCAGGGCCAGATCCCCAAGGGCAAGGTCAAGGCCGCCGACGTCTACACCAACAAGTACAACTCCTTCGCGAACGGGGGCAGCTGAGATGGCCGCGACCGGTACCGCGCTCACGGTGATCAACAGCGCGGAGAAGATCCGCATCGACGGCGTCAGCAAGACCTTCGCCGTCCGCGACGGCGCCACGTTCACCGCGCTGGACGACGTCACGCTGACCGTCGCGCCGGGGGAGTTCCTGGTCGTGGTCGGCCCCAGCGGCTGCGGGAAGTCGACGCTGCTGGACCTCATCAGCGGCCTGACGAAGCCCAGCAGCGGCCGGATCCTGTTGGACGGCAAGGCCGTGACCGGCCCCGCGCTGGACCGGGGCATCGTCTTCCAGCAGTACGCGCTGCTGCCCTGGCGCACCGCGCAGCGCAACGTCGAGTTCGCCCTGGAAGCCCAGCCGCGCCTGGACCGGCTGAACCGCAAGGGCCGCGCCGAGCGGGCCCGTGAGTATTTGGACCTGGTCGGACTGTCAGGGTTCGAAGACCGCTATCCGCACGAGCTGTCCGGCGGCATGCGCCAGCGCGTGGCCATCGCCCGGGCGCTGGTCGCCGATCCGGCCGTGCTCTTGATGGACGAGCCCTTCGCGGCCCTGGACGCCCAGACCCGCGACGGGCTCCAGGAAGAACTGCTGCGCATCTGGCACAAGACCGGCACCACGATCGTGTTCATCACGCACGGCATCGACGAGGCGGTCTATCTCGGGCAGCGAGTCGCGGTCATGACCTCGCGGCCGGGGCGCATCAAGCAGGTCGTGGACGTGCGGCTCGGCGACCGGCAGGCCGAGGACGACGTGCGTTCCAGCCCGGAGTTCGCCGCCTACCGGCACCGGGTGTGGAGCCTGCTGCGCGAGGAGGTCACCGCGGTGAGGGAGGTTGTTTCCGTTGGCTGAGATCCCGTTCGCACCGACCGTCCAGCTGTTGAAGCGGACCGTTCCGACGCCGGTCGCGCGCGTGGCCGGGGCCTTGGCGGTGTTCGGCAAACGCACCGTCGCGATCGCCGCGTTCCTCGTGCTGTGGGAGGTCGCGCCGCGCGTCGGCCTGGTCGACCGCACGTTCCTGGTGCCGTTCTCCGAGGCCGTCAAGGCCCTGATAGAGCTGGCGAAGGACGGCCAGCTCTGGGACAACACGCGGGCCAGCCTGGTGCGCTCGCTGTCCGGCTTCCTCATCGCGATCGGCGTCGGCGTGCCGCTGGGCCTGCTGATCGGCTGGTACAAGCCGGTCGCGGAGATCCTGGGACCGCTGCTGGAGCTGTTCCGCAACACCGCCGCGCTGGCGCTGCTGCCGGTGTTCATCCTGCTGCTGGGCATCGGCGAGACCTCGAAGATCGCCATCGTCGTCTACGCCTGCACCTGGCCGATCCTGCTGAACACCATCAGCGGCGTCCGCACGGTCGATCCGGTCCTGATCAAGTCGGCCCGCTCGATGAGCCTGCCGCCGCACCGGCTGTTCGCCAAGGTGATCCTGCCGGCCTCGCTGCCGACCGTGTTCACCGGCATCCGGCTGGCCGGCGCCTCCTCGATCCTGGTGCTGGTCGCCGCCGAGATGGTGGGCGCCAAGGCGGGCCTGGGCTACCTGGTCAACGCCTCCCAGCAGAACTTCGCCATCCCCGACATGTACGCCGCGATCATCGCCATCTCGGTGATCGGGCTGCTCTTCAACCACCTGCTCGTGTTGCTGGAGCGGCGGTTGACCCGCTGGCGTCCGGTGGCAGGGGCCTGATTCCGTACCGTGAGGGGTCATCCGACATGAGCACCGACCGACGACAGCTCCACCTGAACGCCTTCCTGATGGCGCCCGGGCACCACGACGCCGCCTGGCGGCACCCGGCCAGCCAGCCGCACCGGGTCACCGACATCACCTACTTCCAGCAGCTCGCGCAGACCGCCGAGCGCGGCAAGTTCGACTCGATCTTCTTCGCCGACGGGCTCGCGGTGTGGGGCGGCCGGGCCGGGGCCAACGTGTCCGGCGGCCTGGAGCCGCTGACGGTGCTGCCGGCGATCGCCGTGGCCACGCGGCACATCGGGCTGATCGCCACCGCCTCGACCACCTTCAACGAGCCGTTCCACCTGGCGCGCCGGTTCGCCTCGCTGGACCACGTCTCGGGCGGCCGGGCCGGCTGGAACATCGTCACGTCCGGGACGGTGAACGAGGCCAACAACTTCAACCTGGACGAGCACCTCGACCACGCGGTGCGCTACGAGCGCGCGGCGGAGTTCCTGGAGGTCGCCACCCGGCTGTGGGACAGCTGGGCCGACGACGCCGTGGTGCTCGACAAGGCCGCCGGGGTGTATGCGGACCCTGATCGGCTGCGCGAGATCGAGCACGCCGGCGAGTTCTTCAAGGTGCGCGGGCCGCTCAACGTCCAGCGCTCGCCGCAGGGCTGGCCGCTGCTGGTGCAGGCCGGGTCCTCCGAGGACGGCAGGGACTTCGCCGCGCGGTACGCCGAGGCGGTGTTCACCGCGCAGCAGACGCTGGCCGAGGCGCGGCGGTTCGCGGCGGACGTCAAGGCCCGGGCCGCGGCCCACGGCCGGGACGAGCTGCCGGTGATCCTGCCTGGGATCTGCCCGATCATCGGCGCCACCGAGGCCGAGGCGCTGGCGCTGGAGGACGAGCTCACCGAGCTCCAGGTCATCGACTACGGGCTGGGTCAGCTCTCGAACATGCTGAACGTCGACCTGGCCGGCTACCGCCTGGACGAGCCGCTGCCGGAGGAGGTGCTGCCGACCGAGGACCAGGTCAACGGCAACAAGAGCCGCTTCACGCTGGTCGCCGAGCTGGTGCGGGCCGAGCGGCTGACCATCCGGCAGATCATCGCCCGGCTCGGCGGGGGCCGCGGACACCGGGTCGTGGCCGGCGCGCCGGAGCAGATCGCCGACGCGCTGGAGTCGTGGTTCCGGGCCGGCGCCGCCGACGGGTTCAACATCATGCCGCCGATCCTGCCGACCGGGCTGGACGACTTCGTCGACCACGTCGTGCCCGTGCTCCAGCGCCGGGGGCTGTTCCGCACCGAGTACACCGGCACCACCCTGCGCGACCACTACGGCTTGTCGCGCCCGGCCGATCACTTCTCCCGACCGCTGCTCGCTTCCGCGTCGCAGTACTGATCCGCTTTTTCGAAAGGACGATCTGGAATGACCTCCACACCCACACCGACCGACTTCGACGTCCGGCGCATCGGCGGCCGGATCGGCGCCGAGATCACCGGCGTCGACCTGTCCGGCGAGCTCGCCGAGGGGATCCTGAAGGAGATCAAGGCCGCGCTGCTGGAGCACAAGGCCCTGGTGTTCCGCGGCCAGGACCTGGACGACGAGGGGCAGCTGCGCTTCGCCTCGCTGTTCGGGCCGCTGACCAGCGCGCACCCGACCGTGCCGGGCATCGCCGAGCAGCCGCAGATCCTGCCCGTGGACAGCGAGCGCGGGGCGGCGAACGTGTGGCACACCGACGTCACGTTCGTGCAGTCGCCGCCGAAGGCCTCGACGCTGCGGGGGATCGTCATCCCGCCGTACGGTGGCAACACCCTGATCGCCAACACCGGGGCGGCGTACCGGGATCTGCCCAAGCCGCTGCGCGATCTGGCCGACACGCTGTGGGCCGTGCACACCAACGACTACGACTACGCGGGGCCGAGCCCGAAGGCGGACGACGAGAAGCGTCAGCAGTACCGGGACGTGTTCGTCTCGACGAAGTACCGGACGGCGCATCCGGTGGTGCGCGTGCACCCGGAGACCGGTGAGCGCGGGCTGTTCATCGGGGCGTTCGCGCAGACCATCGAGGGGCTGAGCACGACCGAGTCGAAGGACGTGCTGCGGTTGCTTCAGGCGTACGTTACGCGGCCGGAGAACGTGCTGCGGGTGCAGTGGAATCCGGGCGACGTGGTCGTTTTCGACAACCGGATCACGCAGCACTACGCGCCGGACGACTACGACACGCTGCCGCGGCGGCTGAACCGGGTGACCATCGCGGGGGACGTGCCGATCGGGATCGACGGTGCGGCCAGCCGGATCCTCGAGGGCGACGAGGCGGCTCACTACACTCCGGCGGCTGCTTCCTGAGCCGGTCGACGGAACTCTGAGTGTGGCCGGCCGGCGTTTGGGAGGGCGTCGGCCGGCTGCTTGTGGTTCGGTTTCGCTGGCCTCGGCACGGCACGGCACGGCACGGCTTGGCTCAGGCTGGCTCGGCTCGGCTCAGGTCGGCTCGGCTCGGCTCGGCTTGGCTCAGGTCGGCTTGGCTTGGCTCAGGCCGGCTCGGCTCCGCTTGGTTCAGGTCGGCCGGTCTCGGCCCACCTCGGTTCAGGCCGGCACGGCTCGGCTCGGCTCGGCTCGGCTCGGCTCAGGTCGGCTCGGCTTGGCTCAGGCCGGCTCGGCTCCGCTTGGTTCAGGTCGGCCGGTCTCGGCCCACCTCGGTTCAGGCCGGCTTGCGGGCGAGGTCGTAGGCGGAACTCACGGTCTCGGTGAAGATCCCGTCGGCGCTGTGCGGCAGGAGCGTGGCTGCGAGGTCGGCGTCGAACGCTGCGCCGTGGTCGTCGAGGACCGCGGGCGGCAGGAACGACGTCGAGCGGATGTGGCCGGTGAGCTCTTCCAGCGTCCAGGAGTGCTCGGCCGTGAACGCGGAGCGCCCGACGACCTCGAACCCGGCCTCGGCGAGCACGTCGGCATCGGGCAAGTCCCGGCGCGCCTGATCCAGACCCGCTGGAATCCGCTCTTCAGCGCTGAGCTGCTGCTGCCAGCGGTTCAGGGTGGCCGCGAGCGATCGCTGCCAGTCCTCCGTGCCGACCCAGGGCGAGGTGGACCAGCACAGCGCGAGGTGTCCGCCGGGGGCGAGCCAGTCGAGCATCCGCCGCGCGACCAGGTCGCGGTCCAGCCGGTGGAAGGCGTTGCCGATGACGGCCAGCTCGAAGGAGTTCGGCGGCGCGTCGAGCGTCTCGGCGCTGGAAACCACGGACCGCAGCGCTTTTATCCCTGCGGCGTCCGCCTTGGCGCGCACCGTCGCGACCATGTCCCGTTCCTGGTCCACGGCCCACACCTCGGCGAAGTGCGGGCTCAGGGGGAAGGCGAGCTGGCCGGTGCCGCAGGCCAGATCCAGCAGGCGTCCGCCGCCGGAGACCTGGCTCGCGGCCACGAGGTAGTCGAGCAGAGCGGCCGGATAGGGCAGCCGATAGCGGTCGTAGTAGCCGGCGGTGCCCTGGTAGAGGTCGGTCGCGAAGTGGATCTCTTCGGCCATCGGTGCGTAAACCCCCTCATCTTCGCCCGTTGACGTCAAGGTCAACCGTTGCTAGTTTCCCGCATCACGGTTCACCGAACCGATGCCACCACTTCCTGCACGACGGACGCTCCATCGGCGTGCCGCGGCGATCCCGCGTGCGCCGATACCCCACATCGGAAGGAAGCACATGTCCCACGGTTCGTCTCAGCGGCGCCGGGTCGCCGCAGCGGTTGTCGGCACCGCGGTGCTGGCTATCGGCTCCGCGGTCTCCACTGCCACCGCCTCCGCCTCCCCGAACGCTTCGGGCTCGGGCAGCGCGCACGTCAACCGCGGCCACGGCTACCTGCCGGACGTCGCCGACGCGCAGGCGGCACGCGCGGCCACCCGGCACGGCTCCAAGACGCTCACGTACGGCGGCGGCATCGACGGCATCGGCGTGATGGACGGGCAGCCCCAGGTCTATCTCGTGTTCTACGGCAGTCAGTGGGGGACGCAGGGCAGCGACGCCAACGGCAACCTGACGTTCAGCAACGACGCCGACAGCGGCGCGCCGACCGCGCAGATGATGTTCAAGGGCATCGGCACCGGCGGCGAGCAGTGGTCCGGCACGATGACCCAGTACTGCGACGGCCCGCTGGTCGCCAAGGGCGCCACCAGCTGCTCGTCCGGCGCCGCGCACGTGCCCTACCCGAGCCCCGGCGTGCTGGCCGGCGTCTGGTACGACAACTCGGCGGCGTCCCCGCAGGCCGCCTCCGGCCACCAGCTCGGCGCCGAGGCCCTGGCCGCGGCGCACCACTTCGGCAACACGACCGCGGCCTCGAACCGGCACGCGTACTACGTGATCCTGTCCCCGCACGGCACCAACCCGGACAACTACCAGGGTGCGTACTGCGCCTGGCACGACTACAACGGCGACAGCACGTTGACCGGCGGCGCCGTCGCCTCCGACGTCGGCGACTTCGCCTTCTCCAACCAGCCCTACAACATGGACTCCGGCGCCGGTTGCGGCGTGAACTTCCTGAACACCGGCAGCAAGGGCACGCTCGACGGCTGGACGATGACCCTGGGCCACGAGTACAGCGAGACCCTGACCGACCAGAACCCGCCCGGCGGCTGGACCAACACCAGCACCGGCCAGGAGAACGCCGACGAGTGCGCCTGGCTCAAGGGCGTGACCGGCGGCGCCGGCAACGTGCCGATGGGGAACGGGACGTACACCGAGCAGGGGAGCTGGTCGAACGACACGAACTCGTGCGCGCTGACGCACGCGACCGTGAGCTGAGGCCAGCGCGATAGCCGGCGGCTGGGCCCCGCACCTGGCGCGGGGCCCGGTCGCCGCGAACTCTCACACCGGCAGCGACACCACATCCGGATCGAAGCGGAAGACGCCGGGCCCCTTGCGGTGCAGCCGATCCGCCACGGTCGACAACCGATCCAGGAGCACTGCGTCGGCGGGGTTCAGGAACTTCAGGATCATGATGACGCGCTTGTCGTGCGCGCGGGTGAAGGCGAGGCAGAAGCGGCCGTCGAGCTGGCCGAAGACGCTCAGCCGAGCGTCGTCGATGCGCTCAGGCGACGGTTGGCGCCGGGGCTTGCGGTATTCGGCGTCCAGCAGGATCGCCCGGTCCGTGGAGAAGATGCGGCCGACGCCGAGCTGCTTGCCGCCGTTGTCGTGGAGCGCCACGTCGAACCAGCTGCCGCAGGCTTCCTCCGGCCGCAGCAGCTCCTCGACCGTGCTCCAGGCCGACGGCTCCGATGAGTCGGGTCGGCCGGTCGTGAGTCCGTCGAGCTGTCGACCCAACGGTGGTACGAACCGCGCCGGATCATAAGCCGGTGTCTTGGTGCGACGTCTGAACACCCACGTAAGCCTAGGGTTGGTTCAGCGTTCAGACTGTCGGTACTTCGGCCGCCGTTGAAGCGCTCGCTTACGCCGGGTACCGGACCCCGACCTGCTCCCGCACCGCGTCCATCGTCCGCATCACCGCGAGCGTCTCCGACCACGGCGCCAGCGGGCTCTGCTGAAGCTCCGCACGCAGGCAGCGCTGCGCCTCGATGGCCTCGTGCACCATGCCGCCGGCCAGGAACGGGGCCTCGACGCGCTCGACGAGCGTGTCGCCGCGGAACACCGAGAACCCGCTCGGCGAGGTGAACCCACGCCCGAACTCGATCCGTCCCTCGCTCCCGGCCACGGTCGCGCTCCACGTGCCGTCCGCCGAGATCGAGCACGTCAGCGCCGACACCCCGCCGCCGGGGTGCACGAGCGTGACGGCCGTGGTGTCGTCCACGCTCTCCGGCGTCAGCGTCGCCACCGCCTGCACCACGCTCGGCGTCCCGAACACCAGCTGCGAGATCGCCAGCGGGTAGACGCCGAGGTCCAGCAGCGCGCCGCCGCCGAGCTCCGGGTTGCGCATGCGGTGTTCGGGGCTGCCGGTGAAGCTGACCGAGAAGTCGGCCGTGACCAGGCGCGGCGTGCCGATCGCGCCGGCCCGCACGAGCTCGACCATGCGCAGCACGGCCGGGACCGTGCGGGTCCACATCGCCTCCATGAAGAAGACGCCCGCGGCCTCGGCACGGCGGCACAGGTCCTCGGCCTGCGCGGCGTCCAGGGTCAGCGGCTTCTCGCAGAGCACTGCTTTGCCGGCGTCCAGGCACAGCGCGGCCGCCGCGTGGTGCGCCGAGTGCGGGGTGGCGACGTAGACGATGTCGACCTCGGGGTCCGCGGCCAGCTCGGCCCAGGAGCCGTGGGCCCGGGGGATGCCGTGCTTGTCGGCGAAGGCCTGAGCCGCGCCGAGGGTGCGGGAGCCGACCGCCACGACCTCGGCGTCGTCGAGCGTCTGCAGGTCGGCGGTGAAGGTCGCGGCGATGCCGCCGGTCGCGAGGATGCCCCAGCGGATCTTGTTCTGCGTCACCGCGTCAGCATAGCCGCGCGCCGGGAGCCGGCTCCCGAGACGATCAGATCTCGGAAGCCGGCTCCGGTCGTGCTGACTACTGGGAGGCGCGTCGGCGACTCACGGATACGTGACGATGTCGGACGGTCCGCCGAACGCCGAGCTCACCGCCTTCCCGGTCCCGTTCACGACCGAGTCGATCCCGCCGGACCCGTTCAGGAACACCGTCAGCAGGTCGTGCAGCTGCACCCCGGAGGTCTGCGGCACCTGGAACGCCATCGCGTTGTGGATGTCCACGCCCTGGTCGAAGTAGCTGTAGCTGCCGAGCCCGTAGCCCTGGAAGGAACTCACCGAGTTCGGGATGTACAGCGCCGGGTACCCCTTCTGCGACGCCGAGGACATCCACGCGGCCTGGCTGGGCACCTCGTAGGGGTTCTCGTTCTGGAAGAAGACGACCGTCCCGCTCTGTCCGTTCCAGTCGACCTCGTTCTGCTGGAAGTGCTCCACGGCCAGGCCGTAGGCGGTCACGTTGTTCCCGTTGACCACCAGCCCGGTCGGGCTCTGGTCGCCGCTCCACGTCCCGGCGCCCGCGCCGTGGTCCGCGCGCCAGATCCAGACGTCGTCCAGCAGCGAGTCGTTGCTGTTGTCGACCAGCGGCGTGGTCGCCGAGCCCGCGGTCGCGCCGCCGACGCGGAAGAACACGTCGTCCAGCGCCACCGGGTCGGTGTTGTGCCGGGTCGTGGAGCCCGCGGTGCCGACCTGGAGCAGCGAGGGCGAGGTGGTCGCGCCCGCGTCGAAGATCAGGCCGCTGACCTGCACGCCGCTCACGTCCGCGACGCTCAGCGCGGTGTTGCCGCCGCTCGGGACCAGCGTGGCGAAGCCCAGGCCGACGATCTGGGTGTCGGGGTGGGTCACCGTGATAGTCGAGGGGATGGTGTAAACACCCGGCGTGAACAGCAGGTTGTCGCCGGCGTTCAGCGCCGCGTTGATCTGGGCCACCGTCGCCGAGGGCTGCACCACGAAGAACGTGTTCAGCGACAGCGAGGTGCCCGGCGTCTGGCCGCCGGTCCAGGTGGGGCCGTTGGAGTTGGTGGCCAGCGAGGGTACGAACACGTTGTAGTTGCCGCCGGAGTCCTGGTACAGGTACGGCGCCTCGCGCGTGACCGGGCAGGTTCCGAGCGTGGTGTACGGCGCCGGGCCGCCGGACAGGCCGGAGTTCGACGCGAAGCTCTGCGCCGGCGCGCCGGGGTCCCCGCAGAACACCTGGTTCCACACCCCGTTGCTCCAGCCGTCCAGCGCCGAGTTCCGGGTGATGTACTGCTGCTGCGAGCCGTTGGTCACGGTCCCGCCGGTGAACTGCGAGTCGGCGATGAACCCGCCGCTGGCGTAGCCGGGGCCGCCGACGCAGTAGTCCATCAGGCTCACGTTGCCGTTGATGTGCACGCGGCGCATCGGCGCGGCCTGCGACACGGCCCAGAAGTCGTCGCCGTTCTGGCAGCCGCTCATGCCCATGACGTTGACCGTCAGGTTGGTCAGCGAGCGCCAGAAGTTGGTGGTGGCGTTGCAGGTGCTGCCCGAGCACTGGTTGTAGGAGTCGACGGTGCCGTTGATGACCACATCGCCGGGGTTGCGTCCGAGCCCTGCGACGGCCTCGTAGAACCCGACGGTGAAGATCAGCGGGCTGGCCGCCGAGCCGTACGTGCCGGGCTCGAACAGCAGCTCGTACCGGCCGGTCCCGAACTCGCTGGGCACCTGCTGGTTCGAGATCGAGTTCAGCGTCGCCTGGATCGAGGACTGCGCCATCGAGGGGGAGAACACGATGACGTTCGAGCCCAGGCTGCCGCCGGTCGGGGGCGGGGGAGTACCGCCGCCACCGTTGCCGCCGTAGACGCTGAACTCCCACAGCGAGTAGCCGTAGCCGGTGTTGCGTGCGGTGCCGTACATCCGGATGTAACGGCCGCTGCCGGACACGTTGAGCGTTTCGTTACCGCCGGGACCCGATGTCGTGGAGTAGATGCTCGTCCACGTGGATCCGTCGTTCGAGGTCTGGATCTGGTAGGCCTTGCCTGAGGCGGTCTCCCAGTTCAGAACCACTTCACAGATGCTCTGCGTGCTGCCGAGGTCGACCTGGAGCCACTGCGGGTCAGAGAACTGCGACGACCAGCGCGTGCCGAGGTTCCCGTCGACCGCGGCCGAGGCCGGGGTGCCGGCACCCTCGATCGAGGAAGCCGTCGCGGTCTTGTTCAGAGCCAGATTGGTGCCGGTGTTGCAACTCGCTGCCGACGCCGGCCGCGCCCCGAAGGACGGCACGGACAACGCCGCCAGCAACAGCGTGAGTACGACGAACAAAGCGGCCCGTGGCCGGGCCAACCTACTACTCATGTGCTCTCCAAGGCGTGGGGTGGTTGGACCGAAGAGAGCGCCCTCGGCCCTAAAAGTGGCGCACGCGTTACCTGCTGTCAATACAGAGCTGGTTCCGGAACTGGTTTCGGTAGCGGTTCCGAAACCAGTTCCGGAACCGGTTCCTTCTTGACACCCCACAGCAGAGGGTTGACGATTCAGGACCGAAGGGGCGCCCTCCCCGCATGGTCAGTTCACCGCCGCCACCCGCGTAGGAGGGTCATGTTCCCCGCACGAAGATCGTCGGCTTTACTGCTGGTCCTGGCTTTGATGCTCGCTGTTCTGTCCGTACCGTCACTCGGGGCGGTACGGGCCCGGGCGGCGAGTTGCGACACCGGTACGAACCTGGCTCTGAACAAGACCGCGACGGCTTCCTCGATCGAGGGTGCCGGTACCCCGGCCTCGGCCGCGGTGGACGGGAACACTGGGACGCGCTGGTCGTCGCAGTTCTCTGACCCGCAGTGGCTCCAGGTCGACCTGGGCAGCACGCAGAGCATCTGCGAGGTCGTTCTGAACTGGGAGACCGCCTCAGGCAAGGCCTACCAGATCCAGACCTCGAACGACGGCTCGACCTGGACGAGCATCTACTCGACCACCACCGGCCCCGGCGGCACCGAAACGCTGAACGTGTCCGGCAGCGGTCGCTACATCCGCATGTACGGCACGGCGCGCAACACCGGCTACGGCTACTCGCTGTGGGAGTTCAGCGTCTACGGAGGCGGGGGCAGCACTCCGCCTCCGCCGAACTGGAACCTGGTGTGGCAGGACACGTTCGGCGGCACGGCCGGCACCGCGCCGTCGGCGTCCAACTGGATCGAGGACACCGGCCACAACTCGCCGGGCGGTCCGGCGGACTGGGGCACCGGTGAGGTCGAATCGGCCTCGTCGTCCACCGCAAACGTTTCCGTGGACGGCAACGGCCACCTGAACATCACAGCCCTCGAAGACAGCTCGGGGAACTGGACCTCAGGCCGCATCGAGACGCAGCGTTCCGACTTCGCCGCCCCGGCCGGCGGCGAGCTGGAGGTCACCGCGACCATCAAGCAGCCGAACGTGGCGAACCCGGCCGGCTACTGGCCCGCGTTCTGGGCCCTGGGCAACGGATCGCGGACGGGTTCGGGCACCTGGCCGGCCATCGGCGAGACCGACATCATGGAGAACGTCAACGGCCATTCGACCACCTCGTCCGGCCTGCACTGCGGGGTCGCGCCGAACGGTCCGTGCAACGAGTACAGCGGGCGTGGCAGCGGTCTGCGAACCTGCAGCGGCTGCCTGAGCGCGTACCACACGTACACCGAGGTCATCGACCGCACGCAGTCCGACGAGCAGATCCGCTTCTCGGTGGACGGCGTGCAGACCTGGTCGGTCAGCGAGAGCCAGGTCGGCGTGACCACCTGGCAGAACGCCGTGGACCACGGCTTCTTCCTGATCCTGGACCTGGCGGTCGGCGGCTCCTGGCCGAACGCCGACTGCGGCTGCACCTCGCCGACCGCGGCCACCACCTCCGGCGGCACGCTGAGCGTCGGACCGATCTCCGTCTACACCACGACCGGCCCGGCTCCGACCCCGCTGACGCCGCCGCCGGCCGCGACCGGCTCGAACGTCGTGAAGGTCACCGGCAGTCAGGGGAACTGGCAGCTGAACGTCAACGGCTCGCCGTACCAGGTGAAGGGCGTCACGTGGGGCCCGGGCAACCAGGCCGGCGACGGCTACCTCAACGACGCCGCCTCGATGGGCGTCAACACCATCCGCACCTGGGGTACCGACGGGACGTCGCAACCACTGCTGGACGCGGCGGCGGCGCGCGGCATCAAGGTGATCAACGGCTTCTGGCTGAATCAGGGAGCTGACTACGTCAACGACACGACGTACAAGACCAACACCCTGAACACCATCAAACAGTACGTCGCGCAGTACAAGGACCATCCCGCGACGCTGATGTGGGACGTCGGGAACGAGGTCATCCTCACCTCGCAGAACTACACGTATCCCAACGGCGCCACGGTCGAGCAGGAACGCGACGCGTACGCGCAGTACGTCGAGCAGATCACCGAGGCGATCCACGCCATCGACCCGAACCACCCGGTCACCTCGACCGACGCCTGGACCGGCGCCTGGCCGTACTACAAGCAGTACACGCCGAGCCTGGACCTGCTCGCGGTGAACTCCTACGGCTCGGTCTGCAACGTGAACACGGACTGGACCAACGGCGGGTACACCAAGCCGTACATCGTCACCGAGTCCGGCGACGCCGGCGAGTGGGAGGTGCCGAACGACGCCAACGGCGTGCCGACCGAGCCCACCGACCAGCAGCAGCGCGACGGCTACACCAGCGCGTGGAACTGCATCGCCGGGCATCCCGGCGTCTCCTTCGGCGGGACGCTGTTCAACTACGGCGTCGAGAACGACTTCGGCGGCGTCTGGTTCAACCTGCTCACCGGCGGCTGGCGGCGGCTGTCGTACTACGCGGTCAAGCAGGCCTTCACCGGCCAGGCGCAGACCAACACCCCGCCAGAGATTACGTCGATGACGCTCAGCAACACCGCGAGCGTCCCGGCCGGGGGCCAGTTCACCGTGAACGTCGCGGCGAACAACCACACCGGCGACGCGCTGAGCTACAACGTCGCGTTGTCCAGCAAGTACGTGAACAGCGCCACCGCGCTGCAGTCGCCGTCCAGCTACACGCAGACCGGCCCGGGAGCGTTCACCGTCACCGCGCCGCAGACGCTCGGCGTGTGGAAGGTCTACGTGTACGTCTACGACCAGCACGGCGGCGTCGGCATCCAGTCCGCGTCGTTCCGCGTGGTCGCGCCGCCGGTCGCGGGGACGAACGTGGCGCTGGGCAAACCGACCACGGCCTCGTCCTTCCAGGCCGCGGGCAACGGGCAGACCTACGTGGCGTCGAACGCCACCGACGGCAACTGGTCGACCCGGTGGGCCAGTGATTGGAGCGATCCGCAGTGGCTCCAGGTCGATCTGGGTCAGAGCACTGCGATCAAGCACATCCAGCTGGGCTGGGAGTCCGCGTACGGCAAGGCGTACCAGATCCAGGTCTCGAACGACGGGACGAACTGGACCACCGTGTACAGCACCACGACCGGTGCCGGCGGGGTGGAGACGTTCGATGTCTCGGGGACCGGCCGGTATGTGCGCATGTACGGGACGCGGCGCGGAACCACGTACGGCTACTCGCTGTACGAGTTCGGCGTCTATGCATGATCGCGAGTGATGTGAGCGTTTGACCAGGTGGTGGGGTCCGGGCCTTCGGGTCCGGGCCCCACCGGTGGTCGCAACGGGCGGCACGTCCCGTCACAAAAGCCCGGCCAGTCGGTACAGCACCAGCGATCCCGCCACGGCCACGTTCAGGCTGGCACCGGTGCCGATCATGGGGATCTCGACGGCCAGGTCGAGGAGTTCCACGGCGTCGGGCGGGATGCCGTCGCGTTCGTGGCCGAGGACCAGGACGGTGCGGGTGCGGGCGGCCGGGAGGTCGGCGAGGCGGACGGCTTCGTCGGCGAGTTCGGCGCCGACGACGTTCGTGTCCTTGCGCGCGTGCTGGCGGGAGAGCCAGGTGAGCTGGTCGCCGGTCCAGTGCACGCAGGCGGGTTTGCGCAGGGTGTTGCCGCGGGCCAGGGCGTCGGGGACCCAGGGGAGCTTCGGGACGGCCAGGCAGGCGCCGACCGCGTCGCAGGTGCGCAGGAGGGTGCCGAGGTTGGCGTCGTGCATCGGCCACAGGGGTGCGGCGATGAGGTGGTCCCAGCAGCTGTGGGTGCGGCGGCGGCGTTCGGTGCGCAGATCGCGGGGTGACTTCACCCGCACGGCGGATGCGGTCACCGGAGGGGCTTCTGCGGCTCCGGCAGAGAGGTCGAGATCGTCGGGCGGATCATCGAGGACTTCATTTCGGTGGCGGCGCTTCGCGGCGCGCCGGGGCCATCGACGGAGGGTTCTGTTGTCTTGCTGTGGTGTCTTGCTGTGGTGTCCACGATAGCGCGCCGGGGTGTGGGGACGGCGGCGAGAAAGTCGGAAGTCGTGTCAACGCGCGGCCGGCGGGCGGAGTTGAGGAGGGCGTGGCAGGGCGATGGGCCCGCCGGGGAAGAGGGTGTGACATGGCGATCGCGCGGAAGCGGAACCTGCGGAGTACGGGTGTCGGGGTGGGGCTGGGGGTGCTGGCCGTGACCGGGATCGGGATCGGGGTGTCGCAGGCGGCTTCGGCGGGCGCCGGGGGTGTGGGGCCGGCGGGCTCGGTGGTGCCGGGCGGGCCGGTTTCTTCGGGGCCGGGTTCGGCGCCGGTGTCGAGTGGGCCTTCGGCTTCGGGGTCGTCTTCGGCGCCCGGCGGGCCGGTGTCCTCGGGGTCGTCGGGGTCGTCTTCTGCGCCGAGCGGGCCGGTGTCCTCGGGGCCCGGCTCCGGTGGCTGGTCCTCCTCGCCTTCGGGCCCGGTCGACACCCGCTCGTCCGGCTCGGCGCCGGTGTCGTCGGCGGCGCGCTGAGGTGATCAACTGGTGTACCGTCCAGTCCCCGCGGCAGTGCAGGAGGCCGTCGCGGGGTGGGCGTGGCTGACGGGAGCGCAGCGTTGGGGGACCGGGCGGAGGCGGACTTCGAGCTCTTCGCGCGCGGGATCATGCACCGGCTGCTGCGCACCGCGGTCTTCCTGGTCGGGGACCGGCACACCGCCGAGGACCTGGTGCAGGTCTCGCTGGAGCGCACGGCGCGGCACTGGCGGCGCATCGGGGGCGACAATCCTGAGGCGTACTCGCGCAAGGTGCTGGTGAACCTCGCGATCGACCGGACGCGGAAGCTCAAGCGCGGGCGTGACACGCCGATCGGTGATGCCACCGATCTGGACCTGCTCGGCTCTGGCCGGGATGCGGTGGGTGGGTCGGGGTCTCCTTCCGGTTCCGGGCCCGGGTCCGGCTCGGGCGACGCGGATCCGTCCGGCGACCTCGCCGCCGGCCTGGCCGCGCTGCCCGCCCGGCAGCGTGCGGTCCTGGTGCTGCGCTACTGGTGCGACCTGGACGAGCGCGAGATCGCCGACACGCTCGGCATCTCGACCGGCTCGGTGAAGACGCACGCGTCCCGGGGGCTCAAAGCGCTCCACGGCCGACTGACCTCGACAAGTGAGGTTCCACGATGAGCGATCAGGCTGAGCGGGTCGATTACGGCGAATACGGGGAACAGGCGCTGCGGGCACACTTCGCCACCCGGGCCGAGGACATCCAGCCTTCGGCGGATCTGGCGCGTCGGGTCGCCGCGATCCGTCCGTCGTCGCAGGAGCGGCGGTTTTCGTTGCGGATGTCGGTTCTGGCTATCGGGACGGTTGCTGCGGTGGGTGCCGCGACCGCTGTGCTGGTGCTGAGTACGCATTCGGCTCCCGCGCCCGACCGTACGACTCCGGTGGGACCGCCGGCCAGTACTTCGACGCCGATGCCGTCTGTTTCCGGCACCTCGGGCTTGCCGCAGACCACCGGTAGCGGTCCCGGATCCAGCAGCGCGTCGACGTCGTCGTCAGGACCTTCATCGCGGTTGTCATCCATGGGGTCCAGTTCGGGAGCGGATTCGAGTGGGAGCTCCAGTGGTGGTCCGGCGGCGGACCCCGGCGTGAGCTCGCACTGACTGCTCTCTACGCCGGGCCCGCTCCATGGCCGAATCCTGTCCGAATCCGGGGCGCCGTCAGCTGAATCGGATGATGACCGCGCTTCCCGCCTGCACCGTCACGCTCGCGTTCCCGTGCCGCACTTCGACCGGCGTCTGCTGCGGGGTTCCGAACGCTCCGTGTGCGCCGACTTGCTGTCCGCCGAGCGTGATTCCGGAGGTCGCTGCCAGCCCGGCCGGGGAAGTCGTGGTCAGCGCGGTGAGGCTTCCGCGGTGCAGGCCGCGCAGGCCGAGGTTCAGGTTCACCGTCGTGGCTGTGTGGCTCGCCGGGTCTTGGACGTCGTCGAGCACCACCGTCAGGTGGCCGTGGTCGCGGATGGCGTAGGCGCGTACGTCGGCGGCGTCCGGGTTGTCCAGCGCGACGAACTCCCCGCTCCCGACGAGCTCGGTGGCGAGCATTCCGTAGTACAGCGGACGCGGTGTCAGGTCGCCGGTCGTCGGGCAGAGCGGGGTGTACGGGTCGCAGCCGGCGGCGTTGGTGCCGTCCATGAACTCCGCGCTGGTGATGCCGTCCTGCGCGAGCAGCAGGTTGTAGTCCAGGGACCACAGTGCCGAGGCGAAGGTGTCGCTGACCCCTGCGGTACCGGCGCAGACCGTGGAGTTGGTCTCGCTCATCGCCGCCGGGACGTGGAGCTGGCGCGCCGCGCTCAGCGCCGCCTGCGCGTTGGCGTTCTCGTACTGCACCGAGGCGGTGCCCAGCAGCTGCGGGATGGTCGCGACCTGGGTGCCGCAGGCGCTCGTCGGGTAGGTGTGGTCGGTGACGAGGGAGACGTCCGGGTGCGCGGCGTCGGCGGCGGCGAAGCCGGCGAGCCACGAGCTGTGGTTCGTCTCGGCCTCCGGCCCGGTCAGCCGGATGCCCGGCACGGCGGCCCGGATCGCGGCGGCGTAGGTCTCGAAGTCGGCGTAGTAGGCGGCGGCGTCGGCCTCGTAGAAGTTGGGCTCGTTGCCGACCTCGATCGCCAGCAGCGAGCGCCCGAAGATCTGCTGCGCGTAGCGTGCCTCATCAGCGGCCCGTGCCGGATCCCGGTGCTTGAGGTTCACCGCGAGGATCACCTTCCAGCCGGCCGCCTTCGCGATCGCCGCCAGCGGCGCCAGCTTCGCCGGCGTGATGGTGCCGGACGTGGCCCAACTCGGCGGCGTCTCGCCGGTGGAGGTCCAGAACGTGCCGTCGCCGGAGTTGCCCCCGACCCGAATGGTCCCGGCCGGACCCAGCGTCCTGAGATACCCGGCGAGGTCGGTACTGGAGTAGTTGTCGGCGGCGACCGTCGCGGCCCCGAACGAGAGCCCGACGAAGCCTGCGGGGAGCCGCTGGCCGGTCTGGCCGGGGTGGACGGTGATGGCCAGGCCGGTGGATGTGGCCCTGGCGGCCGCAGGGGCTGTCGACGTGGGCTGATGCGCCGCGGCGCCGGTCAGCGCGGCGGCGAGGCTGGCGGCGGCGAGGGTCGCGGCAGCCGTGACGGCGCGCGTGCGTATAACGGTCTTCATGGTCGCTGTGACAGCTCCTGGCTCGACGCGGGATCCGTGACTGGAACGTGGGCGTGCGCGCGTGCGGTACACAATGTCGTCCGCGTATACGGGGCCGCACAAGGAGTTGGCGGGTAAAATTTCAGATTAGTGACTGGCGTTCATATATATGAACGCTGATGGCGCGAGGGCGACCGGCTGAGCTGGGTCTGGCGAGCCGGCTCGGCCTCAGGCCAGCTTCGCTTCGGGCGCGAACGCGGGCAGCTTGTCGAGGCTGCTCTGCACGGCCTGGGCGCCGTACTCGAACATCTGGCGCTCGTAGTCGTCGACCGCGCCGAGCAGGTCCCGGCGGCCGGCGTCGGCCTCGATCAGGCGGCGGCGGAGCAGGTCGGCATCGCGTAGTGCGGTGTTGGCGCCGTTGCCGCCGGTCGGGGAGGTGGCGTGGATGGCGTCGCCGAGGAGGGTGACCGGGCCGGGGGTCCAGCGGTCGCCGGGCTTGACCACGCGGATGGACAGCAGGGTGCTGTTGTCCGGGTCGGCCTGCTCGATCAGTGCGCGCAGCTCCGGGTGCCAGCCGTCCATACGGGACAGTACGGCGTCCTGCGGGCTCAGGTCGTGCAGCGAGCCGTCCGGCGGCAGGATCATGGCCCAGCGCACGTAGTCGCCGATGTCGGGCAGCGTGACTTCGGGCGCCAGGCGCTCGGCGGCCTGCTTCGGCGGGGTGGGGAAGCGCATCGCGCCGAGGAGCAGGCTGACGCCGTCACCGGCGATCTTGGAGCCGTAGGCCTTGGACAGGCCGGCGAACTCGTCGGTCAGCGGGGTGCGGCCGATGACGAACCGGACGCCGGTGTCGGTCGGGGTGGTCTGCGGCGTCAGCACCCGGCGCACCGCGGAGGTGACGCCGTCCGCGCCGACGAGCAGGTCGGCGGTGGCCGGACCGCGGCGGGCGAACTCGCTGCGGACGGTGCCATCGGCCTGGACGTCGTAGCCGGTCAGCGCGGCGTCGGTGTGCACGGTGAGGCCGGTCAGCAACAGATGGCGCAGCACCTGCCGGTCGACCACGATGCCGGTCCGGCCCGCGCCGAGCCGGCCGATCTCGTTCAGCTGCGGGTCCAGGATCAGCTGCTCGGCGGCGGCGTCCATGACGATCTCGTTCAGCAGCGGGTGCCACCGCGTCGGCAGGCAGTCGCGCACGGCCTGGTAGCCGATCGGGTCCAACACCAGCCGGTAGCCCTGGAACCGGGCGACGATGCCCGGGTCGCGCTCGAAGACGTCGGCCTCGATACCGGCACCGCGCAGACCCTGCGCGAGAGCCAGACCGCCCAGACCGGCTCCGACTATGGAAACTCGCATCACGTACCTCCGAGGTAGTTACGAACTTAGTTCGTTCGGTTTGACGATCTAAGTTCTACTGGGCGAACTTAGTTCGTGTCAACTCGTGGCGAGTGACGAGTGGTGAGTGGCGAGTGGCGTATTCAGGTCAGGGGACCAGAACGGTCCGCACGCCCGGAACCTCAGGCGCAGCCCACGCCGCCTCGACGTCGGCCAGGGCGACGACCCGGGTGCCGACGGCGATGCCCCCGGCGTCGATCTCGGCGATGAGCGACGGCAGCTCGGCCAGATACCCCCTGGTCGAGACCGCCCCCTGGCCGTTGCCCTGGATCCGGAGGTTCGCCGAGCGCAGCGCCACCGACGGCAGCTCGATCGTCGGACCGGCGACCGCCCCGATCTGGATCCAGTCGAGCGCGCGGCTGCGGTCGGCGCGGCCGCCGAGCAGCGCCATCATCGTCTCGCTCGCGGGCCTGCCCCACAGGTAGTCGACGACCAGGTCGACCTCGCCGGCCGCGGCCGCCAGCGCGGCGCCGGTCGCCTCGGCGTCGTCGGTCAGCGCCACGACGGCGTCCGCGCCCAGATCCGCGAGCGTCGCCAGGCGGTCGCGGTCACGTCCCGCGCCGACGACGCGCCCGGCCCCCAGCCGCTTGGCCACCTGCACGGCCATCCGCCCCGCGTTGCCGGTCGCGCCCAGGACCAGCACCGACTGCCCGGCCTGGATCGGCACCCGGCGGCGCAGCGCCACCCACGAGGACATGGCCGGGTTCATCGCCGCGGCGATCTTCACCGCGTCGGCGCCCTCCGGCAGCGGCACGCAGCGGCGCCGGTCGACGATCGTCCGGGTCGCCATCGAGCCGACCAGGTCGTCATCGGCGGCGAAGTACACCAGCGAACCGTCCGGCCGGCGGCCGACGCCGTCGATGCCCGGGACCATCGGCAGCTTCCCGGTGCTGGTGTAGTGCTTGCCCGAGGCGTCGGTCCGCACCCGCGGGTGCAGGCCCACGGCGACGACGTCCACGAGCTCCTGGTCCTCGCCGGCCGGAGCCGGTAGCTCGAACGGCTCGTAGCGCGGCGGGTCGTCGAACGAGCTGACCACTGCGGCCTGGATCTCCATGTCACACTCCGATCACTTGGTTTGTCTCGCATACTAAGTTAGTTGGCGTCACATACTTTTGCAAATAGACTGGGTCCATGGACTCCTCGCACGCCCCGCAGAGCCCGGCAACGCCGCCTCCCGGCGAAGACCTCGGGCTGGTGGACGCCCTCACGCAGCTGTCGTTCCTGGTGCAGCAGGCGCTGGGCGAGGTGGCGGGGGAGTTCGAACTGTCGATCATCCAGACCCGGCTGCTGGGCATCCTGTCGGACCGGGAGCCGACGATGAACGAGCTGGCCGGCTACCTGAGCCTGGACAAGTCCTCGATCACCGGGCTGGTCAGCCGGGCGGAGAAGCGGGACCTCGTGAGGCGGAGCGTGAGCACGTCCGACCGCCGGTCATTCCAGGTGTCGATCACGGAAACCGGACGGCAGTTGGCGAGCCAGATCCATGCGACCTTCACCGGTCGGATCGAGGCGCTGGTCGCCGGGCTGCCCGACGGCGACCGCAGGCGGCTGTCGCACCTGGCCACGCAGGTCCTCGCCGCCGACGCCGACCGGCGCGGCCTCGACCTGTTCCCACGCGGGGGAGTGCCCTCCGCGAGGACGTGACGCGACCTGCCGCAGAGGTAGTCCTGCCGCGAAAACTCATTGCGAGCGCTCGGTATCGGATGTCTGATTGACCGGCTACCGATCATGGGAGGAACATGTGAGCACGTCCCTGCGCGCCCCCTCGTTGCAGACCGCTCGCCTTCGACTGCGCGCCTTCGAAGACTCGGACGCGGACGCCCTCTTCGCTCTGCAGAGCAACGCTTATGTGCTGCGCTACTGGGACAGTCTGCCGTGGACCGAACGCGCGCGGGCCGAGCAGTTCATCGCACGTTGCCGGCAGATGGAAAGCGAGGGCTCCGGGGTGCGACTGGCCGTGGACCGCGTCTCCGACGGGGCGTTCATCGGCTGGTGCACGGTGCCAGCGTGGAATCCGGACTTCCGGAGCGCGAAGCTGGGCTACTGCTTCGACGATGCCGCGTGGGGCCAGGGTTATGCGACCGAGGCCGGGCGCGCTCTGCTCGGGTGGGCGTTTGACACGCTGGACTTGAATCGCGTGCAATCCGAGACCGATACGCGCAACGTGGGATCTGCTCGCGTTCTGGAGAAGCTCGGCTTCGTGCGCGAGGGGACGTTGCGGGAGGACTGCATCGTCGACGGCGTGGTCTCCGATTCGTGGGTCTACGGGCTGCTCCGGCGGGAGTGGCGGCCGTCCGGCGACTAGTGCGCGGAAGCCAGCAGGCCGATGCCTGCCAAGCCTTTCAAAACCTCGGCGACCATCCCGTCCGGCCATTCGGCGAACGTGCCGACCTCGTGCTCGGGCAGGCTGTCCTCGACGTACCACGCCTGGGGTTCGGCGGGCGCGTTCGGTTCGCCGGACCCGTCTGGTTCGGGTTCCGGTTCCGGTATTCGCCGCAGTCGCGCTCCGCTCGGGCACTGATCGCGGATACGCACCGTGCGGAAGCTCTCACCGAACCGTCACCAGTCGGCAATCCCGACCGTATGGAGCAGCCCTGAAATCGATGCCATGAGCATCTACGAGGCGATCGGCGGTGCGCCTGCTCTGGTGGCGGCCGTCGAGGATTTCTACGCGAGGGTCCTGGCGGACACGGAGCTCGTGGGCTACTTCGAGGGTGTGGATCTTGAGCGGCTGAAGGCGCATCAGCGTTCGTTCCTGGCCGCCGCGGTCGGTGGCTCCGAGATCTACGCCGGCCGCGCGATGAAGGAGGCGCACGCACGCCTGGCGGTCACTCAGAAGCACTTCGACCGCGTCGTGGGCCACCTTGTGGACACGCTCACGGAGCTGGATGTCCCCGCCGACATCATCGGCGACATCGGCAGCAAGCTGATTCCGCTGCAGGAAGTCATCGTCGTCCCTGCAGCGGAACGAGTCCGGCTGTGAGTCGAGCCCGGCAATTCGCCCAGCCCGGCTATGAACCGGAACTAAGCACCTCGACGGCTGCCATGTTCCAGGTATCGCCGGTCGGTGCGGTGTCGGAGAGGGTGACCTTGGTCCCCGACGGGATGGTCGTCCCGCTGGTGCCCTGGGTCCAGTAGGTGTCCCCGGAGGCGGTGTCCACCCACTGGCTGTACAGCCGCTGCCCCGAGGCGACGGTCCGGGCCTGCGCGTCGGTGTAGTCCTCGCCGACGCCGTACACCTGCGAGCCGGCCCCGGTCGTGGTCAGCGACACGTGTCCGACACCGGTGGAACTGCCGGCCGCGGCGCTCGCCCCGACCCGCGTCGCGCCGGTGATCACCAGGACGGTCAGTTGTTGGTCGAAGCCGTCGAACTGCGGTGAGGAGGCGACGGCGTAATCGGACAGCGGACCGGAGGCGTAGGCGGACCAGATCTCCGCGGTACCGCCCTGGTTGTCGGCGCGCTTCACCAGCGTCCAGTCGAGACCCGAGCTCGTGATGCTGGCGCTCTGCTTCTGCGCGGGGCCGTCTGAGCTGACGAACGCGAGCAGCAGCCGGGGACCCGTGGTGTACAGCGTGCTGATCACGATGCCGGTTCCGGTCGCGTTGTAGGCCTGCTCGACGTTCACGCCGGCGGGGATCACCTGGACGCTCACCACGCTTGAGGCCGAGCGCAACAGTCCGGGCGCGGCCGGAGTGAAGGCGGCGCTGAGGCTGTGGATGTCGAGCGTCAGCGAGGAGGTGCTGAGGGTGGCGGTGCCGTTGGTGACCGGCACGGGTGCGCCCAGGGGGACGGGGCCGTAGGCCGACGACGTCCGGTCGTAGAACTGCACCGTCCCGGAGTCCGCTCCCGACACCGTCGCCGTCAGCGTCACCGGCTTTCCTTGCGTGGCGGTCCCGGTCGGGGCGGTCGTCAAGGACACGGCCGTGCCGGACGAGGTCGGGCCCAGGGCGATGCCGGTGGGATAGCCGGCCAGGCCGAGCGCGCCGCTCTGGGTCGGGCCGGCGGTGTCGAACGCTGTGACCGAGCCCCCCGGGTTCATGGTGCCGTCGGAGGCGCCCACGTAGAGCTTGCTCCCGGCACTGTCGATGGCCTCGGCGAGGATGCCCGTGCCCGCCTGCAGGATGTGCAGGACATTGCGAGTCGCCAGATCGATGCCCAGGACCTCGCCGGCCGGGCCCTGGCCGACGTACGCCGTCGTGCCCGCCGGGTTGACGACCACGCGGGTCGGATTGCCGACGAAGGTCGCCAGCGAGACGGTGGCGGTTACGGAGTCCGTCGCGGCGTCCACGACGTACAGGGAGTGCGTGGCCCAGTCGGTCACGTAGGCGTGGGCTCCGGTGCCGTCGACGGCCACGTATCCGGTGGAGGTGCCGCAGGCGACGGTCGCCACGACCGTGTCGGTGGCGGTGTCGATCACTGACAGGACTCCGCCAGGCCCGGTGCTGTAGAGCCGGGTCCCGTCCGGGCTCAGGGCCAGGCCCTCGCCGCCGGCCGCGATGGTGGCGGTCACGGTCTGCGCGGCGGTGTCGACGACGTGGACCGATCCGGTGCCGCTGGAGTCGGCGACGTACGCCTGGGCGCCGGAGGGGGAGATCGCGATGTCACCGTTGCTCGCGCCGACCGGGATCGTCCCGAGGGTCGCGTCGGTCACCGGGTCCATGACGACGACGGCGCCCTGCGTGGTCCCGTAGACCCGGGTCCCCGCCGGGTTCACCGCGATGCCGTTCAGGTACTGGGGCATGGTGTGGAAGTCGACGAGCGAGTCGGTCCGGGTGTCCATCACGGCCAGGGCGTTCGGCAGGCCGAAGGCTCCGCCCACGGCGACGTAGGCGAGTTGTCCGGTCACCGGGTCGGCGGCGGCCGTGCGGACGGCGGGGGAGTCTGTCGCGGAGGCGGGTGCCGCGGCGCTGCCGGCGACACACAGCATCGCCGCCGCTGCCAGTGCGGCCCGCCTGCGGCGCGGCACGAACCAGCGCGGACGGCTTGCTCGGGGAGTACGGGACATGGCGTCAGCATTCCTTCCGGGGTGATGTGACGACTATCGCAGAACTCTAATTTGCCCGGTTGATCGTTGGGAACGCCTTCCGTCCAGGTTGAGACGGACTGCCGTCAGAGAATCCGACTCCTGATTCGCCAGCCTTCGCGCTCTGGCCGCCTCTACGAACCGGCTGTCGGTCGGGACGCGCGTCTCGGCACGCGGGCCGCGCAACCGCTTCGAGCTGCGGCCGGCCGAGCGCTACCGGTTCGTTGCCGGCGGCATCGGCATCATCCCGATTCTGCCGATGATCGCTGCGGCCGAGGCCGCCGGCGCGCAGTGGTCGCTCTTGTACGGCGGACGGAGCCGGTCCTCGATGGCGTTCGTTGACGAACTGGCCCGCTACGGCGACCGGGTCATCCTGCGTCCGCAGGACCGGCACGGCCTGCTCGACCTCGCCGGGCACCTCGGCGTACCCGCGCCGGGGACCGAGGTCTACTGCTGCGGGCCGGGCGGCCTGCGCGACGCGGTCGAAGCGTATTGCCGCACCACCGGCTGGCCCGAACCGCACGTCGAGCGCTTCGAGCCGAAGGCGGGCGCCGTGGCACGCGGTGCGGCCGCCGGCGACCGCCGGTTCGAGATCGAGCTGTCCCGCACCCGCGGCGTCTTCGACGTCCCGGCCGACGCATCGATCCTCGACAGGTTGCGCGCGGCCGACGTGCCGGTCCTCTACTCCTGCACCGAGGGCACCTGCAGGACGTGCGAGACCGACGTCCTGGACGGCGTCCCGGCGCGGCGGGCGACACGATGATGTGCGGATAGTGAATCTGTACCCTGATTCACAAGGCGAGTGGCGTCTGGGGCGGGACGGGTGAACGGCATGCCCTGGGAATCGCTGGGACCGGACATCATCTCCAACCCCGCGGTGATCTCCGGGGCATCCGGCCGCATCGACGTGTTCGGCGTGGGAACCGACCATCGCTACTGGCACAAGTGGTCCACCGGCACCGGCTGGACCTCCTGGCAGCCGGAGCCCGGTGCCCCGCAGCCGGGAGTCCTGTTCGACTTCGCGCCGGCCGTCTCCGCCTGGGGACCTGTCCGGCTGGATGTCTTCACTCAGGGCACTGACTTCGCCGCCTACCACTGGTGGACCGGCGCCGCGTGGCAGCCCTGGGAGGGGTTGGGGGCCAACGCGCCGCCGATCGTGTCGGGCCTCGCCGTCGTCTCCTGGGCGCCGGGCCGCACCGATCTGTTCGGTATCGACCAGTCGGGGCACGTCGAGCACAAGTACTACGGGTAGCCGGTCCGGCGGCTGACTTCCGAACCTAGTCCTTCGGCGCGCGCAGGCCGGCGAGCAGCACGCGGGTCAGGTAGTCGTCGGGCCGAGCGCCGCAGCGGCAGACCGCCACGTTGAGCACGCGCACCACCTCGGCCGGCGGCACGTCGGCGCGCAGGTCGCCCTCGCGTTGCGCGGCTGCGGCGATGGCCGCGATCAGTGTGTTGACCTCGGCTTCCAGCGCGAGCAGTTCGGGGCTTTCCGGTGCGTCGGCGATCAGAGACTTGATCAGCGCCAGCGGCAGGGCCATGCAGCGGTCCACGAGTCGTAGTAGCGCCTCCCACGCCGGGGTTCTGCCGACTTCCGCGCGCGTGGACTCCAGCAGGGTGCGCAGGGTGTCGATCGCGATGTCCTCCAGCAGGGCGCGGCGATCCGGGAAGTGCCGGTAGAGGGTGCCGACGCCCACGCCTGCCTCCCGTGCGATGTCCTCCATCGACACGGCCTCGCCCCGTTCGGCGGCCAGGCGGAAGGCGGCGCTCGTGATCGCCGAGCGATTGCGCAGCGCGTCCGCTCGCATCCGTGGCCTCCCATCAACCGGAATCTCTGATTCAGCTTATGCTACCTTCGCAGAAGCGGAATATTGAATTCACCTTGGAGTGCGCCATGCGGATCGGACTTTACGTAGCAGACCAGAGCGACCCCCAGTCCCAGATCGGGCAGGCTCGGACAGCGGCTGAACACGGCCTGGCCAGCGCGTTCTTCAACCAGGTCCTGGCGTGGGACCCGCTCACCGTCGCGGCGCTCGCCGGGGCGGCTGTGCCCGGGATCGAGCTGGGCACCGCCATCGTGCACACCTACCCGCGCCATCCGATCGCGCTGGCCGGGCAGGCGCTGACGGTGGCCGCGGCCACCGGCGGCCGGCTCACCCTCGGCGTCGGGCCGAGCCACAAGCAGTTCATCGAGGGCGTATATGGCCTGTCCTACGACCGGCCCGCACAGCACACCCGCGAATACCTGACCGCGCTGCGCACCGAACTGTCGGGTGCCGGCCATCTCCAGGTGCCGGGTGCGCAGCCTCCGTCCGTCCTGCTCTCCGCGCTCGGCCCGGTGATGCTCCGCATCGCCGGCGAGCTGGCCGACGGCACGATCACGGTGTGGGCGACCCCCGCGACGATCGCCGACCACATCCGGCCGAAGATCGACGCGGTGGCCGCGGACCCGCGCGTCGTGGCGACGGTCATGGTGAGCGTGACCGCCCGGCCGGACGCCGTGCGCGACGAGGTTGCCGCCGTGGTCGGCTTCGCGTCCGACTTCGCCAGCTACCGGACGCTGCTGGACCGCCAGGGGCAGCGCAACGTCGCGGAGACGGTCGTCGCCGGAGACCACGACGCCGTCGCCGCCGCGATCCGCGCGTACGCCGCCGCGGGCGCCACCGACCTGCTGGTCAGCCTGGTCGGCGACGACGCCGAGCAGGCCAGGACACTGGAACTGGCCGGTGAACTGGCCGGTGAACTGGCAGGCGAGCAGGCTGGCGACCTGGCTCGCGACCTGGCCGGCTCCGCGTGAGGACCGCACCACCGGCGCATCAGATCATCACGTGTTTGACCTGCGTGTAGTCCAGCAACCCGGCCATCGCGAGATCGCTGCCGTAGCCGGAGTGCCCGACTCCGCCGTGTGGCATCTCGGACACGGTCGTGCCGTGCGTGTTGGCCCAGGCGATCCCGGACCGGAAACCGCGCACCGCACGCATCGCGCGGTCGTGGTCCCGGGTCCAGACGCTCGCGGCGAGTCCAAAACGGACGCCGTTCGCCAGCGCCATCGCTTCGGCCTCGGTGGCGAACGACTGCACCGTGACCACGGGGCCGAAGGTCTCCTCCTGGACGATCTCGTCGTCCTGCGCCGCATGTACGACCACTGTCGGCTCGTGGTACCAGCCGGGGCCGTCGAGCGCGTGGCCGCCCACCGTCACTTCCGCGTGCGCCGGCAGCCGTTCCAGAACACCGCGTACGGCTGCCAGCTGTGCGGCGCTGTTCAGGGGGCCGAAGTCGGCGTCGGGAGACGGACCGGTGCGCAGCCCTCTGACCTGCTCCGCGAACGCGGCCACGAACGCGTCGTGGATCGACCGGTCGACCAGCAACCGCGTCGCGGCCGTGCAGTCCTGCCCCGCGTTGTAGAACGCGACGGCGGCCAGGGCGGCGGCCGTCGCCTCCACGTCCACATCGTCGTGCACGACGACCGGGGCGTTGCCGCCGAGCTCCAGATGCACGCGTTTGAGGTCGGCGGCGCACGCGGCCGCGATCTGGCGGCCGGCGCGGACGCTTCCGGTCACGGCCACCAGGCGGACCGCGGGGTGCGCCGTCAGCGCGCGCCCGGTCTCGCGGTCGCCGCACACGACGTTGACGACGCCCGGCGGCAGGTGCTCCGCGGCGACCCGGGCGAGCAGCGCCGTCGTCGAGGGCGTGGTGTCGGCGGGTTTCAGTACGGTGGTGTTGCCCGCTGCCACCGCCGGCGCGAGTTTCCACACGGCCATCATCAGCGGGTAGTTCCACGGCGTGATCTGCGCGCACACGCCGACCGGCTCGCGCCGCAGCATCGACGTCCGGCCCTCGGTGTACTCGGCCGCCGCCACGCCCGGCGGGGTCCGGGCCGCCCCGGCGAAGAAGCGCAGCACGTCGACGATCGCCGGGAACTCGTCCCGCAGGAACAGGGCCCGGGGTTTGCCGGTCTCCCGGACCTCGGCGTCGGCGAACGCCCCGGCCCGCGCCTCGACGCCGTCGGCGATGCGCAGCAGCGCCTGTTGGCGCTCCGCCGGAGTGGTCACCGACCAGGACTCGAACGCCGAGGCCGCCGCGGCACACGCCGCGTCGACGTCGTCGGCGCCGGACAGCGCCGAACGGCCGGCGACCAGGCCGGTCGACGGATCAACGAGGTCCAGGCGCGCGCCGGAAGCCGCTGCGGATTCGTGGCCGCCGATGACGTTGAGGACATCCGGGAACTCAGCCATGCCGCAACACCTCGCCGGCCGTCGCGCGGCCGGTCCGTACCGCGCCCTCCATGTACCCGGCGACCCACTGGTCCGATCCGCACACGTAGAACGGCGGCTCATGCGTGCCGTGCAGGGGCCCGACCCGCATCACGTCTCCCGGGGCCCACTGCGTCACGTACCCCTGTGTCCACGGGTCGCTTCCCCACATCCGCAGGTACGCGGTGATCGGCTGCTCGGCCTCTGCCCCGTAGAGCCGCGCGACGTCGGATATCAGCTCCCGCATACGCTCCTGCGGAGGCATCCCCAGCATCACGCCGTAGCGTTCAGGCGGAATCAGCGCCGAGAGCAGCCCGAATCCCTGCGGCCAGGTGCTGCCCAGGACATCCTCGCACTCTGACAAACCATTCATCCCCTGTACGCGCCAGAACGGCCGATCGTAGGCCAGGGCAAGCTTCGCGGCGCAGGCCTGCCGCTGCGCGTGCAGCGAAGCCAGGCGCTCGTCCGACACCCCGGTCACGGCCACGGACCGCAACGGTCCCACCGGCAGTGCGCTGACCACCGCGTCAGCGGTCAGCGTCTCTCCGCCCACGAGGCGAACCCGGCAGCGCCCCGGACCGGACGACGCGGACCCAGACGCAGACGCCGACCGCACGTCCACGGCCGCCACCGCGGCCCCGGTCCGCACCCGGTGCCCCAGTTCGACCGTCATCGCCAGCGCGACCGTCGCCGAGCCCTCGGCGACCCGCAGGCCCTCCCAGTCCTCGTAGTCGTAGTGCCCGGCGCTCGGTACCGCCGCGTTCTTGCGCAGCGCGCCGAGCAGCGACGTCCGCTCCACCGAGCCGCTGGCCAGGCTGAGCTGCCCGATCTCCCACAGCCGCACGACCTGCGGCGTCGCCCCCGCCGAACGGAGCCACCGGCCCACCGACATCGCGTCCAGCGCGGCGGCGTCGGGGTGCGACCACGGGTCGTCCGGGTCGACGGTCTGGGCGAGGTCCACGAACTCCTTCGTCACTCTTCTCTGGCAGTCCTCGTCGCCCGGACCGAACCAGTGCGGCGGACCCCCGGCCGAGACGCCTTCCGGCGTGGCGCGGACCATGGCGCCCGGCTCGGCGACGTAGCTGGGGATCAGGGTCAGGCCGAGTTCGGCGACGAGGCCCAGGTAGGCGGTGTGCGCGCGGCCGACGACCTCGCCGCCGAGCTGCAGGATCCGGCCGTCCTCGAGGATCGCCTGTTCGACCCGCCCGCCGACCCGGTCCCGGGCTTCCAGGACCAGGACGTCCGCGCCGCCGGCGGCCAGGTCCCGGGCGGCGGACAGGCCGGCCAGGCCGGCGCCCAGGACGATCACGTCATAGTGGTGCATGAGTCCTCCTCGCGGGCCGGCATCAGACCAGGACCAGACAGTGTTCGGTCTTCCAGGCGATCTCGACCGACTCGCCGCCCACCCAGCGGTCCTCGTTCCGGGACCGCGCGGTGTTCTGCTCCAGCGCGGCGACGGTGACTCCGGGCGCCAGCTCGATCAGGTAGGTAGTGGTCGGGCCCGAATACACGGTGTCCTTGATGACCCCGCGGGCCCGGGGCATGTCCGGCTCGAAGTCCGACAGCCAGATCTTCTCCGGCCGGATCGAGACGCTGACCTCGGCGCCGTCGGCGATCTCCGGACACGGCCCCACGGCGATCGCCGGGCCGCCGCCGATCTGGACCGCACCGGACCGGTAGACGCCGGTCATGAGGTTCGAGGTCCCCATGAAGGACGCGACGAACTTCGTCTCCGGGCGCTCGTACACGTCCTCGGGCGTGCCGCAGTGCTCCACGCGCCCGGCGTTCATCACGGCCACCCGGTCGGACATGGTCAGCGCCTCGTCCTGGTCGTGGGTGACGAACACGAAGGTGATGCCGACCTCGCGCTGGATCTGCTTGAGCTCGATCTGCATCTGCCGCCGCAGCTTCAGGTCCAGCGCCGCCAGCGGCTCGTCCAGCAGCAGCACGGCCGGCCGGTTGACCAGGGCGCGGGCCAGCGCGACGCGCTGGCGCTGGCCGCCGGACAGGGTGCGCGGCTTGCGGTCGGCGAAGGCCGGCAGCTGCACCAGCTCCAGCATCTCGGCGACCCGGCGCCGGATCTGGTCCCGGGCGACGCCGGCCCGCTTGAGGCCGAAGGCGACGTTGTCGGCCACCGAGAGGTGGTCGAACAGCGCGTAGCTCTGGAAGACGGTGTTGACGTTCCGCTTGTTCGGCGGCAGGCGGGTCACGTCCTGGCCGGAGAGCAGGATCGTCCCGGCCGTGGGATCGGCGAAGCCGCCGATCATCCGCAGCGTCGTGGTCTTGCCGCAGCCGGACGGCCCGAGCAGCGAGAAGAACTCGCCGGCGGCGATGTCCAGGCTCAGGTCGGCGACGGCCGCGGCGTCCTCGCCGAACGTCTTGGTGATCCGGTCCAGCCGCACCGCGGGTGTGTCGGGCGTGGCGGGAGCCGCCGGCGAGGCCGGAGAAGAGATGGTGGTCATCGGTATCAGTCCCCGGACAGGAGGTCGAGGCCGCCGGAGCGGCCGAACAGGCGCGGGATGGACAGGGCCGCGGCGATCAGGGTGATGGAGCCGGCCAGCATCAGGGTGCCGACGGCGTTGATGGTCGGCTCGACGCCGAAGCGGATGGCGGAGTAGATGCGCACCGCCAGCGGCTGCGGGTCCACGCCGGTGGTGAAGTAGGCCAGGACGAAGTCGTCGAAGACCAAGGCGAAGATCAGGACCGCGCTGGCCAGGATGGCGGGCAGCAGCGCGGGCAGCGTCACCAGGCGCACGGCCTGCCAGCGCGTCGCGCCCAGGTCCATGGCGGCCTCCTCGACCTCCGGATTGAGCGCGGCCACCCGCGAGCGCAGGATCACCGTCACGTAGGAGATGGAGAAGGTGATCTCGGAGATCATCACCGTGCCGGTGGACAGCGTGGTGTCCAGGCCCTTGTAGAGCATCAGCGACGCCACACCGGTGACGATCTCCGGGGTGATGAGCGGGACCAGCATGATCAGGCCGGAGTAGGAGCCGAGCCGGCCGCGGGCCCGCACCAGGCCCAGTGCCAGCGCCACGCCGAGGACCACCGAGCCGATCATCGCCACCAGCGAGATCTTCAGGCTCATGCCCAGTGAGGACAGCAGGACGTGGTCGTGGAAGAAGGCCGAGTACCAGCGGGTGCTGAAGTGCTTGAAGACGGTCAGCGACTTCTGGGAGTTGAAGGAGAACAGCACGACCATGCCGATGGGCAGGTAGAGCAGGACGAAGAACAGCACGGTGACCACGAAGGCGAAGCGGGGCCTGGCCTCGACGCCGCGCCGGCGCAGGCGGGGCAGCCGGGCCAGCCGTGGCGGCCGGGCCAGCCGGCGTCGCCGCGGCGCGTCCGGCCCGTCCGGTCCGGGTAGCCCGGGCGGCCCCGGCCGCCTCTGGGGATCGACAGCGGTCATCGGGTCGCCTCCGCCTCGTCCTTGCGGGCGCGCCGCAGGTAGCCGAACATGCCGACCAGGAGCACGGCCATCAGCAGCATCGTCAGCGCCGAGCCCAGCGGCCAGTCCTGGCCCTCGAAGAACTTGTCCTGGATCAGGTTGCCGATCATGAGCTGGTTCGGGCCGCCCAGGAACTGTGCGGACACGAAGTCGCCCATGGCCGGCAGGAAGACCAGCACCATCCCGGCCACCGCGCCCTGCCGGGTCGCGGGGACCGTGACGAACAGGAAGGTGCGCAGCGGGCCGCCGTACAGGTCGCGCCCGGCCTCGATCAGCGCTGTGTCCAGCCGTTCCAGGGCCGCGTACAGCGGGATGATCATGAACACCACGAAGCCGTAGACCAGGCCCGCGATGACCCCCGGCCCGGTGTTGAGGATCTTCGTGTGCGAGTCCGCGAGGCCGATCGCGCGCAGGAAGCGCAGCACCGGGCCGTCGTCGGATAGCACCACCGACCACCCGTACATCCGGACGAGGTAGTTGGCGAAGAAGGGCACGACGATCGCGGCGATCAGTGCGTTCTTTAACCGCCCGGCGTGCAGCGCGATCGCGTAGGCGACCGGATAGGCGATCAGCAGGCACAGCACCGACGTCAGGGCGGCGTACTCCAGCGAGCGGAACATCACCGTGCGGTAGGCCGGTGCCGCCAGCCGCCGGATGTTGTCCAGCGTGGTGCCGAACCGGGGGTTGCCCAGATCGTCGGTGGTCCCGAACGACAGCGCCGCGACGAGCAGCAGGGAGGAGATGAAGAACACCGACATCCACAGCGTTCCGGGAAGGGCCAGACGGTTCCAGACCCGGGTGTCGGCCGAGGCCGGCCGCCGCGAGGTCCGCCGTCTCGGGCGCCGGAAGCGGATCGGGCCGGGCGAGCCTTTCGGGGCTGGTGGGCCGGCCGGGCTTGGCGGGCTTGGCGGGCTGGTCGGGCTGGTCGGGCTGGTCGGGCCGGTCGGGCTGGGCCCGCCGGCCGTCGGTTCGGATGCGGTCCTGGGCACGGTCAGCCCGCCTTCACGTCGGTCCACACGGCGTCCCGGGCGTGCTCCTGGGCCGCCGTGCCGTTCTGGAACATGCGGTCGGTCACCAGGTCCTCGGCCTTGATGACGCACTGGGGGAGCTGCGCGACGAGCTTCGCGTAGGCGTCCTCGGTGCCGTTCACCGGCATCGGGTAGCCGATGTAGTCGATGTTCTTGACGACGTTCTCCGGCCGGAGCATGTAGTCGATGAAGAGCATCGCCGTGCCGGGGTGCTCGGCGTTGGAAGGGATCACGTAGCAGTCGGTGTTCACCGCGGAGCCTTCCTTGGCGGTCTGGAATCCGTAGATCGAGGCGTCTTTGGCCTGGTTGAGCACGGAGACCATGTCGCCGCTCCAGGCCTGGGTCATCAGGGAGTTGCCGTTGAGCAGGTTGTTGTAGTCGTCGCTGGAGAAACCGCGCAGGTGCGGGCGCAGGCTCTTCAGCTCGGCGTCGATTTTCGCCAGGTCGCCGGCGTCGGCGGTGTTCATCGGCAGGCCCAGCTTGAGCGCCGCCATCCCGAGGGCTTCGTCCTCGTCGTCCAGCAGGAAGACCTCGCCGGCGGCGGCCGGCGACCACAGGTCCTGCCAGGAGCCGGTCAGCTCGCCGAGTTTGTCCTTGCGCCAGCCGATGCCGGTCTTGTACATGGTGAACGGGACGCTGTGCGCCGACGCGTCGTCGTACCACGGGTCCTGGAAGTAGTCGTAGTGGTCGAAGATCGACGGGGCGTTCTTCAGCGCGGAGTGGTCGATGCGGTGCAGCTTCCCGGCCGCGGCCAGGCGCTGGGTCCACTTGGCCGAGGGGAAGACGACGTCGTACTTGTTCCCGGCGGCCAGCTTGGCGCCCATCGACTCCATCGAGTCGAAGTTGGACTGGACGACTTTGACGCCGTACTCCTTCTGGAACCCGTCGAAGACCGACGGGTCGACGTAGTCGGCCCAGTTGAAGTAGACCAGGTCTCCGTCCACCTTGACCTCGATGGGCGGCTCGGCGGACGTCGCGGCCGAGCCCGCCGGCCCGCCGGATCCGGCGGCGGCGCCCGATCCGGTGAATCCGCACCCGGCCGCGGTCAGCGCGACGGCGCCGGCCGCCCCGGCGCGCAGCAGCGATCGGCGGGACAGCTCGAAGGACTCCTCGGGAGACTGGCGGGACATGGCTTGTCCTTTCGTCGTGGGTGGGAGGGGCCCGGCGTCGGACTTCGGTTCGGGGCAAGGCGGTACCCAGAAACCGCCGGCGGCGGGGTCGAGCGCTTATGAGGAGGGGTTACCGGCCCGAAGCGGTACGCGGACCTGTTTTTCACCGCGCGCCGGTGGCTGCGACGCGGGCTCTGCACCGCCGCGGTGGCGCGGCGCGGTCGTGGGGGAGAGTGGTGGGTGCGATGGGTGCGGTAGATGCAGTGGGTTCGTTGGATGCACCGGGTGCCGGCCCCGGCCTTCGCCGGGCCGGGCTCTACCCGGCGGCGGCCCGGGACCCGGCTGCCGGAACCGGTGTGCGCAGCCCGAGCTGCGGGGCGACGACGGCCCAGATCTGGTCGCGAGCGTCGTCCATCGTCATCGCCGAGGCTCCGAGCAGGATCCGCGCACCGTAGCCGTCGGTGAGCGCGATGACCAGGTCGGCCAGCCGCCCCACGTCACAGGCTTCGAACTCGCCGGCGCCCTGGCCGTCGCGGACGATCCCGGCGATCCAGTCCCGCAGGTTCGCGTACAGGTCGCGGGCGACGGAGCGCGAGTCGGGGTCGCGGACGGCGCGCAGGTGCAGCTCCTGCCAGAGCAGGAAGTCGCGGCGCAGTTCGGGGTCCCCGGGCAGGCAGTCGTCGATGGCCCGGGCCAGGCGCCAGGAGTGCGGCGCCTCGGACGGCGGCACGCTCGCGGCGTTCTCAGAACCCGTGGTGTCGTAGGAGTAGCGCAGTGCTTCCAGGAAGAGCTTCTCGCGGGTCGCGAAGTGGTAGTGGAGCGCGGCGGTGGACACACCGGCCCGCTCGGCCACCATCCGCATCCTGACCTTCTCGAACCCGGTCTCGGCGATGACCTCGCACGCCGCCCGCAGGATCGCCGCGCGTGTCTGCTCGGTCCTGGCTTCCGCGCTCATCGCCGCTCACCGCTCCCTTCGGTCGATCCCAGATCGGCTCGGATCCTATCGGCGAACCACCCGACGCCGGCTTCGCGACGCGACAGCGGCCCCGGTTCGAAGCCGGGGGTGCGGATGCCGTGCTGGACCCGGCGCAGCAGTTCGGCGTCCTCGTCGCTGGTGATCCAGCCGATGGCGATGTTGAGCCGGCGCGCCAGGCGGGTCCGGGCGCTGGAGCCCCGGCGGGTGTAGAAGCCGCCGGGGACGGCGACGCGGTCCTGGCCGGCGGGGACGGCGGTCCAGGCGAGCACGTGGTCCGGGTAGAAGTCGAGCAGCGTGTTCGGGTAGATGACGGCGTAGCGCCACATCCTGCGGTCTTCCGCCCGCAGTCCCGGCATCGTCGAGGTCAGCCGCTGATAGAGGCGTTCGCGCCAGTTGGACGACGGCTTGTCCCGTAGCGGTGTCTGGAACAGGACATAGTCCTCGGCCTCCTCGGTGATCCGGTAGTTCTGGTAGTCGAGCAGCCGCATCAGTCCGGGGTGGGCCACCGGTACGTGGTAGCCCTCCAGGTAGTTGTCGACGGCGACCTTCCAGTTGGCGCCCTGGACCTCGGCCCGGTCCAGATCGTGGATCCGGTCCCGGCCGACCGGCACCAGGTCGCCCCCGGCGTACCGGCCCACCTGCTCGGCCAGCTTCGCGCAGGTCTGGGCCAGCGGTGCGGCCGTACCGTCGATGTTGACGAACACGAAGCCCAGGAAGGACTCCACGGCGACGGTGAACAGCCCGAGCTTCGGCTTGTCCAGGCACGGGATCTGGCGGCCCTCCGGCGCGCCGACCAGCGTGCCGTCGAGCTTGTAGGTCCAGCCGTGGTAGGGGCAGCGGATCGCCGCGGCCGTCTTCGGCTCCGGCTCGGGGCCGTCGACCAGCCGGGTGCCGCGGTGCCGGCACACGTTGAGGAACGCGTTCAGGCCGCCCTCGTCGGTCCGGACCACCAGCACCTCGCGGCCGGCGGCCCAGGCGGTCAGCCGGGAGCCGGGGTTCGGCAGGTCGGATTCGTGGCAGACCAGCTGCCAGCTCTTGGCGAAGACCGCGTTCAGCTCGGCCTCGGCCAGCGCCGGGTCGGTGTAGTAGTGCGCGGCCAGGGCCGGCGGCGGGGGTGGTTCGGCCGGGTGCGGCCCGGCTGGGCCCGGGGCGGCCTGCTGCGCGCCGGGCGCAGTGGTCGTCGCGAGCGGTTCGGTGATCGGCACAGGTCCCTCCTTCAGGGCTAGCTGACCAATTGGTCAGTCAGGTTCCACCGAAGTTGCCGGGCTGTCAAGAGTTGCTAACTAATCAATCAGTCAGTTACGCTCCCGGCCACCGCATCGACCCCGGAGGTGGAAGGTGTCAGGACTGTTCCAACGCCGCCGACCCGTGTGGCTCGGCCTCACCGCCGAACCCGAGCGCGAGCTGCCCGAGGCGGTCGCGGCGCTGCGGATGCGGGGCCTGAGATCCGCCGCGCCGCCGGCGGATCGGGCCCGGCTGTTCAGCGTCGCCGCGGAGCGCCGGAGGATCGGCGATCTGCTCGTCCACGGCGGTCAGCGGTCGTGGCTGCGCTACCTGCAAGAGGTCACCGCCCTGGTACGCGCGGCCGCTGAGGCCGCCCAGACCGCTCAGACCGCCGGCGGGCCGGCCGACGCAGCTCCCGCGCTGCTCGCCGCCGAGGTGGTCCTCGACCATCACACGATGCTCATCGGCCTGCCCGGCCCGGCCTACCGCCGGGCCGCGACGCAGCGGACGGCCCTGACCGAGGCCGTACGGGTCCTGCGAGGACTTGCGGGCTGATGCGGAGCGAACCGGAGAAAGGAGGGCAGGCGGAGATGACACGGATCCATTCCCTGATGACCGGCCCGGCGCCGCTGCTCGGCGAGAACCCCGGCCGAAGAGAGACCCGTGACGACTACTGGCGGGCCGGCGGATACCGCGATCTGTCACCCGACGTGCTGTTCAACCGCGTCAACGCCGCGGGACTGCGCGGGCGCGGCGGTGCCGGCTTCCCCGCGGCGGCCAAGCTGCGGGCGGTGCGCGCTTCCGGGGCGGTACCGGTGGTCGTCGCCAACGGCGCCGAAGGCGAACCGGGATCGGCCAAGGACCGCTGGTTGATGCGGGCGCGCCCGCACCTCGTCCTGGACGGCATGCTGCGCGCCGTCGACATGACCCGCGCCGCGTGCTGCTACGTCTACGTGGCCGACGACGAAGCCGCCGACAGCATGGGCCGTGCGCTGGCCGAGCGGGAACCCGTCGTGCCCACCAGGATCGTGCGGCCCGAGCCCACCTACGTCGCGGGCGAGGAGACGGCGGCGGTCCGCAGGATCAACGGCGGGCCCGCGCTGCCGACCGCGAAACCGCCGCGGCCCTTCGAGGCCGGGGTCGACGGCGCCCCGACGCTGGTCGCGAACGTCGAGACCCTGGCCCGGATCGCGCTGCTGGCCACCCGGTCACAGATCCCTGATTCGCTGTTGCTGACGGTCTCCGGCCGGGGCCTGGAACCCGAACTGGTCGAGGCCCCCGTCGGCACCTCGGTGCAGGCACTGGCCTACCGGGCGGACCGCCTCGACACCCCCGGCGTCCTCATGGGCGGCGTGTTCGGCGGGATCCTCGACCCCCGCCGCCTGGCCACCGCGCTGGAACCGGCGGCCCTGGACGCGGCCGGCTCGGCCCTCGGCTGCGGAGCCGTGCACTTCCTGGCGCCCGGCGAATGCCCGGTGGCGCTCGCCGCCGACGGCTTGGTCTGGCTCGCCGGGGAAAGCAGCCGCCAGTGCGGCGTGTGCGTCTCGGGGACGACGGCGTTGGCGCGCACGATGACCTCCGTGGTCGCCGGTACCGCGGAGCCCGACGACCTGGCCCGGCTCGGCCGGTGGTCGCAGAGCCTGCGCCGCCGGGGCGCGTGCGGCCTGCTCGACGCCGCGGCGAATCTCGCCGCCTCTGTTCTGCGCACCTTCGGCCCGCTCGTCGAGACGCATCTCGACGGCGGCTGCCCCGGCTGCGCCGCCGACCGGACACCGGACGCCGACCGGTTCCGGGTGGAACCCCCGACCGTCCGAACCACCAGTCACCCCGTATCAGCACCGCGATAGAGGAACCATGAAACTACTGTTGGACGCCACCCTGTGCCAGGGCTACGGCGTGTGCCAGGAGAAGGCCCCCGCGCAGATCGAACTCGACGATTTCGGCTATGCCGCGATCCTCGCGCCCGAGGTCCCGGCCGGCGGCGAGGCGGCCGCCGAGGCGGCCGTGGCCGCCTGCCCCAACCGCGCGCTGCGGCTGGAGCCGCGGCGATGAGCCGCGACCTGGCCCCGCTGTTCGACCCGGTGTCGGTGGCCGTGGTCGGCGCGAGCGACGATCCGGCGAAGTACGGGCACGCCATCGCCGCGCAGGCGCTGCGCGCGTCGCACCGCCGGCCGATCCACCTGGTGAACCGGCGCGCCGGCACCGTGCTCGGCCGGGCCGCGGCGCCCAGCCTCGGCGCGCTCGGCGAGCCGCTCGGGCTGGTCGTGGTCTCGGTCCCGGCCCCGGCCTACGAGCAGACCGTCGAGGAGGCCCTGGCCTGCGGCGCCACCGCGATCGTCGCGGTCACCGCGGGCTTCGCCGAGACCGGCGCCGCCGGGCTCGCGCGGCAGCGGGCCGTCGCCGAGAAGGTGCGCGCCGCCGGCGCGGTCCTGGTCGGGCCGAACTGCCTGGGCATCGCCGACAACACGACCGAGCTGTATCTGGCCTCTGACACCTTCGACCTCGGCGGGGTCGCGCTGCTGAGCCAGAGCGGGAACCTCGCGCTGGAGCTCCAGCTCGCCTTCGCGCCGCACGGCCTGGGCTTCTCCCGGTTCGTCTCGCTCGGCAACCAGTCCGACGTCACGCTCGTGGACCTGGTCCGGGACTGCGCGCGGCACGAGGCCACGAAGGCGATCGCGGTGTACGCCGAGGACTTCGGCGACGGCCGGGCGTTCGCGCGGGCGGCCGCCGCGGCGGGCAAGCCGGTGGTGCTGCTCAGCGCCGGACGCGGGCCGGCGGCGGCGCGCAGCGCGGCGTCGCACACCGGCGCGCTGACCACGTCGTCGGACGTCGTCGCGGCCGCGTGCCGGGACGCCGGCGTGGAACTGGTGCGCACGCCGCGGGAGATGACCGCCGTCCTGGCGGCCGTCGCCGGCGGTCGCCGGGCGCGCGGCCGCCGGGTCGCGGTGTTCACCGACGGCGGCGGGCACGGCGTCGTCGCCGCGGACGCCGCCGAGGCCGCCGGGTTCGAGGTGCCCGAGCTCGGTGCGCAGGTCCGGGAACGGCTGGCCGGGCAGTTGTGGGGCCCCTCGGCGCTCGGCAACCCGGTCGACCTGGCGGGCATGGGGGAGCAGGACCCGATGTCGTACGCGGCCGTGGTCCGGACGCTGCTGGACGCCGACGAGGTCGACGCCGTCCTGATGACCGGGTACTTCGGCGGGTACTCCGCCGACACCGGCGGCCTCGGCGGTGCGGCCGGGACGCTCGGCGCGGCCGAGCTCGCCGCCGCCGATTCCATCGCCCGGGCGGTGCGGGCCTCTCCGAAGCCGGTCGTGGCGCAGTCGATGTATCCGGACGCGCCGAGCTGTCAGAACCTGCAGGCCGCGGGCATACCGGTGTTCGCGGCGATCGAGGACGCGGCGCGGGCGCTGGCGGCCGTCGTGGTGCCCGAGGCAGGCGAGGATGGCCAGGGCGGCCAGGGCGGTGCGTCGGCGATCGAGCCGTTGCCTGAACCCGCCGCACCCATGACCGACACCGGCTACTACGCCACCCGCTCCCTGCTGGCCGAAGCAGGCTTGCGATTTCCCGACTCGGCCGAGATCAGCAGCGAGGATGAGCTCCGGGCGTTCGCGCGCAGTACATCAGGCCCCTTCGTTCTCAAGGCTCTGCATCTGCTCCACAAGTCCGACGCCGGCGGTGTCGCCCTGAACCTCGCCGACGAGCAGGCCCTGACGGCCGCGTACCGCGAGATGCACGCGCGCCTGTCCGCACCGTCCTACTCGGTGGAGCAGATGGCGGACCTGGCGAACGGCGTCGAGCTGATCGTCGGCGTGAACCGCGACCCGCGCTTCGGCCCGATCGTGATGGTGGGCCTCGGCGGGGTGTTCACCGAAGTCCTCGGCGATGTCGTGTTCGCCCTCGCCCCGGTCTCGGCCGCCCGCGCGGAGACGATGCTGCGCGATCTGCGCTGCGCCGCCCTCCTGACCGGGGTACGCGGCCGGCCGGCGGTCGACGTGGCCGCCGCCGCGAAGGCCATCGAGCAGATCACCCGGGTCGCCGCCGCCCAGCACGATCTCGCCGAGTTCGAGGTCAACCCGCTGCTGGCCCTGCCGTCCGGGGCGCTCGCCCTGGACGCCCGGGCCGTGCCGCTGTTCCCACCGTCCCTTTCCGACTACTGAGGAGCCCGATATGGAGTTCCGATACACGCCCGCGCAGCGGGACCTCAAACAGCGCGTCGCCGATTACGTCAAGCTCCTGATGCAGTACGAGGACCAGGCCGAGCAAGCGCGCGGTGCGCTCCCCAAGGAGACCGTCAGGGAACTGACGCGCGCGGCGATGGACGCCGGCGTCTACGCGATCAACATGCCGGTCGAGTGGGGCGGCCCCGGGCTGTCGCTGTTGGACCAGGTCATCGTCGAGGAGGAGTTCGGCAAGGCGACGAACTGCCTGTGGGACATCCCCTGGCGGCCGTCGAACGTCCTGGCCTATGGCACGCCGGAGCAGCGCGAGAAGTACCTGCTGCCGATCATCCGGGGCGAGAAGTTCGACGCTTTCGCGGTCACCGAGCCCGACGCCGGCTCCGATCCCGCCAGTGGCGTCACGATCGCCCGGCGGACCGCGGGCGGCTGGCTGCTCAGCGGCGAGAAGTGGTTCGTGACCTGCGGCGACATCGCCGACTTCCTGCTGGTGCAGGCCGACGCGCTGGTGGAGGCCGCGGACGGTTCCGGCCCGGAGAAGCTCGCCACGCTGTTCTTCGTCGACAAGAACGCGCCGGGCCTGAAGATGACACGGGTCCCGCACTTCATGCACCACGCGGTCAACGGGCATCCCGAGTTCACGCTCACCGACGTCTTCGTCGCCGACGAGGACGTGCTCGGCGAGATCGGCCAGGGCTACGAGCTGACCAAGGAGTGGTTCACCGACGAGCGCCTGATGATCGCCGCGCGCACCGTCGGCGCCGCCGAGCGCGCGTTGCAGGAGGCCCGCGACTGGGCCGTGGAGCGCCAGGCGTTCGGCAAGCCGATCGCCGAGTTCCAGCTGATCCAGGCCATGCTCGCGGACTGCGCCGTCGACATCGCGGTCAACCGGGCCTACACCCACCAGGTCGCGTGGGAGGCCGACCAGCCGGACACCGACCGCAAGACCCTGCACGCCAAGGCCTCGACCGCCAAGCTCGCCGCGAGCGAGGCGGCCGGCCGGGTCGCCGACCGCTGCGTGCAGATCTTCGGCGGCCGCGGCTACGACAGCGCGTACGCCGTCGAGCGCATCTTCCGCGAGCTGCGCGTGGACCGGATCTGGGAGGGGACCTCGGAGATCCAGCGCGTGATCATCGCCAACGAGCTGATCAAGCGCGGTACCCGGGCGCTCGCGGTGCCCGGCCCCGCCCTCACCCACCCCGACCTCATCAGCCCTGCCCACACCCGCCCCGCCCCTGAGAACGAGGACTGACATGGACTTCCGGCTCACCCAGCGCCAGCTCGACCTGCGGACCGCGGCCCGCGGGCTCGCGGACTTCATGACCAAGTACGAACTCGCCTGCGAGGAGGACAACGGCCTGCCGGCCGAGGCGCACGCCGAAGTCCGGGACGCGGTGCTGGCCGCCGGCCTGCAGGCGGTCAACATGCCGGCCGAGTGGGGCGGCGCCGGCCTGACCATCTTCGAGCAGGCCGTGGTGCAGGAGCAGCTGGGCCGCCTGACCGGCGCGCTGTGGGACATGGTCTGGCGCCCGGCCAACGCGCTGCGCTTCTGCACGCCCGAGCAACGCGAGCGTTTCCTGGAGCCGGTGATCCGCGGGGAGCGCCGCGACTGCTACGCGGTGACCGAGCCGAACGCCGGATCCGACCCGCAGAACCTGACGACCACCGCGACGAAGACCGCCGGAGGCTGGTCGCTCAGCGGCGAGAAGTGGTTCGTGACGGTCGGCGACCACGCGGACTTCCTCATCGTCCTGGCCGCCGCGGGCGACACCGGCGCGCCGACGCTGTTCCTGGTGGACAAGGCCACCGAAGGCGTGGCGGTGAAGCGGACGCCGCGTTTCATGCACACGTTCGTCTACGAGCACCCGGAGTTCACGTTCACCGACGTCTTCGTGCCGGACGACCAGGTGCTCGGCGGCATCGGCGAGGGCTACGACATCACGCGCGCCTGGTTCACCGAGGAGCGCCTGATGATTGCCGCGCGCACCATCGGGGCCGCCGAGCGCGCGCTGGAGTTGGCGCGCGACTGGGCCGTGGAGCGCGAGCAGTTCGGGCAGCCGATCGCCCATTTCCAGCTGATCCAGGGCATGCTCGCCGACTGCGCGGTCGACATCGCGGTCAATCGCGCCTACTTCCTCCAGGTCGCCTGGGAGATCTCGCAGCCCGACGCGGACCGCAAGACCCTGCACGCCAAAGCGGCGATCGCCAAATTGGCGGCGAGCGAGGCGTCCAACCGCGTTATCGACCGCTGCGTGCAGATCTTCGGCGGCCGCGGTTACGACCGGTCTTACCCGGTCGAGCGTCTCTACCGCGAGCTGCGTGTGGACCGGATCTGGGAGGGCACGTCGGAGATCCAGCGCCTGGTCGTCGCCGGCGAGCTGATCAAGCGCGGGACCGGCGTGCTGCGGCTGCCGTCGTGAGCGGCGCTGTCGGGCCCGATGAAGTGGTGGCCGATGGGGTGCCTGCTGCCGAGCCGGACGGCGTCCACCTGATCGGAGTCGTCGGCTGCGGCCAGATGGGCGCGGGCATCGCAGAGGTCTGTGCCCGCGCGGGCTTCGAGGTGGTGGTCGCCGAGACCGGCCCGGCGACCGCCGCGGCCGGCCGGGCCCGCGTCGAGGCCTCACTGGCGCGAGCACTGGACCGGGGCAAGATCACCGACCGTGAGCGCGACAACGCCCTGGACCTGATCTCGGTCACCACCGACTTCGACCGGCTCAGCGACCGCGACCTGGTGATCGAGGCCGTGGCCGATGGGGTGCCTGCTGCCGAGCCGGACGGCGTCCACCTGATCGGAGTCGTCGGCTGCGGCCAGATGGGCGCGGGCATCGCAGAGGTCTGTGCCCGCGCGGGCTTCGAGGTGGTGGTCGCCGAGACCGGCCCGGCGACCGCCGCGGCCGGCCGGGCCCGCGTCGAGGCCTCACTGGCGCGAGCACTGGACCGGGGCAAGATCACCGACCGTGAGCGCGACAACGCCCTGGACCTGATCTCGGTCACCACCGACTTCGACCGGCTCAGCGACCGCGACCTGGTGATCGAGGCCGTGGCCGAGCACGAGGCCGCCAAGCTCGCCGTCTTCGCCCGCCTCGACGCGACGGTGCGGCGCCGCGACGCGATCCTGGCGACGAACACCTCCAGCATCCCGGTGATCCGCCTGGCGACGGCGACGTCCCGTCCGGAGCACGTGATCGGCATGCACTTCTTCAACCCGGTCCCGGTCCTGAGCCTGGTCGAGCTGGTGCCGTCGCTGGCGACGGACCCGGAGACCGAGGTCCGCGCCACCCGCTTCGTGGCCGGAGCCCTGGGTAAGGAGGTGATCCGGGCCCGGGACCGGGCCGGCTTCATCGTCAACGCCCTGCTGATCCCCTACCTGCTGAGCGCGACCAGGATGCTGGAATCGGGCATGGCATCGGTCCAGGACATCGACCGCGGCATGGTCCTGGGCTGCGCCTACCCGCTTGGCCCGCTGGCCCTGGCCGACCTCATCGGACTCGACACCGTGAAGGCGATCGCGGAATCGATGTACACGGAGTTCAAGGACCCGCAGTACTCGCCGCCGCCGCTGCTGGCGCGCATGGTCGAAGCCGGGCACTTGGGCCGCAAGACGGGGCGGGGGTTCCACAGCTACGGCTGAGAAGCCACGGTCGCCCCAGGTCGGCAACGTCGCCGACCTGGGGCGCCTGCGTGGGGCACCTGCGTGGGGCACTTCCGCTACGGCTGAGGCACCACGACCGCGTTCGCCGGAACCCTGGCCGCGGCTGCCCTCGGAGGGCTCGAGGCGGGGATCGTGACCGTCCCGGCGGGTCCGCCGATCGCCGCGGTGAGCTGGGCGTCGACCCCGGACGGCAGGGCGGCGTCACCGCCGAAGACGACGCCCAGCCCCAGCGATCCCCGGTTGTCGTTGATGTAGCCGCTGTCGTCCGGAGACAGGCCGACGGCCGGATTCAGCAGCAGCAGCGGGCCGTACGTGCGGCCGAGGAACGCCGAGCCGGACAGCGCGTCGGGCCAGGCGGTGCCGGTCGCGAGGCCCACCGATTCGGCGCCGCCGAAGAAGGCGCGGGCGACGAGATACGAGGTCTGGAAACGGTCCTTGCCGGTCAGCGCCGCGAAGGAGAATCCCCGGGTGGTCCACTTGCCGGACTGGACCGCCTGCTTGGCCTGGCCGCCGACGGTCACGACGTCGGTGCCGCCGCCGAGGTTGAAGCCGTTCAGGTAGGCGGCGGTGGGCTTGGGCATGGTGGTGTCGTCGGTCAGGACCACGACCGCGCCGTCGAGCGAGGCGGCCACCGCGCCGGCGGACAGCGCGTCGGGATAGTTCACGCCGGTCGCCACCAGGATCTCCGTCGGATTGGCCGAGACCGCCTGGGCTATCTTCACCGCCGTCGCGTAGCGGTCCGCACCGCTGATCCGCACCGGGTGGTATCCCAGGCCGGCCAGGGCGTGCAGCACGCCGTCAGAGATCGCCGCAGGTCCGCCGAGCAGGTAGACCGTGCCGCCGGGGCGCAGGACCCGCCGGATCTCCGTCTGCGTCTCCGATGACAACGTCTTGGTGTCGGTGAGCAGCAGCGGTCCGTTCTTGTGCGCGGCCAGCCCCGCGCCGCCGAGGGCGTCGGCGAACAGGTCCGACCGGGACAAGGTGACGGAGTCGGCGCTCGCCCGCTGGTCGTTCGCGCCGCCGACCGTGGCCCACAGCTGGCGGGAGGCCCTGACCGCGGTGTCGACGCGGTCGGCACCCGCGATGCGGACGACGGCCGTCTTGGCGTCGGTGCGCACGGCCACGTCGCCGTAGTCGCCGGAGATCTTCGTCTCAGGGTTCGTCGGGGTGTCGACCGAGACCGTCGGCGGCACCGACACCGTGACGTCGACCGTGTAGGTGCCGTTGACCGGCGAGCTCGGATTCGTCATGTCGGAGCGGCGGAAGGCGACGGTCTTGCCGTCGGGTTCGAACACCGGTCCGGTGTGGTCGACGTAGTCGACGCCGCCGTACCGGTCGAACGTCACCTGCTTGGGGGCCGACCAGCTGCCGTCCGCCTGCCGGGTCGAGGTGAACAGCTCGTCGTAGTGCACCTGGCCGGTGAACACGACCGTCTTCCCGTCCGGCGAGATCGACGGGTGCCGGTCGGTGCCCATCGTGGACGACTGGGACGGGATGGGCAGGACCTGGGTGACCTTCGCACTCGTGCCGTTCCAGGTGATGACGGCGACGCCCTGAGGGCTGGGGCTCGTGTACTCGGAGGAGGTCTGGAACACGATCGACCC